>NZ_JBVJGZ010000043.1:4088-49757 GCF_055587025.1 Streptomyces sp. NPDC048600 | reverse complement strand
CCCCCCCCCCCCCCCCCCCCCCCCCCCCCCCCCCCCCCCCCCCCCCCCCCCCCCCCCCCCCCCCCCCCCCCCCCCCCCCCCCCCCCCCCCCCCGACCCTCGCGGCGGGGAGCCGCCTCAGGACGCGGTGAGCAGGGCCTCCAGCGCGTTCGCCGTCCCGGGGTGACGGGCGAGGAGCGCCGCGCCGGTGGCCGTGCCCGGCTCGTCCCAGGTGCCCTCGCAGCCCAGGAGAGCCGCGATCGCGTCGCAGGCCGCCGGGTGCGCGGTGAGCAGGGGCAGCGCGGCCGGGCCCGACGGGCGGCCGGACCCGGGGGCGGCGGCCGGGGCGGGCCGGGCGCGCCACGGCGGTACCCAGGTGTCCAGGTCGTCCAGCCGTCCGGGGTAGATCCGGCCGGCCTCCCGTATCAGCAGCGGGGCCAGCTCGGAACCGCTGGAGCGCAGGCCGGTGATCAGGCTCGGCAGCCAGGGCAGCAGGACCGGATCGGGGAGCTCGGCGAAGGCGTTGGAGACGGCCTCGACGACGAAGTCGGTCAGCTGCGGCACGGGCTCCAGCGCGTGCAGGAAACCGCTGAGGTAGCGCGGGTAGGCGGGCACGATCAGGGGGTTGCCCAGCAGGGCGGCGCAGCGGGCGCGCAGTTCGTCGCGGGAGAGCCGGCCCAGGTGGGTCTGGGCCGCCCAGAGCAGGGCCGTCCTGTCCGGCTCCTGCGGATGGGACTGCGCGACGGCCAGTTCGAGCTGGGTGCGGTCGCAGCCGAGCGACAGGGCCAGGCTCTCCATGCTGAACAGGAAGCCGAACATGGCCGCGACCTGGCGGACGGTGGCGTCCTCGTCGGTGAACGCGGTCGGCAGCAGCGTGCAGTAGTGCGCGTAGCCGGTCTTGACGAAGGACTCGATCCAGCCGGGGAGCACGGGTTCGCTGGTGCGGTAGTACGCGAGCAGCCCGCGGACCCGGCGCAGCACCTCGGGTGCCCCGTCCACGCTGCGTTCCTGTGCGAGCACCTCTAGGGCGCGGGTGCCGAGTTCGTCGGCGAGACGGCGGCTTCGCAGATGGAGGATCGCGTCCTCGACTGCCCCGAGCACGGTCGCGGCCGTGGCCTTCGGGTCGTACGCGGTGCGTCGCAGCCGCTGTTCCAGGACCTGTTCGATGCTGACGCCCTCGTAGCCCAGCTCGATGAGGGCGCGTTGGTGGGTGCCCAGGGCGAGGTCCCAGGACTCCTGGATGGGCTTCTCGCCGAGCCGCCGGTCGCCCATGATCGGGCGGGCGGCGCCGTGCGGCATCAGGTACTTCAGGATCCACAGCACGTCGGAGCACTTCGCCAGATCGGGCTGTGAGGCGATGTCGAGCAGGGCCCGCTGGACGCCGCGCTGCTGGAGCTTGAGGTCGAGCGGGGCGAGGCGGTCGTGGACGTCGCGGGCGAGCGGCGGCAGGGCGTCGTAGCCGACCTGGCCGACGCGGTCGCCGCCCATCATGATCTCGACGAGCCTGCGGACGTCGCGCCGACCGGGCACGCTGTCCTTCTCGATGCAGGTGACGGCCGCGTCCTGGAAGTCGTACGGCGTCGGTCGGGCCCGGTCGCGCATCCCGGCCAGCAGGATGGACGTCTCGAAGACGGCGATGGCGTCGGCCGTCGAGGCGAGGTAGCCGTTGCGGCGGGCGGCGCGCACGATCTCCACCGACCAGCCGAGCAGTTCGGCCTCGTCGAGCGGGTCGAGGATCGGCGGGCGCTGCAGGAAGCCGGTCAGCCGGTCGGCGGTCGGGGTGTCCGCCATCGGCGCCGGGGGCGCCGCCGCCTCGGCCGGCTTCCTGGTGCCCGCCTGCCCGGCGAGCCGGTACGGCTTGACGCGGGTGCGCTTGAGGTTCTTCGCCCATTCCGTCGCCGCGATCGACACCGAGCCCGCGGCGAGGCCGAACTGCGCCTCGATCGCCGTGTGGCTGGACGGGATCAGTCCGTACTGCCACTTGGTGGCGGTGCGCGGCGAGATCTCGAAGCCGTCGCTGCCGCCGACGCCGAACTCCGCCACGCGGCTGGCCGCGTGGAAGGCGCCGCAGACGTACAGACAGTCGGCGGGGTCGGTGCCGGAGGCGGCGAGGTGCTCGCGCATCCGGGTCCACATGTAGCGCTCGCGGTCCTCGTCGACGCGGACCCGGCGGGAGTCGCCGGGGGCGAGGCGGCGGAAGAGGCTGCCGATGAGGAACATCACCTGCCGGTAGGTGTCGTGGTCGCTGTCGCCGAGCGGCAGCTCCACGTACTGGTGCCACCACTCCGACCAGTGCCGCACCTTGCCGTGCCGCAGCAGGTGCTCCTCCAGTTCGGCGAACCTGGGGCGCAGGTCGCCGATCTCGACGCCGACGGCGTCGCCGTGCAGCGCGGTCTCCTCCTCGGCCGCCGGCGCGTCCGAGTCGGCGTCGGCCGGGGTGTCCTCCTCGGGTTCCTGCCACTGGAAGACGTGGTCGCTGGAACGGTCGACGAGGACGAGTTCGACGCCGGGGGTGTCCAGGGCGTACGCGACGGCCTGGTACTCGGCGGAGGCCTCGGTGACCGGCGCGACGACCGACAGCGGGGCCCAGTCGGCGGGGAAGCCGTCGAGTTCGGTGGCGAAGGCCTGCACCGCCACCGGCAGGCGGCAGTTGCGCAGCTCGGTGAGCAGCGGGGCCATGTCCTCGCACAGCTCCAGGTACACCACCTTGGGCTGTTTCTCGCGCAGCCGGCGGGCCATGGCGAGGGCGGAGGCGGGTGAGTGATGGCAGACCGGGAATATCTCCAGGGGTTCGCGGACGGCCCGGTCGACGTCGTCGACCATGCCGAGGAGGATGCCCTCCAGGGCGCGGGGCCCGTCGGCGAACGTCGTGGCGGCCTGTTCCAGCTGGGCGCGCAGCGCCGTGAAGGTGGCCTCGCTCATGACAGGGTCGCGATCGCGTCGCGGCCGCCCTCCAGGAACTCCGGCCAGGATCCGCCCTCTTCCTTGCTGCGCGGCTCGACCACGCCGTGCAGGTACTTGTTGAGGATGGCCAGGTCCTCCGGTTCCCGCCGGGCGAGCGATCCGACGAGGGAGGAGGCGAGGGTGTGCGCGGTGAGGGTGCGCTCGCCGAAGAAGTTGCTGTGCAGGATGGCGTCCTCCAGGACGCCGATCTGCTCGGCGGTGGACAGGGCTGACTCCAGCTTCTCGTCGTCGCCCGCGGCCGCGGCGGAGGAGGCCCGCAGGTCGGCGAAGCTCTGGAGCAGGACGTCCAGCAGGGTGGGCGGCACGTCCAGCTCGATCCGGTGGCGGCGCAGCAGTTCCTCGGTGCGGAAGCGGACGATCTCCGCCTCGGCCTTCTTGTTGCTGACCACGGGGATGCGGACGAAGTTGAAGCGGCGCTTGAGGGCGCTCGACAGGTCGTTGACGCCCCGGTCGCGGCTGTTGGCGGTGGCGATGACCGAGAAGCCCGGCTTGGCGAACACGATGTTGTCGCTGTCGAGTTCGGGTACGGAGATGTACTTATCCGACAGGATCGAGATCAGCGCGTCCTGCACGTCGCTGGTGGAGCGGGTGAGCTCCTCGAAGCGGCCGATGGCGCCGCCCTCCATGGCGGTCATGATCGGCGAGGGGATCATCGACTCGCGGGACTGGCCCTTGGCGATCACCATCGAGACGTTCCACGAATACTTGATGTGGTCCTCGGTGGTGCCCGCGGTGCCCTGCACGACCAGGGTGGAGTTCCGGCTGATCGCCGCGGCCAGCAGCTCGGCCAGCCAGCTCTTGCCGGTGCCGGGGTCACCGATGAGCAGCAGTCCGCGGTCGGAGGCGAGGGTGACGATGGAACGCTCGACGAAGCTGCGGTCGCCGAACCACTTCTGCGAGATCTCGCGGTCCAGGCCGTCGGCACGCTCGGAGCCGAGGATGAACAGACGGACCATCTTGGGCGACAGCCGCCAGGAGAACGGCTTGGGGCCGTCGTCGACCGACTCCAGCCAGTCCAGCTCCTCGGCGTACTTGAGCTCGGCGGGGGCGCGCAACAGGTCGGACATGAGGTGGCCTTTCGTCACAAGTGCGGTGCGTGGTGAGGGGGTGTGCCGGTGCTGCGGCGGGGTCAGGCGAGGAACGTCTTGAGTTCCTGGACGAGCTTGCGGATGTGCCCGGATATCACCGGGGTGCCCTGGTCCTTGAACCGCTCGCGGAACCAGGGGTTGACGCTGCCGCGCCCGGAGCTGGTCACCGAGCCGACGGGGATGAACTTCACGCCGGAGCGGTGCAGGCCGGCCATCGACTCGAAGAGCTGCTCGCCGCGCCACTCGTAGAAGTCGGAGATCCACACCACGACGGTGTTGCGCGGTTCGGCGACCTTCGGCTGGGCGAGGGCCATGGCGACGGTGCCGTCGGTGCCGCCGCCGAGGTTGGTCCGCAGCAGCGTCTCGAACGGGTCGTGCACCCACGGGGTGAGGTCGAGCGCCTGTGTGTCGTACGCGATGAGGTGGACGTCCACCTTCGGCAGCCCGGCGAAGATGGACGCCAGGATGGTGCAGTTGACCATGGAGTCGACCATCGACCCCGACTGGTCGACGACCACGATCAGCCGCTGGGGCGTGGTCTTGCGGGCGGTGTGCCGGTAGTAGAGGCGGTCGACGTAGAGCCGCTCCTCCTCCGGGCTCCAGTTGGTGAGGTTCTTCCAGATGGTGCGGTCGAGGTCGAGGTTGCGGAACACCCGCTTGGGCGGCACCGAGCGGTCCAGCGGGCCCACGGTGCTCTTCTCGACCTGGGTGCGCAGCACTTGGGCGACCTCGTCGACGAAGCGCCGGATCAGCGCCTTGGCGTTGGCGAGGGCGACGCCGGAGAGGTTGTTCTTGTCGCGCAGCAGTTGCTCGATCAGCGACATGCTCGGGGTGAGCTTCGCGGCGAGCTGGGGGTCGGCGAGGACCTCGCGCAGGTGCATGCGCTTGACGAGGTCGGCCTCGATGGCACCGAGTTCGGGCCCGATCTCCGGGATCAGCCGGCTCAGGTCGGGGGTGTGGCCGCCGCCGCCCGTGCCGGTGGGGCTCGCGCCCGCGCCGGAGGCGCCGAGTGCGCCGGGACCGCGTCCCGCGCTCCGGCCGCCGCGCAGTTCGCCCGGCTTGCAGCCGAGGGCCCGCTCCAGCCAGTCGGCGTCGGCCTGCCAGCGGGCGAGCTGTCCCGCGGTGACCGTGCCGGAGCCGCTGTCGAACACGTTCAGCAGCACCTTCGACACCAGTGCCGCGCGGCGTACCTCGGCGGCGCGGTCGCGGTCGCCGTCCTCCTGCTCCGGGATCATCAGGCCGTCGAACTCCCCGGCCAGGTCCGGGTGTCGCTGCACCAGGGAGTCGACGGAGGTCTGCGGGTCGAGCAGCGCGGCCGGCAGGCCGATGTCCTCGACGACGGCGAGGCTCGCCGACTCCAGGGTCTGCTGCTCCTCACGGTCGAACAGCCGGGCCAGCAGGCGCCAGTAGAGCACCTGGCGGCGGTTGTCGTGGGCGTCGGGGGCGCCGTCCGCGGGCTGCCCGGCGGTGGTCGCGGCCGGGGCCTGCTCCGCGCCGGGCCCGGTCCCGGTCGTCTCCTCGGCGGTCG
Organism: Streptomyces sp. NPDC048600; assembly: GCF_055587025.1. Taxonomy (NCBI): domain Bacteria; kingdom Bacillati; phylum Actinomycetota; class Actinomycetes; order Kitasatosporales; family Streptomycetaceae; genus Streptomyces; species Streptomyces sp. NPDC048600. The sequence continues at coordinate 44,199 of NZ_JBVJGZ010000043.1, read as the reverse complement.
TGGGCTCGGTCATTTCCGCAGCAGCCTTCCGGCGCGCTCGCGCAGCACCTTCACGGCGTCGGTGGCCGCCTTCTCGGCCCTGACCCCGTTCTTGTCGGTGGTGCCGCCGGCCCAGGCACCCGCGTGCAGGGCGACGGTCTTCTTCCGTACGGTCGTCTCCACGGCGAGCGGCTGGACGGTGAAGGTGCCGTCGTCCCAGCGCAGCAGGCCGATGCAGGCGGTGGAGGCGGCGACGGCCTCGGGGGTGAGCGGTCCGGCGGTGGGGATGCGGTCGGTGTCCACGGCGAGCGGACCCGAGGGCAGGTCGAACACCGTGGTCCCGCCGTCGGTCCGGGGCGCGTAGCCCTCCAGGAAGACGGGGACGGCGAGCCGGGCCGGGTGGCGGTCCAGCGGCGCGGTGGCCGCGAGGGCTGCGGTGGGCAGGGCGACCCGGGCGGTGGCGAAGGCGTCGGCGGCCTCGCCGGGGCGGGCGTGCTCCTCGCTCCAGATCAGGTCGCCCTCCGCGGTGACCGGCATGGAGTCCAGGTCCATCGCGCGGCCCTCGCCCAGGGCGGCCAGCAGGGACATGTGGGGCCGCAGCAGCTGCCAGACACCGGCCTCGACGACCGTGTCGGGCTTGGGCACCGAGACGGCCGCGCGCAGCAGCCGGGGCGCGGTGCCGTCCGCGGGTTCGAGGACCGCGTGGACCTGGGCCTGGACCGCGGTGGCGTGTTCGTGCAGGTCCACGCCGAGCGGCAGCAGTCGCCCGGTGACCGTGGCGGGAGCGGGCGCGTCGGTGGCGCCGGGCAGGGCGAGCAGCAGGGCCCGTGCCCACAGGTCGCCCCAGCGGCGGGCCGGGACACGCTCCAGCGAGGCACCCGGGCAGGAGGCGGCGAGTTCGGCGGCGAAGCCGTCGAGGAGGGTGGCGAGGCGGCGCAGCGAGGTGTCCGGGAGCATCGCGGAGACGATCGGGGCCGCGCCCGAGACCAGGTCGTGATCGATGCCCTGCCAGCCCGCGCGGGCCAGGTCGGACAGCCAGGAGCGGGCCGCGGCCAGGAGGTTGGGCGTCTGGCCCGCACCCGGCGCGGCGGGGCCGGCGGGGTCGTCAGGGGTGCGTCCGGTCAGCTCCTCGGCGCGTGCGGCGAGGGCGTCGTAGGAGGCGCCGAGCAGCGCGGAACGGGCGGCGGCCAGGGCGACGAAGTGGTCCTCGCCCGCGCTGCCGGCCGCCGCCTTCTCGGCCGCCTCGGCGGCCCGCGCGGCCAGTGGGCTGCCCGCGACGGCGTCGGCGAGTCCGGTCAGCCCGGCCGTCCGATCGGCGCGGGGCCGCAGCAGGCCCGCGGTGAGCATGCCGTCGAAGGCGTCGACCGCGGCGAGCGCCTCGTCGAGGCCGTCGACCGGCGCGGCCATCGGACCGGCGGACTCGATGTCGCTCCCGGGCGCCTGCCCGCGGGTGGGCGGGAACCAGTGCATCTCCGGCAACGGCCCGGTGCCCGGCGCCAGTTCCAGGTAGGCCAGGTGGCGCAGGAAGCGGCTGAAGACGGGGGCCGCGGCGGCCTTGCCGTCGGCCGCCGCGGGCCGCGTGGCGGTCATCGCCTGGGCGAGGGAGGCCGCGGTCGGCTCGTCGTCGCCGAGGTCGACGCGCAGATAGCGGGCGACGCGCTCGGGGCCGTACTGGAGCACGGCCTCGGTGATCAGCGCCCGGATGTGGTTGCAGAACGAGCCGCGGGCGCCGCCGCAGGGGCGGTTGTTGTTGGTGCTGCACGCGAACGCGTACGTCGCGGCCGCCACCGAGGACACATAGACCCGTTCGACGTCCGAGCCGCTGGACACCACGCCTTGCAGTCGTCCGTCGGCCAGTTCGACGAACGGCACCTTGGCGAGCTTGCGCGGCCGGGCGGGACGCACCACCCGGGCCGTGCTCGACTTCTCCCAGTCGGACAACCCATCATCTCCTTCGCAGCGCATGCCACTTGAGCACGCGAAATCTCACGTGCCGACACCTTCCGGCGGGAACACGACCGAACATAGCGGCGCCCACTGACAACGCGATCTCCCGGCGGCCCGCCCCCGGCCCGCTCCACCGCGAGGCGCCGCGATCTCCCGGCCGCCCGCCCCCGTGCCCGCTCCACCACGAGGCGCCGCGATCTCCCGGCGGCCCGCCCCGTGCCCGCTCCACCACGAGGTGCCGCGATCACCCGACGGCTCGGCTCCCCATGAAGAGTGGTTGACGACTCACAGGTGTGAGTGATTGAGTAGTCACATGAAGACGGAAGCACGGAGACTGTCCACCGCCGAGGAGCGCCGGGAAACGGTGCTGCGCACCGCGATCGGGGCGTTCGCCGCCCGGGGCTACTTCGGGACCACCACCAGCGAGGTGGCGAAGGCGGCCGGCATCTCGCAGGCGTACGTCTACCGCCTCTTCCCGAACAAGGAGGCGCTGTTCACCGCGGTCGTCGAGCACTGCTTCGTGCGGGTGCGGGCGGCCCTGGAGCGCGGCGCCGCCGAGGCAGAGGGCAGCAGCCCGGAGGCCGTGCTGGACTCGATGGGTGACGCCTACGCCCGCCTGATCAGCGACAACGACCTGATGCTCGTGCAACTGCACGCCCAGGCGGCAGCGGTCTCCGAGCCGGCCGTCCGCGAGGCGGTGCGCACCGGGTACGCCCGCACCGTGGAGTACGTGCGCGGCGCCTCGGGCGGCGGCGAGGAGCAGATCCAGCAGTTCTTCGCCGTCGGAATGCTGTGCCATCTGCTCGTCTCGATCGACGCCGAGGCCGTCGACGCCCCCTGGACACGCACCCTCAAGGCGGGTATCACGCACTACTGACAGCGGGGCGACGCCCGGTTCCTCACGGCACCGATGGGTCGCCCTCTCTCGGCACACACGAGTGAGTGGTCAACCACACATCGCGGTCACCACACAACACAAGGAGTTGTCATGCGAGCGACCGAGATCGTCCTCCCCGCCGTCGGCGAGCCCGAGACCCTTCAGGTGCGGGTGCGCGAGCTGCCCCGGCCCGGCCTCGGGCAGGCACTGGTCCGGGTCGAGGCCAGCGGAGTCACCTTCGCCGAGCAGCAGATGCGGCGCGGCAAGTACTACGACATGCCCGCCTTCCCCTTCGTTCCCGGCTACGACCTCGTCGGCGTGATCGAGAAACTGGGCCCGCAGGCGCCGGGCGCGATCCCCCTGGCCGTCGGGCAGCGCGTGGCCGCGCTGACGAAGACGGGCGGCTGGGCCGACCGCGTCCTGCTGGAGGCCGCCGACCTGGTTCCGGTGCCCGACGGGGTGCCGGCCGCCGCGGCGGAGACGCTGGTCACCAACGGCGCGACCGCCTGGCGGATGCTCCACCGCACGGCCCGGGTCCGGGCGGGGGACACGGTCGTCGTGCACGGCGCCAACGGCGGTGTCGGCAGCGTGCTGGTCCAGCTGGCACGCGCCGCCGGAGTCACCGTCATCGGCACCGCCTCCGCCCGCAACCAGGAGGCGGTCGCGGCACTCGGCGCCGTACCGGTCGACTACCGCGGCGACCTCCTGGCCCGCGTCCGTGAACTGGCGCCCGGCGGGGTCGCCGCCGTGTTCGACCACGTCGGCGGCAAGGGCGTCAGGGACTCCTGGCGGATGCTCGCCCCCGGCGGCACCCTCGTCTCCTACGGCAGCGCCTCCACCCGCGACCGGGCGGGCAGCGGCATGGTCACCGTGCTCAGGCTCCTCGCCCGCCTCACCCTCTGGAACGTCCTGCCCAACGGCCGCAGCGCCCACTTCTTCAACCTCTGGGCGGGCAAGGCCCGCAAGGCCGACAGGTTCCGGGCCGAACTGCGCGAGGACCTCACCGAGATCTTCGCCCTCCTCGGCAGCGGAACGGTCCGGGCGACGATCGACCGCGCCTACCCCCTGCACGAGGCGGCCGCCGCGCTGCGGCACGCCGAGTCGGGCACGGCCGTCGGCAAGGTCGTGATCGTCCCGGACGCGCCGGTGACCTGATGGAACGTCAACTATTGCTCAGCGCAACAGAAATGAGAGCTGTGTATGGGCACGGAAACGATCCGCCCAAGGGCGGTTCAACGCCCGATCACGGTTCGCCCACGCCTCGTCATCATTCGGCAAGGGAAGCCGGACAGCCGGCGACACGGCCGTACGTTCGAACGCCGTGACCAACGACGCCACCTTCCCCGCCCCGCCCGTCTCCCCCGCCCCGTCCGCCTCTCCGGCCCGGCGCGCGTTGCTGTGGGCCGGGCTGACGGGGGCCGCCTCGCTCACCGTCGCCGCGCCCGCGCGGGCGGCCGGGCGAACACCCGCCGGGCCACGTCCGGAGACCCCCGCGCAGGCGCTGCGCGCCCTGGCCGTGGGGAACCTGCGCTGGCGTACCTACCGGGAACGGCATCCCGACGAGACACCGGCGGTACGCCACGCGCTGACGGCCGGGCAGCATCCCTTCGCCGTGATACTCGGCTGCGTGGACTCGAGGGTGCCGCCGGAGCTGGTGTTCGACCAGGGCCTCGGGGACCTGCTGACCGTGCGGGCGGCCGGGGAGGTGCTGGACGAGGCCGTGCTCGGGAGCATCGCGTACGGGGTGCTGGAGCTCGCCGTACCGCTGGTGATGGTGCTCGGGCACCAGTCGTGCGGGGCGGTGCGGGCGGCCGTGGAGGCCGAGCGGACCGGGGAACCGCTGCCGGACCACATCCAGTACCTGGCCGACCAGATCCGCCCCGCCATCGACCACACCACGGAGGGCGACGCCCGGGTCGACGCGACGATCGACGCCCAGGTGCGGCTGGTCCGCTCGCGCCTGGCCGCGGTGCCCGATCTCGCCGCGCGGGTCGCGCAGGGGCGGCTCGCGGTGGTGGGCGCGCGGTACGAGCTGACCAGCCAGCTGGTCCACCGGGTGGACTGACCGGCGCGCCGGGAGCGCCTCGGCTCAGGAGGTCTCGACGAGCGCGGCGAGGTTGGCCAGGGCCATGCGCGTGCCGGTCTCGTTGTCGGCCGGCGGCACCACGTCGGGGACGCCCTCGTGCACCATCACGACCTCGGTGCCGCCGCCCTCGCGCGCGGTGAGCGTGGTCGTCATGGTCATCGTGCCGCGCAGGGCAGGGTCGTCGGTCTCGAACTCGAGTTCCTCCACCACCAGACGGTCCTGCTCCAGGCGTAGGAACCGGCCGTGATAGGTGTCGGTACGGGCGCCCGACTTGCCGGTGGCGTCGGGGAGTTCGTAGGTGAGCGACACCCGGAAGCGGCCGCCCTGCCTGGCGTCGAACTCGTGGACCCGGCCGCTCATCCCGTCCGGCACCCGCCAGCGTCCGACCGCGTCCGCGTCGACCAGCGCGCGGTAGACGGCGGCGGGCGGGGCGTTCACATGCCGGGACGTGCGGGTCACGTACATGGGATCAGCCTAGGGGGTGTCACGAGAACCTGGCCCGCCCCGCGACGTCCGGGCGCCAAGGAGGACCCGTCACTCCATGAGCCCCGCGGCGAGCACGGCTCCCAGTTCCCAGCAGGCCTGGAGGTCGTCCTTGGACGGTTCGCCGGTCACGGTCACGGCGTCCGTGGCGCGGCGCCAGCCCAGGCCGGTGGTGATCGCCTCGACGGCCCGTACGGCCCCGGTCACGTCGTTCCCGCCGTGCACGTAGTACCCGAACGGGCGGCCGCGCGTCTCGTCCAGGCAGGGGTAGTAGACCTGGTCGAAGAAATGCTTGAGGGCGCCGGAGATGTAGCCCAGGTTCGCGGGGGTGCCCAGCAGATACGCGTCCGCCTCGAGCACGTCCGACGCCGTCGCGGACAGCGCCGACCGCCGTACGAGCCGTACGTCCTCGATCTCCGGGGCCGTCGCACCCGAGACGACGGCCTCGAACATCGCCTGGCAGTTCGGGGAGGGCGTGTGATGAACGATCAGCAAGGTGGCCACTCCCGAACCCTGCCCCGCCCCGGCCCCCGCGCGCAACCACCGCCGGCCACGGTGCCCCGGTGCTGCCGCTCCCGGCCGGTCAGCCCGCCGCGACCGGCGCCAGCTCCGGCCGCTTCGCGCTGCGCCCGTCCCCCGAGGAACGTCCCCGCAGGCGGCGGCCCAGCCAGGGGCCGAGGAAGGAGGCCGCCCAGCGGACCTCTGCGGCGACGGCGTGCCGGCCGGCCGGTGCCGGGGGGCCGGCGGGCAGCGGGTCGGTCCACGCGGTGTCGCTGCCGGGCACGTCCAGGGCCTGGGCCATGGCCGCGGCGATACGGTCGTGGCCCAGCGGGCTGGCGTGCAGGCGGTCCTGGCTCCAGAGCCGGGGGTCGACGGCGACGGGGACGACGGCGGTGTCGGCCACGATGACGTCGTGGCGGCGGGCGGCCTCGCGGATGCGGTCGTTCAGGACGGTCACCCGAGGGGCCAGGCCACGGGCCAGGGGGCTGATGCGGGAGGGGTCCGGGAAGGTCAGGGTGGCCACCTGCGCGCCCTGGGCCGTGAGCGCGGCGAACATCGCCTCCAGATGGCCCACCACCTCGTCCGGGTCGAAGCGCGGGCGCAGCAGATCGTTCACCCCGGCGAGGACCGTGGCCAGGTCCGGGCGCAGGGCGAGGGCGGGGGCGAGCTGCCCGGCGCGGACCTGGCCCGCGAGGCGGCCCCGGACGGCGAGGTTGGCGTAGCGCAGTCCGGGGTTGTGGCGGGCGAGCCGCTCGGCGAGGCGGTCGGCCCAGCCGCGCAGCCCGGTGAGGTCGTCGCCGTCACCGACGCCCTCGGTCTGGCTGTCCCCCAGGGCGACATAGCGGGTGTACGGGGCGGTCATGAGGTGTCGCCTTCCTTGCCGTGCGCGGCCCTCCCGGCGGGCCGCTGTCACGTCTGCCGGACCTCCGGAGACACCTCATGATACTCATCTAGTTGAATAGCTCCAGAAGAGATTATTAGGCGCTGCTCGCCGGTATCCGCTCCAGCACTCCGCCCGCGAAGACGTCGTACAGCGGGAGCGTCTCCAGGTGGACGTAGCCGATGTGGCAGTCGCACACGGCCAGCGGGCAGGCGCGCGGCCGCAGCGCCTCGCGGTAGGAGCCGTCGTAGAGGTTGCCGAGCTCGGCGGGTACGAAGTGGCAGCGGCGGACCGTGCCGTCGCCGTCCACGGAGATCACCGACTCGCCGGTGCGGCAGGGCAGCCCCGCGCTGGTGTGCGGACGGCGGCTGTACGGGAAGAGCGGGTCCAGGTCGGTCCACAGGCGGGCCGCGGCGTCGTCGTAGAGGTGGCCCTCGGCGGCGTTGACCCAGAGGTACACGTGCTCGGGCAGGTCTGCGCGCAGCCGTCGGGCGTGCTCCAGATGCTCGGGCAGCCCGACGATCCCGACGCTGAACCGGACCCCTGCCCCGGCCAGTTCACGGCACTTGGCCAGGAAGCGGTCGTACGGCGTCTGGCCCGGGTGGTACGTGCACCACAGGGCGAGGGTGCCGAGGTCGGCCTCGGCGAGCCAGTCGGTGCGGCAGCTCAGGTTGGTCTGGATGGCGACCCTTCGCACATGGGGAAGGCGGGACAGCCCGGTGAGGGCGCCCCGGTACCAGGAGCGGACCAGGCCCTCGCCCCAGGGCGTGAACAGGACCGACAACCGGTCACCGGTCTGCTCCTCGGCCCATCCGGCGAAGCGCTCCAGACAGGCCCGGTCCGTGCGCAGCCGCTCCGGGGAGTCGCGCCGCTTCGCGAACGGGCAGTACGGGCAGTCGTAGTCGCAGGACGCCAGCGGGCCGCGGTAGAGCAGGGTCAGGTCCATCGCGGTCACTTCCGCTCGTAGGCGGCCATCGCCGCGCTCACGGCCGGGGAGAACAGCTCGGGGCCGATCGCGTCGGAGTGCGCGAGGCCCTCCGGGGTCAGGCGCAGTACGGGCCCGTCCGTGTCCGTCAGCCAGCCACGGGCGGCGAACCGCTCCAACTCGGCGCGGAAGCCGTCCGACGGCAGCTGTCCGAAGCGGCTTTGGAAGTCGGCGGTGTCGAGGCCTTCGGCCTGGAGCAGCGACTGGAGCAGATGCCTGCGCCGGGTCTCGTCCGGGTCCATCCGCCGGCCGTACTCGGCGTGCGCGAAGTCCGCGGCCGGGCGGGCGACGTAGTCGTCGATGATGCCGCGTATCTCGTGCATGCCGACGGCGTAGTCGAAGGAGTAGTGCAGACCGGCCGTGTAGGAGCGGGCTCCGCAGCCCAGGCCGATCATGCCGTCGGTCTGGCAGGCGTAGTCGTCGGCGCCCTGGGGCGGGGCGTCCGCGCGGCGGAACATCCGCATCGACTGCTGGGTGTAGCCGTGGGCGAGGAGGTGGTCGCGGCCGAGGCGGTACAGACGCAGCCGCTGGGCGTCCCAGGCCGGGTCGTGGTCGCCGGCGCGACGGCCGAGGCCGGTCAGGGGGCGGATGTAGAGCGGGTAGAGGTAGAGCTCCTCGGGCCGCCAGGCGAGCGCCGCGTCCAGGGACCTCAGCCAGCTGTCCCCGGTCTGGCCGTCGATGCCGTAGATCAGGTCGATGTTGAGGACCGGCAGGCCCGCGTCCCGGACGCGGCCGAGCGCGGCCTCGACGTCGGCGCGGCGCTGCGGTCTCACCGCGGACCGGGCCTCGGTGTCGTCGAAGCTCTGTACGCCGAGGCTGAGCCGCGTGGCGCCGCGTTCGGCGAGGACGGCGAGCCGGTCGGCGGTGGCGGTGGCGGGCGAGGCCTCCACCGACAGAGGGACGGCCCCGAGGCCGGCGCCCATGCCGTGCTCGGCGATGTCGCACAGCCGCTCCAGCTCGGCGGCGGTGAGGAAGGTGGGCGTGCCGCCGCCGAAGGCCGCGGTGGCGAACCGGACCGGCTCCCGCTCGCCCAGCGCCTCCCGTACGGCCGTCGCCTGCCGCTCCAGGGCGTCGAGGTAGGCACCGGTGAGGCCGTCCGGGGCGCCGATGCGGGTGAACAGGTTGCAGAAGCCGCAGCGGATCTCGCAGAACGGGATGTGCAGATAGAGGGAGAGCGCGTCCTTGGGCTCCGCGTCCCACAGGTCGCGCAGCAGGGGGCGGTCGGGCAGCCTCCGGTAGGCGGTCTTGTGCGGGTAGGCGTAGACGTAGCTCTGGTACGGGCGGACGGGCTCGGTCACCTGGCCGCCCCCGCCTCGAGGAAGAAGTGGGCGTACGGCACGGTCCACACGGACTCGTGGCCGATGCGGTGGCCGGTGTAGCCGTCGTCGCCGTAGGCGGTGCCGTGGTCGGAGCAGACGATGGCGAAGGCGGGTCGTCTGCTGCTCACAGCGGCGAAGAGACGGCCGATGTGCCGGTCGACGTACTCCAGGGCGGCGGCGTGCGTCTCGCGGGAGTCGCCCGCCTCCCGGGTCGCGCCGGGCAGATGGAACCAGTTGGGCTGGTGCAGGGCGGCCACGTTGACGAACAGGAACAGCTTCTGTTCCTCGGGCAGTCGGCGTACGACCTCCTCGGCGCGGGTGACCTGGGCCTCGAAGGAGGTGGGTGAGGTGACGCCGAACTCCGGCTCCCAGTGGGACTCCTGGAACAGGCCGGGCAGCACGGAGCCGAGCGGGCCCTGCTTGTTGAAGAAGCCGACACCGCCGAGGCAGACCGTGCGGTAGCCGTCCGCGGCCAGCGCGGAGACCAGGTCGGGGGTGTCGTAGGTGTACGTCCGCTCGGCCGTGGTCTCGCTGCCCGCGAAGCTCGCCGCGAACAGCCGGGGGTGCCGGCCGGGTGCGGCCGGGGTGGGCAGGAACCCGGCGAAGATCGCCTGGTGGGAGGCGTAGGTGAAGCTGCCGGGCGCGTGCCGCCGCTCCCAGCGGCCGCCGGGCAGGCAGCGGGTGAGGTGGGGGATGCGCCCGGCCTCGGCGAGCTCGGCGGCCACGTCGTGGCGGAGGGTGTCGAGGGTGACCAGGAGCAGGTCGTGGCTGCCGACGATCTCGTTCATGTCGAGGGGTGTGTCGGCCCGGGGTTCAGGCGCCGGCATGGGCGGGTTCCGTTCTGTGCGGGTGGTGCGGTGCGCGGCGCCGTACGAGGGCGGCGAGCTGCGCGGCGTACGTGTCGAGGCCCTCGGCGCCGCTGCCGGGCAGGCCGGTCAGCCGGGGCAGCAGATCGCCGAAGGCGTTGACCTCGGCGACGGCGGCGCGGCGCCAGCCGGTGGCGGGCAGCAGGTCGACGCCGACGCACAGGGTGCGCGGGAAGCAGGCGGCGGCCCGCTCGCACACCTCCAGCACGTCGGCCCAGCGGGCACCCGCCTCCTCGAAGGCCTGCCGGGCCAGGGCGAGATCGCCCCGGCTGCCGCCGAGGTGCAGGTTGGTCATGGGCGAGGCGCTGGTGCGCACGACCGCGTGGGTGGCCCGGCCGTCCACCACGAGGACCCGCAGGTCGGCGGCCCGGCCGCGCTGGGAGGCCTTGGGCAGCCAGCGCTCCAGGTGCAGTCCGTCCGGGGCGAGCGCGTCGACGACGGCCGCGATGTCCCGCTCCCGGTCGTAGCGGCGCACCTTGAGGGAGTTGAACAGGGCGCCCCCGTCAGTCAGTTCGACCGAGGTGGTGGCCCTGATCCGGCCGTTCGCCGCCGACTCGACGGCCAGCACCCCGGACCCCGAGGAGCCGTGCGCGAGTTTCACGAACAGCCGTGGCATACGGTGCTCGCGCATCAGCGCGCGGACGTCGTCCCAGCCGTGCACGGGCGCGCCCGACGGACCGGAGGTGGGCGAGTACGGCACGGGGACGCCCGCGGCGCTCAGGACCCCGTGGCAGCGCCGTTTGTCGAACAGCACCGCGAGTTCGTCGGGGTCGTCGAGGCGGATGCCGCCGCGCAGCGAGCGCACGGCCGCCAGGAAGGCCGTGTGCCAGCGCGCCGAGCCCTCGACCCGGGTGGGGTCCTCGGCGCCGCGCAGCAGCCGGTCGACGTCCGCGCTCTCACCGGGCGAGTCGAGCCGCACGGTCTCCTCGGGCGCGAAGTCGGCGCGGCCCTCGCTCAGCACGCGCGCCCAGGGCACGACGCGGGGCGCGGGCAGACCGGCCGCCCGGACCGCGTCGGCGAACAGCGTCACCCGCCGGTTCTCGGGGTTGCCGACGACGGCGAGGCGCACCGGGCCGCCGTCATTCGCCGACGGCGACAAAGCGGGCCTCCGGGTCGTGGTTCGAGCGCCGGGACGGTGTCAGGGAGAGCCGTACCCCGTGGGGTTCCAGCGTCCGGCGCAGGCGGTCGGTCAGCTCCTCGGAGAGGAAGTGGTGGTCGAGGTTCAGCGACCGCAGATGGGTGAGCGGCTGCCCGGCGAGCAGCGCGGCGCCGCCCTCGTCCCCGAGGGTTCCCATGCTCAGGTCGAGGTGCTCCAGTCCGGCGACGACGGGCGCTGCGGCGAGGGCCGCGGCGATGTCGTCCTGAATGTCGCTGTTGCGCAGGCCGAGACGGCGCAGCCCGGGGCAGCGGGCGAGTCCGGTCAGCAGCGGGGCGATGTCCTCGGCCGTGCAGTCGCCGCCGTACCAGGTCGTGCCGAGCCACAGTTCGAGGCGCTCCAGGGCGGGGAACTCGCAGGCGCCCAGGGCCCGTACGGGCTCGCCCGGCAGTCCGCCGGACTCGATCCGCAGGTCGCTCAGCCCTTCGTGCCGCAGGGGTTCGACCATGAGGCCCTCTCCGCCGCGCACGCCGAGCTCACGCAGACCGGGCCAGGCCCGCAGCACCCGGGTGACCTCGCCCTGCCGGATCCAGGAGATCTCCATCTCCTCGGACACCAGGTCGCCCAGGAACACGCCCCGCAGACGGGGAAGGCGCCCGGCGTCGGCGGTGATCAGTTCGAGCACCTGGTCGATGCGGCTCGGGTCGTAGTCCTCCCACCAGGGCCCGAGGACCAGGGCGGTGACGTCCTCGCCGGACACCTGGTCCAGGAAGCGCCGCCAGATCGGTTCGAAGGGGAGGTCGCCCTCGGTGGTGAGCCGCCAGGCCACCGAGGCGGCACCGGGCAGCGGGCGGCCGCCGGGCACCTCCTCGGGCGGGAAGGTGTGGACGGGCAGGCCGTGGAAGCCCCGGAGAGGGGAAGGGTAGTAGCGCGGCACGGCGTGGTCACTCCCCCACGGCCACGTAGCGCCAGACCGTGCCGTCGTCGTCCTCGTCGGCGTCGGCGTCGTCCTCGTCGAGGTCGAGCTCGACACCGGCCGGTCCGAGGGTCTCGCGCAGGCGGTCCTTCAGGGGGCCGCTGATGTAGTTGTGGTGCAGGTCGAGCCGCTCGAGGTGGGTGAGCGGCTGGCCGCCGAGGAGGGCCGCGGCGCCCTCGTCGGTCAGGACGCCCATCGACAGGTCGAGCGCCGCCAGACGGGCCACGACCGGGGCGGACGCGGCGGCCGCGGCGATCTCGTCCTGGATCTCGCTGTTGCGCAGGGCCAGATGACGCAGGCTCGGCAGGCGGGTGCCGGACAGCAGGGGTTCCAGGTCGGACACCTCGGAGTCGGCGCCGTACTCGGAGGTGCCGAGCCACAGGTCGAGGTGGACCAGCGCGGGCAGGTCGCTCGCGCCGACCCCGCGCACGAAGGCGACCGGCATGCCGCCCGTCTCCGCGGTGAGCTTCCTCAGCCGCTCGTGGCGCAGGCCGCTCAGACCCAGGCCGCTGCCGCCGCGCACCCCGAACTCCTCCAGCTCCGGGAAGCCGGTCAGCAGTGCGGTGACATCGGTCTGGTTGATCCAGGAGATCTCGCACTCCTCGAAGACCATGTCGCCGAGGAACAGTGCCCGCAGCGCGGGCAGCCGGTCACGGGCGGCCAGCAGCGCGGCCACGACCGCCGAGGGGTCGGTGTCGTACGCCTCCCGCCAGGCGCCGACGATCAGCGCGCGGACCCCGGTGGTGTCGACCTGGGCGCAGAAGCGCTCGAAGGCCGCCTCCCACTCCTCGTCGGCGTCGTACACGTCGCTGGTGACCCGCCAGGCCACGGCGTCGGCCGCGGGCAGCTTCGCCTCCTCGCCCGGCCCGGGGAAGGTGAACGCGGGCAGGCCGTACAGCTCCCGCAAGTGCTCGCCGATGGTCATGCGCGCTGCTCCTGACGTGATGGACGGGATCCGTGGTGCGCCAGCAGTTGTATCAACCGGCACCGACAGCGCGGGCCGCGGGCCCGGGGCCGTTGTCAGTGGCGGCTCGTACTGTCGAAGTCATGGCCGGTGCGCCGTGCGCCGGGCCGGAGGGGAGAGCCGTGTACCGGCAGGGAGATGTGCTGATCGTGCCCGTCGCCGAGGACGCTGTGCCCTCGCAGGCGGCGCGGGCGCCGAGGGAGCCGCGCGACGGCCGTGGCCGGCTGGTGCTGGCCCTGGGGGAGGTGACCGGGCATGCCCACGCGGTCGTGGGGCCGGGCGAACTGGTGCGGGAGGCGGGCCCGTTCGGGCCGATGCTGCTGCATCTGCCGGAGGGCGGCCGGGTGGTGCACGAGGAGCACGCGGCGATCGCGCTGCCGAAGGGCTGGTTCCGGGTGATCCGGCAGCGCGAGTACGTGCCGGGTTCCGTGCGGATCGTGGCCGACTGAGCTGACGGGAGCGGGTGTTGGAGGCCGGGGAGATGACGGGGACGGGCGCGAAGGGTGCGACGGAGGTGCGGGGTATGACGGGTTCCGGGACGGTGGACGAGGTCGTGGATCGGGTGGGTACGACGCGGGCGCCCGCACCGGACGCGGTGGCGCTGTGGCGGGAGTGCGCCGCCGCGGCCGTGCCGGCCGACCGGGCCGAGGCCGAGGCGGGTGTCCGGCTGGCGTACCGGCGGGCGGGGCTCGCGGAGCCGGAGCGGGTGGTGTGGGCGGGGTCGCCGCGCGAGGGCGTGGAGCTGGTGCGCTCGCTCCAGGACGCGGGGGCGAGTGTGCGCGAGGCCGTGCGCACGGCCCCGTGGGCGGAGGAACGCGCCCGGATGCTGGCCGAGTTGGGCGCCACAGGATGGTCGCGGCACTGGTCCGCGACCGGGGAGCGGCTGTGGGCGACCACGCAGACACTGGTCGACCGCGTCCGCCGGGGGGTGCTGGAGGAACTCGGCACGGACCGGGCGCTGGAGACCCAGGTCCGGCTGATCCTGCTGGACGCCGTGCTGGGGCAGCACGACGCGCCCTGGCTCGCCGCGTTCCCCACCGACCGGGCCCCGCTCGACGGGCTGGCCCGGGTGAGCCGGAGCGCGGGCTGGTGGTGGCCGTTCGAGAGGGCGGCGGTCGTCTGCGAACGGCCCGTCGCCCTGCACCGCGACGAGGCGGGCCGCCTCGACCGCGGGGACGGCCCGGCGCTCGCCTACCCCGACGGATTCGAGCTGTACGCCTGGCGCGGGATGCCCGTCCCGGCGGAGTTCCTCCGCGAGCTGGGCAGCCTGACACCGGAGCGCATCCGCGGCGAGGAGAACGCCGAGCTGCGCCGGGTGATGCTGGAGCACTACGGCTACGACCGCTACCTCGACGACTCCGGCGCCCGTCCCGTCCACCGCGACGAGACGGGCACCCTGTGGCGGATCGACCTGGACGGCGACGAGCCCGTGGTCATGGTCGAGGTCCTCAACTCGACGCCGGAGCCGGACGGCACGACCCGTACGTACTGGCTGCGCGTGCCGCCGGGCACCATGACGGCCAGAGAGGGGGTCGCCTGGACCTTCGGGCTGAGCGCCGAGGTGTACACACCGCTGCGCGAGACATGAGGTCCCCGGTCCCGCCCCGGCCGCGCGCCCCGGCTCCGGCTCCGGCCGCGTCAGTCGTCGATGACGTCCAGGACGTCGCCGAGGTCGACGAACTTGAAGCCGGTGCCCTCGCGGTCGCCGTCGGCCGGGGTCTCCTGGCCGTCCTGGACGACGAGGAGACCGTTCGGGTAGCGAGAGCCCAGCGAGGCGTTGAGCACGGCGGCGCCGTCGCAGGCCTCCGAGCCGTCGAGGGTCTCCGAGACGCCGGTGACGCGGAAACCGGCCTCGTACTCGTTGTCCTCGGCGCGCTCGCGATCGTAGGCGGCGAAGGTGTCGTCGCCCTGGCTGGAGGCGAGCAGGTAGCCGTCGCCGTCGCGCTCGGTGAGGATCGTCAGGCCCTCGACGTCGGCCGACAGGTGCTCGCCGCCGTAGCCGGGGTCGGCGCCGGGCGCGCACTCCTCCGTCTCCTCGTCGTACGTGCCGGGGACGCCGTACTCGCGGACCTTGTCCATGAGCCGGGGCTTGCCGGTCAGGTCGGCGCGCAGCCGCCAGATGCCGACGTCCTCCTGTCCGGCGTACAGGGTGCCGTCGGCGGGGTCGACGACCATGCCCTCGACCTGGGGGCGCTCGTCGGGCTCGCCGCAGGGGGACCAGGAGGTGCCGTCCGGGAGCCGGAAGGAGGAGGGCAGATCCAGGGTGCGCACGGTGCGGTAGCCGACGGTGCCGCGCGGGCCGGCGGTGAGTTCCAGCAGCGCGAGCCGGGTCTCGTTGCGGCGGCTGACGAGCGCGTAGGCCTTGCCGGTCGCCCGGTCGGTCCAGGTGGCCAGGCCGTAGACGGTGCGCTGGTCGTTGATCTCGGCCTGGTCGGCGGAGAAGACCGGGCGGGCGGCCGGGTCGGT
Organism: Streptomyces sp. NPDC048600; assembly: GCF_055587025.1. Classification (NCBI taxonomy): domain Bacteria; kingdom Bacillati; phylum Actinomycetota; class Actinomycetes; order Kitasatosporales; family Streptomycetaceae; genus Streptomyces; species Streptomyces sp. NPDC048600. The sequence continues at coordinate 28,774 of NZ_JBVJGZ010000043.1, read as the reverse complement.
GACATCGGTCAGCGGGCCGCTTGGGCGGTCGCGGTCGATGCGGTAGATCCGCAGCCGGTCGCTGCCGCGGTCGCTGACCACGGCCAGATCGGCGCGGCCGCCGGACAGTCGCATGCCCTGCACCAGGTCGACGTTGTTGAAGCGGCCCGGGGCGTCGTCCGCGCCCGGGGCGGCCGGGGCCGGTATCGACTGGACCTCGCGCGCGTCGAGGTCGTAGACGCGCAGGCCGCCCTCCTTGGCGGTGGCGACGACCAGGCTGCGGTCCGGCGAGGCGGCGTTGCGCCAGATGGCCGGGTCGTCCGCGTTGGCGTTGCCGCCCGCCTCGTCGTCGTACAGGGCGGCGGTCTCGGCGCGCGGGTGCACCTGCGGCAGCGAGGCCGCCTCCGCCGGAACGGTGGCCGCGGCGGCCATCACCAGACCCAGCACACAGGTCGCCGCCCGAAGCGACTGACGCGTCGTCACATTTTGTCCTCTCCATGGGGGTTGCCGGACGGCCTCGACACTGTCCTCGGGTGACTGACGGGCGAGGGCCGTTCGCCCAAGGACAGGTGAACGGCAGGGCAACGCTGCGAGGTGTTCGGCGGGCCGGACACGCGCGCCGGCCGGCCCCCGTCTTCGCCTAGGGCGTCGGGTCGGGGTCCGGGGAGCCGGTGAGGGCGTGGGCGAAGGCCCTCAGCGTGCCGAAGTCCGGGGTGCGCAGGCCGCGGCGGGCGTCTATGCGGTGCAGCAGGGCGCTGGCGGGATGGTGGGCCGCCACGTAGACGCGGTCGGCGTCCCGGAGTTCGTCGTCGACCCAGGCGAACGGGCGCCCCGCGGCGTGCGCGAGGACATGGCGGGTCTTCCAGAACGTGCCCTCGGGGCCTTCGTCGAACATGCCCGGCCAGTCGACGAACGGCAGTTCGGGCAGTCCGAGGACGGGCGCGATCAGGGTGTTGGCGTCGCCGCACCAGGTCGTGGCCCACACCAGGTCGTACAGCTCGCTCAGTTCCCGCAGCCGTAAGCCGTGCTCGGGGTTGAGCCAGACGCGCAGGGGCCGCACCAGGTGCCGTTCCCGGACCGGGTGCCGGGCGAGCCAGCCCTCGGGAGCCATGCGATGGGTCGTGTAGCCCTCGGGGCGGCGTTCCGGCTTGGCGGCGTACGGGTTCAGCGGCCCGTCCACGTCGAGATAGAGCAGCGGGCGTCGCACGGAGCGAGCTCCTCTCCCGGGCGGATCACGGTGGATCGGGGGCGGTTCGGACGGGGGGTGGTACGGATGCGGCGGACCGTGCGGCGCAGCGGTGTCGCGCTGACCGACATCCTGCCAAAGGACCTCCCTCGCGGGGGCGTTCACCCGTGACGACCCGCGCCCGGCACACCCGGATCGCCGACCGCCGCCCCTCGCTCCGGGCCCTTCCCCTCTCACCTCGTCCCTCGCCCCTCGTCCCTCGCCCCTCGTCCCAGGCCCTCACCCCACCGGCCCCGTACCCTGGGCGGCATGAGCCGCCGCACCGACGCGCGCAGGGACCGCGAGGCGCCCGCCGCAGTCGTCGCGCGGCTGACCGGGCAGGAGGCGACCGGGCGGGAGACGACCGGGACACGGAGGGTGTCCGGCGGGCCGGCCGAGGTCGTGCTCGCCGACGGTACGGCGGTGATGGTCAAGCGGGGCGACGGTCCGAACGCGGCGCGGGCGGAGGCGGCCGGACTGCGCTGGCTGGCCGGGGCGGGAACCGTGCGCGTCCCGGCGGTGCTCGGCGCCGACGACACCTGGCTGGTCACCGAACGGGTGCGGACCGGCCCGCCCACCCGGGAGGCGGCCGCGCGCCTCGGCCGGGATCTGGCCGCGCTGCACGCCTCGGGCGCCCCGGCGTTCGGCGCGCCGCCTCCCGGAGGCCCCGCGGACGCCTGCATCGGCACGGCCCCGATGCGGAACAGCCCCGGGGACGACTGGCCCCGCTGGTACGCCGAGCAGCGCGTGCTGCCGTATCTGCGCCGGGCTGTCGACGACGGCACGGTCCGCGCGGCCGAGGCCGTCACGATCGAGACGGTGTGCGAGCGCCTGCCCGCCCTCGCGGGACCGCCCGAGCCGCCCGCCCGGCTGCACGGCGACCTGTGGAACGGCAACGTGCTGTGGGCCGCGAACACAGCACGCACGGCACACACAGCATGCACGGCACACACAGCGCGCCCAGCGCACAGGGCACACACGGCACACCCGGCACGCACACCACCGGACGACACCGAGGCCTGGCTCATCGACCCGGCCGCCCACGGCGGTCACCGCGAGACGGACCTGGCGATGCTGCGGCTGTTCGGCTGCCCGTACCTGGACGACGTACTGGAGGCCTACGACCGGGCCGCGCCTCTCGCCCCGGGCTGGGCGGACCGCGTCGGGCTGCACCAGCTGTTCCCGCTGCTGGTGCACACCGTGCTGTTCGGCCGGGGCTACGCCGAGCAGGCCCTCGCCGTGGCCCGCTCGGCGCTGGACCGCCAGTAGTCGACGGGGCGGATCCGGACACGGGACCCGTAGGCACCAGGAGCCACACCCGCGGCGCCCGACCCGTAGGCACCGGGAGCGGCACCCGGGCGCGGTCCTCGCGGACCGGACGGACAGCCTCACACAGAAGTCTCCGGCTCCCGCCCAGGTGCCCCCCACGCCGTACCAGGGCATTCTGGCTGTGTCCCTGCGCGGCGGGACATCGATGAGGTAAGGGCCGATGACTGGGAGCGCCGAGAGCGGGATGCCGGGTCGGCGGGACGCGCTGCTCGCCGAGGTCGCGACCGAGGCGATCAGCGCGGTCCGCGGAACCGTCGCGGCCGTGTACCTGCCCTCCGAGGCTCCGGGGGTGCTGCGGCTGGCCGTGCTGGCGGGGCTGCCGGGCCCGCTGTTCCGGCCGTGGTGGCGGGTGCATGTGGACCGGCGGTTCCCGGTCTCGGAGGCGTTCCGTTCCGGCGTCCAGGTGCTGCTGCCGAACGCGACGGAAACGATGCGGCGCTTCCCCCAGTTCGCCGCCGCGCTGCCCATTCCGCTCGGATCGATCACCCTGCCCGTCACGGCGGGCGCGGAGCCCCTCGGCGCGCTGACGGCACTGCGGCCGCCCGTCGGCGACGTGACCGAACTGCTGGCAGAGCGGGACCGGCTGTCCGGACTGGCGGACGGCCTCGGCCGGCAGCTGAGCGCGCTGTCCCGGTCCGGCGCCGCGAACGTCTGGGAGGAGGACCCGCTGTGTCTGCGGCCCCCGCCCGCCGCGCTGGGCTCCGCCCGGGTGGGCCGCTTCACCTGGGACCCGGCCGCCGACCTGGTCACCGCCGACGACGGCGCGCGCACCCTGCTGGAGCTGGACCCGCAGGAACTTCCCGGACCGGCCGAGGCGCTGGCGCGGGCCGTGGACCGCGGGGACGCGCTGCGGCTGCTGGCCCTGCTGCGGGAGACGGCCCGCGGCCTCACGCCCGCCGGTCCGCTGCCGGTGCGGATCACACACGGCGCGCTGCGCATGGTCGATCTGCGCCCCGCCTCCGGTGCGCGGCTGGTGGCCGGTGTGGTGCTGGAGGCGGACCCGGTGGCCGACACCGCGGCCGAGCTCCTGCCCCAGGGCGTGTTCTGCCTGGACCGCCTCGGACTGGTCGTCTACGCCAACCCGCGCGCCGGACACCTGCTGGGCCAGGACCGTGAACGGCTCGTGGGGCGGGCGCTGTGGGCGGCCGTGCCGTGGTTGCAGCAGCCGGTGTGCGAGGACCATCTGCGGGCGGCGCTGCTCGCCGTGGAGGCGGTCCACTTCCATGTGCGGCGGCCGCCCGAGCCCGGCCGGCAGTCGTACGAGGGTGACTGGCTGGCCTTCTCGGTGCGGCCCGGCCCGGACGTCCTGACCTGCACGGTCGTACCGGCGAACCGGCTGCTGGACTCCCCCGTCCCGTTGGCGGAGCCGCCGCCCGCTCCGACGCACGCCCCCGGTCCCCCGCCCCCGCCGACACCGGCCTCGGGGCCGCCCGTGAACCCGCCCGCGGCACCGACCCACGCTCCCGGGCCGACGCCCCACGAGCCGGCCACCTCGACCGCGCTGCCGGCGAACGCCGCGCTGCCGCCGCTGCCCACCCGCAAGCGGGCCGCGGACGCCCCGCCGCCCGCCGCGGAGCCCGCCGCCTCGGCCGCCCCGCACTACCGCCCCATCACGCTCGCCATCGCCCTGACCGAGGCGGTCACCGCGCGCCAGGTCTCGGCCGTCGTGATGCAGGAGCTGCTGCCCGCCTTCGGCGGCCGGCGGCTCGCCATCTACCTGGTCCAGGACCGGCATCTGTACCTGGCCTGGGAGACCGGCTTCCCGGAGGGCTTCCTGGCCCCCTACGACGGGGTGAGCCTGGACACCCGGCTGCCCGGCGTGGAGACGCTGACCACCGGCCAGCCGTTGTTCTTCGACTCGATGGAGCAGCTCGCCGCCGCCTATCCGGGGATAGCGCTGGACGCCTCGGAGGGCGCCCGCGCGTTTCTGCCGCTGATCGCCTCGGGCCGCCCGGTGGGCTCCTGCATCCTCGGCTTCGACCGGCCCCGCAGCTTCGCCCCGGAGGAGCGCACGGTGCTCACCGCGCTCGCCGGGCTGATCGCGCACGCCATGGAGAAGGCCCAGCGCTACGACAGCGAGGCGGCGCTGGCCCGCGGTCTCCAGCGCGCCCTGCTGCCCCGGCGGCTCTCGGTGCACCCCCGGCTGGAGACGGCGGGGCGGTATCTGCCGGGCACCGAGGGCATGGACGTGGGCGGGGACTGGTACGACGTCGTCGAGGCGGGCGACGGGATGGCGTTGGTCATCGGCGACGTGCAGGGCCACGGTGTGCAGGCCGCGGCCACCATGGGCCAGCTGCGCAGCGCGGTCCGGGCGTTCGCGCTGGACGACCGGCCGCCGGAGCAGGTGCTCAGCGGCACCAACCGGCTGCTGATCGAGCTGGACCCCGGCCAGTTCGCGAGCTGCTGCTACGTATGGCTCGACCCGGCGACCGGCCTCGCCCGGATCGCCCGGGCCGGGCACCCGCCGCCGCTGCTGCGCCACCCGGACGGCCGTACACAGATCCTCGACACACCGGTCGGCGTGGTGCTGGGCGTCGTCGCGCACGCCACGTACCCGGTGACGGAGGTGAAGCTGGATCCCCACGCGATCCTCGCGCTCTACACCGACGGTCTGGTCGAGCGGCCCGGCCATGACATCGACGACGGGATCGGTGCCCTGCGAGTCGCCCTGGCCCGGGTGGGCGCGCCCGCCGCGCGCCCCGACGGGCGGTCCCTGATGTCGGTCGCCGACCGGCTCACCGCCACCATGCGGCACGCCGCCGACCGCCCCGACGACATCGCCCTGCTGCTCGCCGCGCGCCGAGGCGGGGACGGAGCACCGGCATGACCGCCCGGCCGCGGACCCGGACCGCGCGCGCGAGGCCGTCGGCGCGGACCCCGCCGGGCGCCACCGTCCCTGGTGCCGCCTCTCGCCTCACGGGCCGCGGGAGAGTAGACAGGGCTCATGGTCCGGCTTGCGGGGCGGTCCGGAACACGGCCGGCCCGCCGTCTCGGGGGCGGGCGCCCGCCCGCCCCGGCCCGTCCCATGCGTGAGCGGGGCGCCCGGCACGCGGCGGGACGCCCGCCGCCGCGCCGGACCGTGACCGGACGCCCCCGTCCGGGGCGCCTCGCGCGGCTGCGCGCCGCGCTCGGCGTGCGCAGCCTGGCCGGACAGGTGTTCGTCCTCCAGTTCGTCATCGTGCTGCTGCTGGTGGTGGCCGCGGTGTCGGCCCTGGTGCTCCAGAGCCGGGTGGACACCACGACGGAGGCCCGCAACCGCTCCGTCGCCGTGGCCCAGACGTTCGCCAACGCGCCGGGCACCGCGGCGGCGCTGGCCACCCGAGATCCCACCGCCCTGCTCCAACCGCGCGCCGAGGCCGCGCGTGAGCTCTCGGGAGTGGACTTCATCGTCGTCACGGACACCGAGGGCATCCGCTACACCCATCCCAATCCCGACCGGATCGGCAAGCAGTTCGTCGGGAACATCGAACCCGCGCTGGCCGGCGAGGTCGTGGTCGAGGAGATCGACGGCACGATCGGCCGGCTGGTACAGGCCGTCGTCCCGGTCAGGGCACTCGACGGCACGGTGGTGGGCCTGGTGTCCGCGGGCATCACCACCGAACGCGTGGGCGGCACCGCGAACGAGCAGCTGCCCCTGCTGCTGGGCGCCGCGGCGGCCGCGCTGGCGCTGGCGCTGGCCGGCACCGCGCTGGTGAGCCGGCGGCTGATGCGCCAGACGCACGGGCTCGGCCCGGACGAGATGACCCGGATGTACGAGCACCACGACGCGGTGCTGCACTCGGTGCGCGAGGGCGTGATCATCGTCGGCGCGGACGGCGAACTGCTGCTCGCCAACGACGAGGCGCACCGGCTGCTCGACCTGCCCGCCGACGCCGAGGGACGCCAGGTGCGCGACCTCGGTCTCGACCCGGACACCGCCGACCTGCTGGCGTCGGCGCGGATGGCCACGGACGAGGTGCACCTGGTCGGCGACCGGCTGCTGGCGGTCAACCAGCGGCCCACCGACCTCGCCGGCGGCCCGGCGGGCAGCGTGGCCACCCTGCGCGACTCCACCGAGCTGCGGGCCCTGTCCGGGCGGGCCGAGCTGGCGCGGGAGCGGCTGGACCTGCTGTACGACGCGGGGGTGCGCATCGGCGGCAGCCTGGACGTGACGCGTACGGCGGAGGAGCTGGCCGAGCTGACCGTGCCGCGGCTGGCCGACTTCGTCACGGTGGACCTGTTCGGCGCGGTGCTCGACGGTGAGCCGCCGGAGGCCGGTACGGAGCTGTGCCGCACGGCCTCCAGCGGCATCCGCCCGGACGCGCCGCTGTACCCGGTGGGCGAGCGCATCCGGTTCGTGCCCACCTCGCCGCAGGCCCGCGCGCTGGACTCGGGCGAGTCGGTCCTGGAACGGGATCTGAGCGCGGCGCACGGCTGGCATGCGCAGGACCTGGAGCGGGCCGGGCAGGTGCTGGAGTACGGCATCCACTCGCTGATCACGGTGCCGCTGCGGGCGGGAGCGCTGGTCCTCGGCCTGGTCACGCTGTGGCGTTCCCGGCAGCCCGAGCCGTTCGACGACGAGGACCAGGCGCTGGCGGAGGAGCTGGTGACGCGGGCGGCGGTGTCCATCGACAACGCGCGCCGGTTCACCCGCGAGCACACGATGGCGGTGACGCTCCAGCGCAGTCTGCTGCCGCGCACCCTGCCGGAGCAGTCCGCGCTGGAGATCGCCTACCGGTATCTGCCCGCGCAGGCGGGCGTCGGCGGCGACTGGTTCGACGTGCTGCCGCTGTCCGGGGCTCGGGTGGCGCTGGTGGTGGGCGACGTGGTGGGGCACGGGCTGCACGCGGCGGCGACGATGGGCCGGCTGCGCACCGCGGTGCACAACTTCTCGGCCCTGGATCTGGCACCGGACGAACTGCTCGGGCTGCTGGACGAACTGGTGGCCCGGCTCCAGGACGAGGCGGCGGAGGGCGGCGGCGCTCTGGTGACGGGCGCGACCTGTCTGTACGCGATCTACGACCCGGTGAGCCGGCGGTGCGCGATCGCGCGCGCGGGCCATCCGCCGCCCGCGGTGGTCCGGCCGGACGGCGGGGTCGAGTTCCTGGACGTGACGGTCGGTCCCCCGCTGGGGCTCGGCGGGCTGCCGTTCGAGACGTCGGAGGTGGAGCTCGCCGAGGGCAGCAGGCTGGTGCTCTACACGGACGGGCTGGTCGAGGACCGGGGCCGGGACATCGACGTCGGCCTGGAGCTGCTGCGCGAGGCGCTGGAGCAGGCGGGTCCGTCGCCGGAGGAGACCTGCCGGACGGTGCTGGACGCCCGGCTGCCGACCCGGCGGGGCGACGACATCGCGCTGATCGTGGCGCGGACGCGGGCGCTGCCGTCGGAGCGGATCGCCGAGTGGGACGTCCCCGCCGAACCTGCCGCGGTCGCCCGGGTGCGGGCGGCGGTCACCCGGCGGCTGGCCGAGTGGGGCCTCGAGGAGCTGACGTTCGGCACGGAGCTGATCCTCAGCGAGCTGGTGACCAACGCGATCCGCTACGGCGCCGCGCCGCTGCGGGTGCGCATGCTGTACGACCGCACGCTGATCTGCGAGGTGTTCGACAGCAGCAACACCGCCCCGCATCTGCGGTACGCGGCGATGACCGACGAGGGCGGGCGCGGGCTGTTCCTCGTCGCACAGCTCGCCGAGCGCTGGGGCACCCGCTATGTCGCCGACGGCAAGGTCATCTGGGCGGAACAGCCGCTGCCGTAGGCCGGGGGCGCGGAACGGCGGTGGACGCATCCGGGTTCGTCCCGGGGCGGCGTGGGCGACGGCCGGGTTCGTCCCGGGGCGCCGGAACGGCCGCTGCCGTGCGCGACCCGGGGTCGGTCGGGGTCAGTCCGGGGCGGCGGGGAGCAGGCGCGGCTCGAGGCGCTCCTCCACGGCCCGGCCGCCCTCGGCGCGCACCACGTAGGCGCCCTTGCCGGGGGTCTCGGTCACGGCCTCGGCCAGCCGGGTGCCCCGGTAGACCAGGCCGACCCCGTCGTCCGTGCAGTGGGCGACCGGGAAGGTGCCGTCCGCGACGAGCCGGTGCATCAGCGGGCGCCGGCCCTCGTCGGAGTCGTAGTGCACGCCGTTGCCGTACGGCAGGAGGCCGAGGGCGTCGGAGACGGGCCTCAGCTCGGGTCCGTACGAGTCGGTCGTGCCGCCCTGGAACCAGCAGATGGAGCCCGCGCTCACCCCGCTGAGCACGACCCCGGCCTCCCAGGCGCGGCGCATGATCCGGTCCAGTCCGTGCACCCGCCACACGGCCAGCAGGTTGGCGACCGAGCCGCCCATCACCCACACGACGTCGGCGGCGAGGACCTCACCCTCCATGTCCTGGAGGTTCGGCATGGGGAACAGCTGCAACGGCGTGAGGTCGAAACCGGCCACCCGGGCCGCCTCCGACATCCGGGCGGCGGTGACCTCGGAGTCGCCGACGGCGGTGCCGACGTACACGATCCGCGGACGGCGGCCGTGCGCGCCGGAGAGCTCCACTGCGTGGTGGACCAGGGAGTCGAACTGCACCATGGTGCGCCGGCCTCTGCGGTGGCCGCCCGAGGTCGCGAGGATGGTCGGTTCCGGAGCCGTCATGGCGCGATCCTATCCACGGAGACTCCGCCGGCAGGGGTCAGCCCACGTCCCACAGGAACCGATGGGTGTGGATGCCGAAGTACGGGAAGGAGCGCACCTCTTCGACGCCCTCGACGGGCCGTACGACGTCGTTGACGAAGTCGAGGAGCTCGCGCGGGCCCGGGGCGACGACCTCGGCGAACAGGTCGAAGCCGCCGGAGGTGAACACCGAGTAGACCACCTCGGGGCGTTCGGCCAGGGTGTCGGCCACGGTCCGCGGATCGCCGTCGACACCGATGCCGAGCAGCGCCATGGCCTGTCCGCCCATCGCCATCGGATCGGTGACGCCGACGACCTGGACCGCCCGGGTGTCCAGCAGTCGCTGCAGGCGCTGGCGGGCCGCCGACGCCGACAGGCCCACCCTGGGCCCGAGTTCGGCGTAGGCGATCCGCCCGTCGGTCTGGAGCTCGCGCAGGATGGCCCGGTCGATGTCGTCCATGGTGTTCCTTTGTTCTCCCTTTCGGGGGGTCGGCCGGATCACCCTAACCTCGCCCGTCCGCACCCGAGTTCGGCCGGTTCGTCGGCCCCGGCCCGGCCGGACACCATGTTTTGCGACAACTCCCTTGTGGCGATGGCCTGTTATGCGTACTGGTCAGTAGCCGGGGGGTGTGGCTACCGTGGCGTCGGCCTTCCGCCGCCCCCACGTCTGGAGACCGCGTGACCGTGTCCGAACGCATCCGGCTCGACCCGCTGGGCGCCGACATCCCCGGCGAGAGTGCCCGGTTGCGCGCCCTCGGCCCGATCGTGCCCGTCGAACTGCCGGGCGGCATCCCCGCCTGGGCACCGACCCGCCACGCCACTCTGCGGAAGCTGATCCTCGATCCGCGGGTCAGCAAGGACGCCCGCCGGCACTGGAGGCTGTTCCCCGAGACGGCCCGGCGCCCCTCCTGGGGCTGGGTGCTGAGCTGGGTGGGCGTGGTCAACATGCTCTCCACCTACGGCACCGACCACGCCCGGCTGCGCCGGCTCGTCGCGCCGAGCTTCACCCACCGGCGCACCGAGGCCCTGCGGCCGCGGGTCACGGCGGTCACCGCGGAGCTGCTCGACGACCTGGCCAAGGCCGGGGCCGGCGGCGCGGTGGTGGATGTGAAGGCGGGGCTCGCGCACGCGCTGCCCATGCGCATCATCTGTGAACTGGTAGGCGTCCCCGAGGAGTTGAGGGAGGGCGCGGGCCGGCTGATCGCCGCCATCATGGACACCTCCGACCAGAGCCCGGAGCAGGCCGCACGCGTGCAGGAGCAGATCGGCACGGTGCTGGGCGCGCTGATCTCCCACCGCCGTGAGCACCCGGGCGACGACATCACCACCGAGCTGATCCGGGTGCGCGACGAGGACGGCGACCGGCTGAGCGACGAGGAGCTGCTGCACACGCTGCTGCTCGTCATCGGCGCGGGCTTCGAGACGACGGTCAACCTGATCGGCAACGCGGTGGTGGCCCTGCTGCGCCACCCCGAGCAGCTCGCGGCCGTGCGCTCGGGCGAGATCGGCTGGGAGGCCGTCGTCGACGAGACCCTGCGTGTGCACCCGTCGATCGCCTCGCTGCCGCTGCGGTTCGCCGTCGAGGACATCACGGTCGACGGGGTCACCGTCCCGGCCGGGGACGCGATCATCACGACGTACGCCGCCGCGGGACTCGACCCGGAGCACTACGGTCCGGACGCCGGGGAGTTCGACGCCCGGCGCGCCGTGGACGAGCAACTGGCCTTCGGGATCGGGGTCCACCGCTGCGTGGGCGCGCCGCTGGCCCGGCTGGAGGCGCTCGCCGCGCTGCCCGCGCTGTTCGACCGCTTCCCGGCGCTGCGGCCGGCCGACGGGGAGCTGCGCCAGGTGCCGTCCTTCATCGCGTACGGCTGGCAGGAGGTGCCGGTCCGGCTGGACGGCTGAGACGACGGTCCGGCGCCGGGCGGATCCGCCCGGCGCCGGTCACGAGGGTTGCCGCGAGGGGCCGACCGGTCCCCCGTGCCGGTCGTGCCCCTGCGGCTCTGTGAACCTACGTGGACGACCGCCCGGTTGTGAACCGTGCCGGTGCCCGATCGGGCGGCGGGAGGACTCACCTGTGCACAGGCGAGTCCGAATGACCCCGGTTCGCGGCGGATGCGGCCCTGCGGAACACGCCCGGGTCGCCGGGCCACGTGTTCTACGCGCGGCCCGGATCGCCGGGCCGCGCGTCCTACGCGGCGGGCAGCGCGGGCGGCGCGAGGTCACCGACCGCGAGATGCGCGAGCACGACCTCGTACAGGTCGCCGCCCGCGGCGAGCAGCTGCCGTTCCATCACGGGCTCGGCGGCGCGCACATGGTCACGGACCGTCTGGGCGTGCACTCCGAGGTGCTGTGCGGCCCGTTCGGCGTTACCGCCCGCGGCGAGCCAGGCACGGACCGTGCGCCGCAGGTCACGGCCGTCGCCCTCCAGCCGCCCGAGCAGCTCCTGCGCCCAGGCGCGCAGCGCGGGCCCGGCCAGCAGCCCGGCGAAGGGGTCCGGGAGCGCGGCGGCGTCCGCGCGCGGCGTCTCGGCCAGTCCGGCCTGGACGGTGAGCCCCAGATGGACGGCGGCGCGTACGGCGAGGTCGGAGAAGTCGGTGCCCAGCAGGCCCTCGACGCGTTCCATCCGGGCACGCACGGTGTTGCGGCTGACGCCGAGCAGTTTCGCCGTGCTGACCGCGGTGAACTCCAGGCCCAGACGGGTGGTGGCGAGCAGGTCGGCGCGGGTGTGGTGGGCGAGGCCGTCGAGCGGGCTGAGCAGCCGGGTGGTCCAGGTGTGCAGCGCGCCGGGGTCCATGAGCCGCTCGGGACGGGTGCGTTCGGCGTACACCGCGGCCCGGTCCGGGCGGAAGCGGGCGACCGCGAGCGCGCTGACGGCCTGTCCGTAGGCGAGGGCGGTCCGGGCGAGGCCGTGCCGGGCGCTGCCGCCGAGGAAGGTGTCGCGGCGGCGGCCCGCCAGGTCGCGCAGCCGGGCCCCGTCCGCCTCGCCGGGCACGACGACGATCACATGGGAGTCGACGGCCGGGCAGCGCACGACCAGCGCCCGTTCACCGGTGACGTCCAGGCAGTCCCCGACCAGACGGTCTCGGTCCCCGGGCGTGGTCTCCGCGACGTAGACACAGGCCGTGTCGGTGTCCAGCAGGCCCGGCCACAGGCCCGCGGCGACCCGGCGGGCCGCGACGATGTCCTCGACCATGAGCAACTGGAGGATGGCGAGCCGTAGATCGGCGGCGGCCCGGTCGAACCGCCGGGCCGCCTGGAGTCTCTCGCCCGCGCCCAGGAGCAGTTCGACGACCGAGGCGGTGTGGGTGACGACGTCGGCGGCCCGGCGGTCGAAGGGCGCGGTGCGGCACACGGCCAGGACGGCGTCGGGCTCGGGCCCGGTGCGGACCACCCGGACCAGCCGCTGGTGGCGCCCGCCCTCCTCCAGCGCGGCGGAGGCGATGCGCCCCGCGGCGACCTCGGCGGTCAGGGTCTCGTCCACGGGGACCGGCCGCCCGGCGAGCAGCGTGCCGTCCTGTCCGCGCAGGCAGACGGTGCCGTCCACCGTCCTCGCCAGCCAGTCGACGACGCGGCCGAGATCGCGGCCCGTCGGCCGCAGATGCTCCAGCAGTTCGTCCGCCCAGACGGAATGCCCGTCGTCCCGCCCCTCGAGGCCGGCCATGCCGCCTCCTTCTCGTCTGTCGTACGGCCCCCGTCAGCTGCGACGTTACCTCAGGGACCCGCGGCCCCGTGCCGGCCGGACCCGGCGGGGCTGCGCGGACGGCCCCGGCGCGAGGCATAAGCTCGCACAATGGCGAAGTACTACGACGTGCACCCCGACAACCCCCAGCCGCGGACCATCGCCCAGGTCGCCGACAGTGTCCGCGCGGGCGCGCTGATCGCGTATCCGACGGACTCCTGCTACGCGCTGGGCTGCCGCATCGGCAGCCGTGACGGCATCGACCGGATCCGGTCCATCCGCAAGCTGGACGACCGGCACCACTTCACCCTCGTGTGCCAGGACTTCGCCCAGCTCGGCCAGTTCGTGCGGGTGGACAACGACGTCTTCCGGGCGGTCAAGGCCTCGACGCCGGGCAGTTACACGTTCATCCTCCCGGCGACGAGGGAGGTGCCGCGGATGCTCCAGCACCCGAAGAAGAAGACCGTCGGCGTGCGCATCCCCGACCATGTCGTCACCCAGGCGCTGCTCGCCGAGCTGGGCGAACCGCTGCTGTCGAGCACGCTGCTGCTGCCCGACGAGGACGAACCCCTCACCCAGGGCTGGGAGATCAAGGACCGGCTCGATCACGTGGTGGACGGCGTTCTCGACTCCGGCGAATGCGGCACCGAACCGACCACCGTGATCGACTTCTCCGGCGGCGAGGCCGAGATCGTACGGTACGGGGCGGGCGACACGACCCGGTTCGAGTAGGTCCAGGACTCCCGGCAGCACGCCGCCGACCGCCCGGAGAGGCAGATCCGTCATGACCGCCGTAGTGGGACAGGCCGTGGACATCCCCACCGGGGACGGCGTCGCCGACGCCTATCTGGTCCGGCCGGCCGAGGGCGGCCCGCACCCCGGGGTGCTGATGTACATGGACGCGTTCGGGCCGCGGCCGTCGCTGCGGGCGATGGCGGACCGGCTGGCGTCCGCCGGGTACACCGTGCTGCTGCCGAACGTCTTCCACCGGCACGGCCGCGCCCCGGTGGTGCCGCTGCCGGAGTTCATCGACCACGCGGCCCAGCGCGCGCTGTTCGAGCGTCTCGGGCCGATCCTGCGGAGCCTGACGCCCGATCTGTCCATGCCGGACGCGGCGGCGTATCTGCGCGCGCTCGCCGAGTGTCCCGAGGCGGCGGACGGACCCGTGGGGGTGACGGGCTACTGCATGGGTGCCCGGCTCGCCCTGCTCACGGCGGGTCACCACCCGGACCGGGTGGCCGCTGCGGCCGGTTTCCACGGCGGGCGCCTGGCGACCGAGGCGCCGGACAGCCCGCACCTCGTCGCGGACCGGGTCACCGCCGAGCTGTACTTCGGACATGCCGACGCCGACCCCTCGCTGCCGCCCGAGCAGATCGAGCGGCTGGAGCGGGCCCTGACCGCGGCGGGCGTACGCCATCGCTGCGAGGTGTACCCGGGCGCCCCGCACGGCTTCACACAGGCGGACCTCGCGGCGTACGACCCGGACGCCGACGCACGGCACCGGGCGGCGCTGCTCGACCTGCTGGACCGCACCCTCAAGTCCCGCTGACGACAGGTCCGTCGCTGGTCAGCGCCGTGCAAGTCCCCCGCCTACAGGGGGCGTTAACCCGGCGTGGTCAAGTGTTCACCCGGAGCTGCCCGGAACGGCTTGTCGCGGGGGCCCGTTCGGCCGTAGACCTACGCCTGGAACGCGAGCACGACTCCGGGGGGAGCCGGCACATGCAAGGCACAGTGGACGGATTCGGCTACGGTGCGGTGACTCCCGTGACGGCCTTTCTGACGGCCTGTCTGGGCGGCTCCCTGGGGCTGCGCTGCACGGCACGGTCGCTGCTCGACAAGCGCTCCTGGAGGGGTGGCTGGCTCGCCCTGGGTGCCGCGTCCGCCGGCAGCGCCGTCTGGGCGGCGCACATCGTCGTCATGCTGGGCTTCCGCGTGACGGAGACCCGCGTCCGCTACGACGTCCCGCTGCTGCTGACGACCCTCGGCGTGTCGGTCGCGGTCGCGGGCATCGGGGTGTTCCTCGTGGGCTATCTGGGCGCGAACACCGTCACGCTGCCGCTCGCGGGGATCACCCTCGGGCTCGGCGTCGTCGCCACGCACTACCTTGTCCTGGCCGCGCTGCGCCTGGACGGCGACGTCCACCGCGCCCCGGCCGGGTTCGCGCTGTCCGTCGCCCTCGCGGTCGCCGCCTCGACCGCCGCGCTGTGGGTCGCGGTCACCGTCCGCGGCTTCCGGGCGGCCCTCGGGGCGAGCCTGGTGACGGGCGTGGCGATCACGGGGTCGTACTACGCCGCGATGGCCTCCGTCACCGTCGAGGTGCACGGTGTCCCGGGCGGCACCTGGGAGGGCGACTCGGCCGCCGCCCAGCTGTTCCCCACCCTGCTGTGGCCCGCCGTCTTCCTGGCACTGGCCAGCGTCATCGTGCTGCTCGACCCGCTGCTGGTCCTCGGCGACGGCGAGTGGAGCCGCACCGTCGCCCGGCACACCCCGCAGCCCGGCCGTCAGAAGCCGGACTCCCTGTTCGACCCGCCCGGCCGCCAGGACCCGGGCTCCCTGTTCGAGCCGCCCGCCCGGTCCGGGGACGGCGGCCCGGCACGCCACCGCGCGCACTGAGGGCCGCCGCGGGCCGGGCCGTTCACCAGCGGCCCGCCTCGGTCCCCGTGACCGGCTCCGACTGCTTGCCGTTCACCCCGACCGGCACCTCACCGGCGAGCATCACCCGGTGCATGGTGCGCGGGAAGCCGAGGTGGGCGTTGTCGCCGGGCGCGAGATGGATGGTGGCGCGGTTGTCCCAGAAGGCCACGCTGCCCGGCTCCCAGCGGAAACGGACGGTGTACTCGGGCCGGACCGCCTGCTCCAGCAGCATCTCCAGCACCGCGGCGCTCTCCGCGCGGGAGAGACCCTCGATCTGCTCGACGTAGTAGCCGTTGACGAACAGCACCCGCTCGCCGCTGACGGGGTGCACCCGGACCAGCGGGTGCACGGTGGCGACCTGGTGGTCCAGGAGGTGCCGGACGTAGGCGTCGTCGCCGGGCCGCGGCTGGTAGCCGACGCCGAGCCGGTGCTCGGCCCGCAGCCCGTCGACGAACTCCCGTACGGGCGCGGACAGTCCGGCGTACGCGGCCGCGAGATTGGCCCAGGTGGTGTCACCGCCGTACGGCGGCACGGTCTCGGCCCGCAGGATCGTCGCGGCGGGCGGGTCGACCCTGGCCCCGTGGTCGCAGTGCCAGCCGCGCAGCAGGGTGTGCCTGCGCCGCGCCAGCCACTCCTCGTGCTCCATCCCGAAGCGTCCGCCCAGCTCCAGCCGGTCCGCGGTCGTCTCGATCTCGGGCACCCCGGCCGGCGAGGCGCTGCCGCGCCGGGGCAGCACGACGGGCTCGCCGAACCGGCGCGCGAACGCCACATGCCCGGCGTGATCCAGACGCTGCCCCCGGAAGAACACCACCTTCCAGCGCAGCACGGCCGCCCGGATCACCCCGACGGTCTCCTCGCTCAGCTCCTCCGTGAGGTCCACACCGCTGATCTCGGCCCCGATGTGCCCCGCCACCGGACGCACCTCGACCCCGCTCGTCGTCTCCCGCTCCACCGTCCGCCCTCCGCCGGTCGCCGCCACCGATCACGCCCGATGGTGTCAGCGATCACCCCGACGGGCCACAGTGCCTTGCGGGCCGGCCGTTCCGGCGGGGCCGGGCGAAGGAGGTGGGGGGCGCCGGGTCGTCCGTTCCGGCCGCGCAGGGCAGCGAGAGCGGCGGTCAGCCGTTCTGCTCGCGCAGGGCCGCGAGGGCGCGGTCGGCGTGGGTGTTCATGCGCAGTTCGCTGCGCACGACCTCCAGCACCGTCCGGTTGCGCCCGATGACGAAGGTGACCCGCTTGGTGGGGGCGAGGCTGAACCCGCGCTTCACGCCGAACCGCTCACGGATCGACCCGTCGGTGTCCGACAGCAGCGGCATGCCCAGGGTGTGGCGCCCGGCGAACTCGGCCTGCTTGTCCACACCGTCCCCGCTGATCCCGACGGGGCGCGCGCCGACCGCCGCGAACTCCGCCGCCAGGTCCCTGAAGTGGCACGCCTCGGCGGTGCAGCCGGGCGTCATGGCCGCGGGGTAGAAGAACAGCACCACGGGCCCCTCGGCCAGCAGCTCCGACAGCTTGCGCGTGGCGCCCGTTTCGTCCGGTAGTGCGAAGTCCTCGACGACATCGCCGACTTGGGGATGTCCAGCCATGCTTCCTCCTCCGGGTGGTCTGCCGCGCGATCGTACTGGACGGTAGGGACGGACGGAGGGGCGCCCCCACGCATCGAGCCAGTCGTACGGCCGGGACCGAAAGACGCCCTGCTCACGGGCCCGTCGCGGGCTCGACCGCCCCGGAATCGGCCCGGAAACAGCCGCCCCTGACCAGTCCGGAAGCAGCCGTCCCCGACCGGCCCCGGATCCCCTCGGCACCACCCCGCCAGGACGCCGTTCAGGCGAACCCGCCGCCGCGCGCGTATGCCGGGCTCCTGCCCCGTCGACACCATAAGCCGTGACCCTGCCGCTGATCGCCCCGATGCTCGCCACCCCCGGCCCCCTGCCGCCCGCCGCGCAGGACACGCGCTGGGCCTACGAGACCAAGCAGGACGGACAGCGCGCGGTGGTCTACCTCCCCGGGGACGGCACGGTGACGCTGCGCGCCCGGTCCGGCGAGGAGATCACCGCCGCCTACCCCGAGCTGCGCGGACTCGGCGCCGCGCTCGGCGGTACGGCCGCGGTCCTGGACGGCGAGGTGCTCGCGCCGGACGAGGGCGGCCGCGCCGACTTCCAGGCGCTCCAGTCACGGATGGGTCTGGCGCACGCCCCGGCGAAGGCGGCGCGCATGGCGGCCGAGGTGCCGGTGCACCTGGCCCTGTTCGACGTGATGCACCTCGACGGCGAGTCGCTCCTGCGTCTGCCCTACCGGCGCCGCCGCGATCTGCTGGAGGGTCTCGCGCTGCGGGGGCCGTACTGGTCGACGCCCGCCGCCCTGGTCGGACACGGCGAGGAGGCCCTGCGCGCCACCCGTGCCCACGGGCTGGAGGGCCTGGTCTGCAAGCGGCTGGACTCGCCCTACGAGCCGGGCGTGCGCTCCCGGTCCTGGATCAAGATCCGCAACATGCGGGGCGTGGACGTGATCGTCGGCGGCTGGCTGCCCGGCAAGGGCCGGCTCACCGGGCTGCCCGGCTCGTTGCTGCTCGGCCAGCGCGGGGCGGGCCGGCTGCGCTATGTCGGCGCCGTGGGCACCGGCTGGAGCAAGGCCGAGCGCGCCGAACTGGCCGCGCTGCTGCGGGCGGACGCCACGGACGTCTGCCCCTTCGACCCCGTGCCGCGGGTCCGGGGCCCCCACTGGGTGCGACCCCGCCTGGTCGGCGAGGTCCGCTACAGCACACGGACCCGCTCCGGCCTGCTGCGCCAGCCGTCCTGGCTCAGGCTCCGGCCCGACCTCACTCCCGAGGAGTCCTCGGCCGACCTGCCCGACGACGCCGTATGACACGGCCTGTTGATCTGTCCTTCACCACTGTGACTCCCGCGGCCTCTTGGCGCCGGAGGGAATCGACGGCAAGCTGAACTGCCTTTCCCCCCACAGCCGTTCGGCTGCGCCCGCATCAGAAGGAGGACGCAGTGTCACAGAAGTCCACGCGCATCCGCAGGAGATGGCTCACCGGCCTGGCCGGAGCCGCCGCGCTCGTGATCGCCTTTCCCGGCACCGCCCTGGCCGCGCCCCCGCAGGCGCTGCCCGCCAACGCGGACGGCCTGGAGCAGACGTTCCAGCCCGCCTACGACTACGACACGGACGGCTGCTACTCCACGCCGGCCATCGGTCCCGACGGCACGGTCAACGGCGGGCTGAAACCGACCGGCGCCCTCAACGGCCAGTGCCGCGACTCCTGGGACCTGGACAACACCAACGGCTACTCGCGCTACAAGTGCAACAACGGCTGGTGCGCGATCCTCTACGGGCTGTACTTCGAGAAGGACCAGGCGCTGTCCGGCAGCAGCATCGGCGGCCACCGGCACGACTGGGAGCATGTCGCGGTCTGGGTGCAGGACAACCAGGTCAAGTACGTCTCGACGTCCAACCACGGCTCGTTCACGGTGCACAACGCCTCGAGCATCCGCTTCGACGGCACGCACCCGAAGATCGTTTACCACAAGGACGGCATCAGCACCCACTGCTTCCGCGCGGCCAACTCCAACGACGAGCCGCCGGAGAACCACGAGCGCACCTGGCAGTACCCGCCGCTGGTCGGCTGGAACGGCTACCCCGCGGGCATCCGCGAGAAGCTGGTCTCGTACGACTTCGGCAGCGCCAACTTCGGTCTGAAGGACGCCAGTTTCGCCTCGCACCTGGCGAAGGCCAAGCCGACCGGCATCCCCTTCGACCCGTACGCCTGACCGGCCCTGCGGCCAAGTCCTCTGACCCGTACGGCAGTTCCCGGCCCTCCCGCGCGCACGGCCCGCGCGGGAGGGTGCCGGACCGGTCCTAGGACCCGAGTCCCCGTCCGGTGTCGGCCGACGGTCCGATCCGCCGCGCGGGCAGGCTTTCTAGGATCAACGGCATGAACGCCCACGACACGAGCGGCCGACTCGAAGAGGCCCTGGAACGACTGCACCTCAGCGGTCCGGAGCGGCTCGGCCGGCTCACCAACCACGCGCCCATGGTGGTGGAGTCGCTCGCCGCCCGCGGCCGCGCCGACGCGCTGCACAGCTGGCTGGACCTGTACGAGGCCAGGCTGGAGGACTTCCCGGCAGCGCGCGAACCGGTCACGGACGCCAACTGGCGCTCCGCGCTGGGCGATCCACGCCGGGCCGCCGACTGGATCGCCCACTTCACCCGGGCCCTGGAGGAACGTCCCTGGCGTGACGTCCTGGCCGAATGGTGGCCGCGTCTGCTCCCGGGCCTCTACGGCGGCTCCACCCACCCGGTCATCCGCGTCGGCCACGCCGTACGCGCGCTGGAACTGGGCGAGTCCGCCCCGCGGCGCACCGAACTGGCGCACGGGCTGGGCTACTGGGCGGCCCAGCACCACCCGGTCTCCGGAATCATGACGACGCCAGGGGCCGACCGGGCCGCCGAGACACTGGACCGCGTCGAACCGGTCCAGCTGGAGGACGAGGAGTTCCCGGCCCGGCTGGCCGCCGTCCGCAGGCTGCCGGTCTGGGCGACGGACGTGAGCGATGCGGACACCGCGAAGGAACGGCTCACCGAGCTCGTGCGGGCCGCCACCCACCGCTACGCCACCCACGGCCACGGCGAGGAGACGATGCTGGTGCACGCGGCCACCGCCCCCAACGCCGTGCTGCGGACGCTGGATTCGCTGCCGCGCGAGCTGTGGGTACCGAGTCTGCGCGCGGCCTGGACCGCCTCGGCGGCCGTCACCGCGATGTACGCACCCGACGCCCCGGTGGACTACGTCCCGCCCG
Source organism: Streptomyces sp. NPDC048600 (assembly GCF_055587025.1). NCBI lineage: Bacteria > Bacillati > Actinomycetota > Actinomycetes > Kitasatosporales > Streptomycetaceae > Streptomyces > Streptomyces sp. NPDC048600. The sequence continues at coordinate 8,510 of NZ_JBVJGZ010000043.1, read as the reverse complement.
CCCGGCTCACCACCGAGGAGGTGCTGGAACGCGCCCTGGCGCACGGCGACGAGCATGTCATCAAGCTCACCGACACCGCCCTGGACGTCGGCGACGAACAGGCCCTCGCGGCGGCGCTGCGCTCGGTCGAACTGAGCGCGCCGCTGGTCTGACCCGGGCGCCCCGGCACCCGCGCGCGACCGACGGCACGGGACGGAGCCATTGTGGTGGACGATCCCGTACGACGGCCGCCGAACGGGGGGATACGTCGGACGGGCCCCTCCGGGGGCACTATCGTGTCCGCATGTCCGTTCCCGAACTGATCCGGATCGTCTCCCGTGACTCGCCCATGGCGCTGGCGCAGGTGGAACGCGTACGCGCCGAACTCACGGCCCTGCACCCCGGGGTGCGCACCGAGGTGGTGCCGGTGAAGACGACCGGCGACAAGTGGCTCGGCGACCTCTCGCTGGTCGAGGGCAAGGGCGCCTTCACCAAGGAGGTCGACGCCGCGCTGCTGGCCGGCGAGGCCGACCTCGCGGTGCACTGCGTCAAGGACGTGCCCGCCGACCGGCCGCTGCCCGCGGGGACCGTGTTCGCCGCGTTCCTCAGGCGTGACGACATCCGCGACGCGCTCGTCCACCCGGGCGGGCTCACCCTGGACGAGTTGCCGGACGGCACCCGCGTCGGCACCTCCTCCGTCCGCCGCGTCGCCCAACTGGCAGCCACTCACCCGCAGTTGCAGTGCGTGCCGTTCCGCGGCAACGCGAACCGGCGACTGGAGAAGCTCGCCGCGGGCGAGGCCGACGCGCTGCTGCTCGCGGTGTCGGGGCTGGAGCGCATCGGCCGCCAGGACGTGATCAGCGAGGTGCTCTCGCCGGAGGCGATGATGCCCCCGATCGGCGCGGGCATCCTCGCGCTCCAGTGCCGCGAGGGCGACGCGGAGCTGATCGACGCGGTGAGCGCCCTCGGCGATCCGGCCACCCACCGGGAGGCCACCGCCGAACGGATGTTCCTGCACGTCCTCCAGGGACACTGCAACAGCCCGATCGCCGGCTACGCCCAGGTCGACCGCCGGGGCGAACTCTCCCTGCGCGCCTGTGTGTTCACCCCGGACGGCAAGACCCGGCTGAACGCCCACGAATGGGCGGGCCCGCTCGACCCGGCCACGCTCGGCACCTCGGTCGCCGTGGCGCTGCTGCGGCAGGGCGCCCGCGAGATCATCGACGGCATCCCGCACTGACGGAACGCCGGGTCCGGCCGGTCAGCCTCTGGGGCCCGCCTCAGGCGGTGCCCTCCTCCGCCTGGTCGCGCAGGAAGTTGCTCACCTGGTGGGCGACACCGCAGCCCTGGCCGGAGTGGGCGCCGAGGACGTCCTCGTGGAGGCCGAGACCGCCCACCCACATGCGGCGGTCGGCCCACTCCTCGTCCACGCGCAGCTGGATCTGGACGTCCACGTGGTCGAGCGAGGCCTCGGGCCCGGCGGCGAACAGCACGGCGGTGGCGCGGCGCAGCGGATAGACGTCGAAGCCCTCGATGAACTGGGTGTTGCGCCAGTCGATGAAGGCGCTCTCGCCGTCGGCGCCGATGCGCACGTCGATCTGACCGTCCTCCAGATGGATGCCGAACTGCTCCGTGCCACGGTTCTCGACGGTGACGCGGAGGCTGAAGTAGGTCAGCCCTTCGGCCGCGTCGTCACGTCCGCGCGGCGGTTCGCCCCGCTCCAGACGGTGGACGCGGACGCGCAGACCGGCATGCTCGTCGTACTCCTGCCAGTCCCCGACCACGTTCGGCTCGCACACATTGCACCTCTCGACTTCCAAGGGTGCTTCCTATCCGTGCGCCGATCGCACTGTCAAATGAGCAGAATGCGCTGTGGCCAGGGATTTCCGGGCCTTGATCGGCGATCAAGCGCTGCGCAGGAAGAACTCGCCGGACGGGCCCGCCATGCCTCGCGGCCGCGTGCCGCACATCACGTTCCGCCCCGATCGTCCCGCGCCCGGCCCGCCGCCCCGCCGCACGGTGCCGGGCGCCCCTCGCGCGGTACCGCTGCGCGGTCGCCCGGTCGCTCAAGGTACAACTTTTCATGAAATAGGTTTCATCCTTTCCCGGCGCGGGCATCCGGCCCATGTGCTTCGGACCGGAGGCACGACCGTGGGAATCACGTGTCGGCCCCCGGCGTCTCCGCGAGCCCGCACCTCCCACGGTGGCCCCCCATACGGCACCACCCGATCGGGGAGGTGCGCATCCGTGCGTGTCACCGGCAGAACGAAGCAGCATCCTCATGACGACGCCCCCGACACCGCCGAGGCCTTCGACCGGCTGAGGCGGCTGCCCGAGGGGACGGAGCGCGAGGAACTCCGCAACGAACTGGTCAGGGCCTGGCTGCCCATGGCCGAGCGCATCGCCGTCCGCTTCCGCGGCCGTGGCGAGAACCTGGAGGATCTCTACCAGGTGGCGGCCCTCGGGCTCGTCAAGGCCGTCGACCACTACGACCCCGAGCTCGGCCACGCCTTCGAGGCGTACGCCGTCCCGACCGTGACCGGTGAGCTCAAGCGGCACTTCCGCGACCATCTGTGGACCCTCCATGTGCCGCGCCGCGTGCAGGAGCTGCGCAACCGGGTCCGCCGGGCCCTGAAGGAGCTGTCCCAGACCACTCCGGGCCGGGCGCCGACCGTCGCCGAGATAGCCCTGCACACCGACCTCAGCGAGGGCGAGGTGCGCTCCGGGCTGGAGGCCCTGGACTGCTTCTCGGCGCTGTCCCTGGACGCCGAACTGCCCGGCACCGACGGCTACGCCCTGGGCGACGCGATCGGCGAGCCGGACCCGGGCTTCGACCGGGTGGTGGACCGGGTCGCCGTACGGCCCTGTCTCCAGGCGCTGCCGGAGCGTGAGCGCACCATCCTCTATCTGCGGTTCTTCCGCGGTATGACGCAGAGCTCCATCGCCGAGCAGCTCGGTATCTCGCAGATGCATGTGTCCCGGCTGCTCAGCGGCTGTTTCGCACATCTGCGCGAGGAGCTGCTCGCCGAGGCCGGCTGAGGTGGCCGGCGGGGAACGCCGCTCTTCATCCGAACGCCGTTCTTCACCCGGACGGGCTACCGGGGATCTGGGTCGGGCCGTGGCGGTCGAGCGCCGCCTCGAACTCGGCCCGGATCTCGCCGGGGATCTCCCCCGTGCGCCCCCACAGCAGGATCAGCTCGGCGACCTCGCGGAGCTTGATGTTGGTGTGCTGCGAGACCTCCCGCAGGACCGTCCAGCCCTGCTCGGGATCGACCCGGCCCATGGCGACCATCATCCCGATCGCCTGGTCCACCACGGCGTGCGACGTGACGGCCTCCTTGAGCTGCTGGACCTCCTCCTGCAGCTCAACGATCCGGTCCGTCTCGTCAGCGGGTCCGCCCGTTCCGTGCACCACGCGTACATCCTCCGCCCGGACAGCACCCCGTGCCAACGGTTCCTCGGCAGGCGCCCGGCGCGGATCCGGTTGGACACTGGGAGGAGACCGCGGGCCACCGGCCTACGACACCCAGGACGAGTGCCATGAACCACCATCCGACCCCCTCCGCCCCGGAGGTCGTCACCACCCAGAACGTGTTCGGCGCACCCTGTTGGGTGAGTCTGACCAGCCGCGATCTGCCGGCCACCGAGGCCTTCTACACGGCCGTGCTGGGCTGGCGGTGGCGGTCGGCCAAGCTGGGCGACAAGTTCCGGATCGCCCTGGTGGGCGAGGCGCCCGTCGCGGGCATCGCGGCCGTCGCCGCGATGTGGCAGATGGCGGTGGCCTGGACGCCGTACTTCGCGGTCGCGAGCGCCAACGAGGCCGCGGCCCGCGCCCAGGAGCGCGGCGGCACCGCGGCCGTCGGCCCGATCTCCTTCCCGCCCGGCCGGGCGGCGCTGCTCGCGGACCGCGACGGCGCCACCTTCGGCATCTGGGAGGGCGAGCTGTTCACCGACTGGGAGACCTGGCGCCGCGCGGCCCCCGCCTTCATCCGGCTGCACACCCGTGACGCCTTCGACGCCGCGATCTTCTACGGCGAGGTCCTGGAGTGGGCCGCTTCCCGGCCCGGCGGCTGCGAGGTGCACTACGAGGGCGACGAGGTGGTGCTGCGCAGCCGGGGCGACGTGGTGGCCCGGATCGAGTCGGGCGCGCTGGAGGCCGCCCCTGACCCCACGATCCGGCCGCACTGGCAGGTCCACTTCGCCGTCGACGACGTGGAGGCCTGCGCCCGCGCCGCCGAGCTGAACGGCGGCAGCGTCCTCGGCAGGAACACGGAGAACGCTGTGCTCCGCGACCCGGACGGCGCCCAGTTCACGGTGACGTCCCGCCTGCCGCGCTGACGGACCCCGGCACGACGGAGGGGGGGGGGGGGGGGGGCGCCCCCCCCCCCCCCCCCTCCCCCTACCAGTACGAGGAATGCTCCACCCCCCCCTTCCCAAATCCTT
>NZ_JBVJGZ010000043.1:0-4078 GCF_055587025.1 Streptomyces sp. NPDC048600 | reverse complement strand
CCCTAACAACCGGGGCGCCACTCGGTTCAGGGGGACTCCCCCCTCCCCGCTCGGACACACCCCGGAACGAGGGGGGCGGGCCCCCCCACCCCCCCCCCCTCCGTCGTCCCGTACCGGCCAGGGCCGGTACGGCTCACCCGCCCCCGTGCGACGGCCTCGCCAGCAGCACCAGGCTGCGCGCTCCGACGGTCAGCACGGTGGCTGCCTTGTGCTCCGTCTCGTCCGGTACGCCCTGGGGGTCGGCGGTGTCGATCAGCGCCGACCAGCACTCGCCGTACGCGGCACCGGGCAGCGCGAAGTCGACCGGTTCCCAGTAGCTGTTGAGCAGCAGCAGGAACGAGTCGTCGAGCACGGGCCGGCCCTGGGCGTCGGGCTCCGCGATGGCGTCGCCGTTGAGGAAGACGGCGACGGAGTGGGCGTCGGAACGGCGCCAGTCACGTTCGGTCATCTCCCGGCCGTCCGGCGCCAGCCACACCAGGTCGGGCAGCGGCTGCCCCGCGTGCGTGAGGGTTTCGCCGCGGAAGAACCTGCGGCGCCGCAGCACGGGGTGGGCCGAGCGCAGGGCGATCACCCGCCTGGTGTAGTCGAGCAGTTCGCGCTGCTCGCCGGTCAGCCGCCAGTCGATCCAGGACAGTTCCCCGTCCTGGCAGTAGGCGTTGTTGTTGCCCCGCTGGGTGCGGCCGAGCTCGTCGCCGTGCAGCAGCATCGGGATGCCCTGGGAGAGGAGCAGTGTGGCGAGGAAGTTGCGCTGCATCCGCCCGCGCAGTTCCAGCACGGACGGGTCCGCGCTCTCGCCCTCGGCCCCGCAGTTCCAGGACCGGTTGACGCTCTCGCCGTCCCGGTTGCCCTCGCCGTTGGCCTCGTTGTGCTTGTCGTTGTACGACACCAGGTCGCGCAGTGTGAAACCGTCGTGCGCGGTCACGAAGTTGACGCTGGCGCGCGGCTTGCGCCTGCTGTGCTGGTAGAGGTCGGAGGAGCCGGTCAGCCGGGAGGCGAACTCACCGAGGGTGTTCTGCCCGGTCCGCCAGAAGTCCCGCACGGTGTCCCGGTACTTGCCGTTCCACTCCGACCACAGGGGCGGGAAGTTGCCCACCTGGTAGCCGCCCTCGCCGACGTCCCACGGCTCGGCGATCAGCTTGACCCTGCTGATGACCGGGTCCTGCTGGATCAGGTCGAAGAACGCCGAGAGCCGGTCCACCTCGTGGAACTGCCGGGCGAGGGTGGCCGCGAGGTCGAAACGGAAGCCGTCGACGTGCATCTCGGTGACCCAGTAGCGCAGTGAGTCCATGATCAGCTGGAGGACGTACGGGTGGCGCATCAGCAGGCTGTTGCCGGTGCCGGTGGTGTCGTAGTAGTGGCCCCAGTCGCCGTCCACCAGGCGGTAGTAGGACGCGTTGTCGATCCCGCGGAAGGAGAGAGTGGGTCCCCTCTCGTTGCCCTCGGCGGTGTGGTTGTAGACGACGTCGAGGATCACCTCGAGGCCCGCCGCGTGCAGCGCCTTGACCATCGTCTTGAACTCGGCGACCTGCTCACCGCGGGTGCCGCGGGCGGCGTAGGCGTTGTGCGGGGCGAAGTAGCCGATCGTGTTGTAGCCCCAGTAGTTGGCGAGGCCCCGGTCGCGCAGCACGCCGTCCTGCACGAACTGGTGGACCGGCATCAGCTCCACGGCCGTCACCCCGAGCCCGAGGAGGTGCTCGACGACCGCCGGGTGGGCGAGCCCGGCGTAGGTGCCGCGCAGCTCGGGCGGGACCTCGGGGTGGGTGCGGGTGAGGCCCTTGACATGCGCCTCGTAGATCACCGAGTCGGCGTAGGGCCGCCGGGGCGGGTGGTCCTCGCCCCAGTCGAAACGGGGATCGGTGACCACGCCGAGCATGGTGTGCCCGGCGCTGTCCGCGGGGTCGGGCCCGGACGGGTCGCGCTCGTAGAGCGAGGGGTGGTTGTCGATCTGCCCGTCCACGGCCGTGGCGTAGGGGTCGAGCAGCAGCTTCGCCGGGTTGCAGCGCTGGCCCGCGCCCGGGTGCCAGGGGCCGTGCACCCGGTAGCCGTAGCGCCGGCCCGGTCCGACGCCCGGCAGATAGCCGTGCCACACGAAGCCGTCGGTCTCGGTCAGCGGTACCGCGCTGTGGCGCCCGGCGTCGTCGACGAGGACCAGTTCGACCTTCTCGGCGACCTCGCTGAAGAGGGCGAAGTTGGTGCCCTCGCCGTCGTGGGTGGCGCCCAACGGGTAGGGGTGCCCGCTCCACACGGGCACCCCGGACTTCCGGTTCCGCTTCGAGGTCACCGGGCGTCCTCCAGCACGCCGACGGCACGGGTCCGGCCGGCCAGGACCGCGGCCGGCATCAGCTCGCGGGGCACCTGGAGCACCTCGCGCAGGCTCGGCGCGGGGGCCGTGGGCACCAGCGGGACGCGCTCACCGGCACGGGCCCGCTGCGAGAACCAGATGACCTTGGAGCCGGTGTCGGTGGCGCAGCAGCCCCAGCCGTCGCTGTGCGCGGCGAGGTGCTCCAGGCAGTCGCGCAGGTCCTGGTCGGGGCGCAGGTCGCAGTCGTTCTCCCCGATGGCGGTGATCAGGTGCTGGCCGTTCCACCACATCTCGACGGAGGTGTGCTTGTCGGTCGCGTGCTCGTCGATCGCGGTCAGCAGCAGCTCGGCGGCGCCACGGACCGGCTCCACGATCGTCTCCAGGTCCCAGTAACGGAGATGAGCTGCCAGGATGCGTCCGACCTGTCCGACGCGTTCCGGGCTGACTTCCACGTCGAGGTGGTAGTAGCAGGGCACTGCGGTCTTCATCGTCGTTTGCTCCTCACCGGCCAGACTCTCGCTCGTCCGGCTCCCATGAGCCGGTCCCGAGTACGATGCGTGAGCACCGATCACTTCTGAGTAACCACTACGGTGACGGTGCTAGCCCATTCGTGCAACACGAGCGCACCCCGGGGTCGTTGAAGATCCAACAAGACGCTGGGTCGCCGTCCGTGCACCATGAGTGAAGGTCCGGGGTGTCCCCGGCCCCTCGGGACGGCGCCGTTCGCGGCCCCTCGGAAAGGTGAACCCCGCCATGCTGCTACCCGCGGAAGCCGAAGTCGCCCGGCAGCTGCGGCGGTACCGGGCCTGGGAGCGCATGATGCTCGCCGCCCCGGCCGACCGCACGGTGCGCGCCTCCTTCGAGGACTCGGGATACACGCTGTGCGTGCTGATGGGGAAGCGCTGCGCGCGAGAGGCCGCGGACGCCGCGGACCGCTATCTGCGGCACGGGCCGGCCGAGTTCCTGAGCGAGCAGAGCGGGCGCCCGTATCCGGTGCGGCGGGTGCGGCGGACGCCGGTCACGGCCGCGCGGCCCACCGCCGCGGGGCGGTAGCCCCGGCCCGCACCCGTGCGTCGGAGGGCGAGGGCGCCCTCCGGCGCTTCATCGCGGGGAGGCAGTGTCCTTCCCGCGCGGTACCCAGCTCCGGCCAGTCGGGCCGGCGTCGAGCACGGCGGAGGACAGACCATGAGCGCGCCCATCGGCCGCATCCCGGTACGCCAGGTCCACCCGGCGGTGGAGGGCGGCCGGCACCCTGCGAAGGCCGTGGCGGGCGAGACGTTCGAGATCTCCGCCACGGTGTTCCGTGAGGGCCACGACGCCGTCTCGGCGAACGCCGTGCTCACCGATCCGCAGGGCCGGCCCGGTCCGTTCACGCCGATGCGCGAGCTGTCGCCCGGCTCCGACCGCTGGGGCGCCGAGGTCACCCCGCACACGCCCGGCAGCTGGACCTACCACGTGGAGGCCTGGAGCGATCCGGTCGCCACCTGGCGGCACCACGCGCGGATCAAGATCCCGGCGGGCATCGACACCGGTCTCGTCCTGGAGGAGGGCGGCGATCTGCACGAGCGCGCCGCCGCGGGCGCGCCGCAGGGCCCCTCGCGCACGGCACTCCTCGGGGCGGCGCGGCGGCTGCGCGACGACACGCTGCCCGTCCGGGCCAGGCTGGAGGCCGCGTTCACTGCCGAGGTGGACGCGGCGCTGTCCGCGCATCCGTTGCGGGAGCTGGTGACGGCGTCGGAGGCGATGCCGCTGCTGGTGGAGCGGGAACGGGCCCTG
>NZ_JBVJGZ010000042.1:27722-49958 GCF_055587025.1 Streptomyces sp. NPDC048600 | reverse complement strand
GCGACCTTCCCCGCGTTCGTCGACAGCGCCACGAAATGACGGGCGACGGCCTTCTCCTCACCGCCCAGCCCCTCCAGCAGCCAGGTGCGGGCGGAAGTGGCGTTGGTGACCGTCTCGATCGTGGTGAACGTCTTGGACGCGACCACGAACAGCGTCTCGGCCGGGTCGAGGTCACGCACGGCCTCGTGCAGGTCCGCACCGTCGACGTTCGAGACGAACCGCAGGGTCAGCGCCCGGTCGGTGAACGCGCGCAGCGCCTCGTAGGCCATCGCGGGGCCCAGATCGGAGCCGCCGATACCGATGTTGACGACATTACGGATCCGCCGGCCGGTGTGACCGGTCCACTCACCGGAACGCACCCGCCCGGCGAAGGCGGCCATCTTCTCCAGCACCGCGTGCACGGCGGGCATCACGTTCTCGCCGTCCACCTCGACCACCGCGTCCGCCGACGCCCGCAACGCGGTGTGCAGAACCGCCCGCCGCTCGGTGTTGTTGATCCGCTCACCACGGAACATCGCGTCCCGCAGCCCGAACACATCCGTGGCCACGGCCAGCTCGTGCAGCAGGGCGAGGGTCTCGTCGGTGATCAGGTGCTTGGAGTAGTCGATGCGCAGGTCACCGACGCGCACCACGTACCGCTCGGCGCGGCCGGGGTCCGCGGCGAACAGCTCGCGCAGGGTCCGCTGCCCCTCGGCACGGTGGTCCTCCAGCGCGGCCCACTCCGGGCGCAGGTTCAGCTTGGGGGAGTCAGACATGAGTGGCGGTCTCCTTGGCGGCCTCGCCCCGCAGGGCGACGGCGTACATCTCGTCGGCGTCGAGGCGCCGCAGCTCCTCGGCGATGAGTTCGGACGTCTGGCGCACCTTCAGGGCGAGGGTGCGCGAGGGCTGGCCGGGCAGGGACAGCGTGGCCAGCGGGCCCTCGGGGCGGTCGATGACGATCTCGCCGTGCTCGCTGCCCAGCCGTACGGCGGTGACCACGGGCCCGGCCGTGACGACACGGTCGACGGTGACGCCGAGGCGGGCCTCCAGCCAGCGGGCCAGCAGCTCGGCGCTGGGGTTCTCCGCCTCGCTCTCCACCGCCGCCGAGGTCACCTTCGCCCGCGCCTGGTCCAGGGCGGCGGCGAGCATCGAACGCCATGGCGTCAGCCGGGTCCAGGCGAGGTCGGTGTCGCCGGGGGCGTAGGAGCGTACGCGCAGCTCCAGCGCGTCCAGCGGGTGCTCGACCGCGTACATGTCGGTGATCCTGCGCTGGGCCAGCGCGCCGAGCGGGTCCTTGGCGGGCACCTCGGGGGCGTCCACCGGCCACCACACGACCACCGGGGCGTCCGGCAGCAGCAGCGGCAGCACGACCGAGTCGGCGTGGTCGGACACCTCGCCGTAGGTGCGCAGCACCACGGTCTCGCCGGTGCCCGCGTCGGCGCCCACGCGGACCTCGGCGTCCAACCGGGAGGCGGTGCGGTCGCGCGGGGTGCGGGCGTGCCGCTTGATGACGACGAGGGTGCGCGAGGGGTGCTCGTGCGAGGCGCGCTCGGCGGCCTTGATGGCGTCGTAGGCGTTCTCCTCGTCCGTGACGATCACCATCGTCAGGACCATGCCCACGGCCGGGGTGCCGAGGGCGCGGCGGCCCTGCACCAACGCCTTGTTGATCTTGCTTGCCGTGGTGTCGGTCAGGTCGATCTTCATGGCCTGCGCCAGCTCCGTCCGTCTCGTGCGAGCATCTCGTCCGCTTCCTCGGGGCCCCAGCTGCCCGACGCGTACTGCGCCGGCCGGCCGTGTGCCGCCCAGTACTCCTCGATCGGGTCGAGGATCTTCCAGGACTCTTCCACTTCCTGGTGACGGGGGAACAGGTTGGCGTCCCCGAGGAGGACGTCCAGGATGAGCCGCTCGTAGGCCTCCGGGCTGGACTCGGTGAACGACTCGCCGTAGGCGAAGTCCATCGTCACGTCCCGGATCTCCATCGAGGTGCCGGGCACCTTGGAGCCGAAGCGGACGGTGACGCCTTCGTCCGGCTGCACCCGGATGACGATGGCGTTCTGGCCGAGCTCCTCGGTGGCCGTGGAGTCGAACGGGGAGTGCGGGGCCCGCTGGAGGACGACCGCGATCTCCGTGACCCGGCGGCCGAGGCGCTTTCCGGTGCGCAGATAGAACGGCACGCCCGCCCAGCGGCGGTTGTCCACGTTCAGCCTGATCGCCGCGTAGGTGTCCGTGGTGGAGGCCTGGTCGATGCCGTCCTCCTCCAGATAGCCGCGCACCTGCGCGCCGCCCTGCCAGCCCGGCGCGTACTGGCCGCGCACGGTGTGCCGGCCCAGGTCCTCCGGCAGCTTCACGGCCTTGAGGACCTTCAGCTTCTCGGTGAGCAGCGAGCCCGCGTCGAAGGCGGCGGGTTCCTCCATCGCGGTGAGCGCCATCAGCTGGAGCAGGTGGTTCTGGATGACGTCACGGGCCGAGCCGATGCCGTCGTAGTAGCCCGCGCGGCCGCCGATGCCGATGTCCTCGGCCATCGTGATCTGCACATGGTCGACGTACGAACGGTTCCAGATCGGTTCGAACATCTGGTTGGCGAAGCGCAGCGCCAGGATGTTCTGGACGGTCTCCTTGCCGAGGTAGTGGTCGATCCGGAAGACCTGCTCCGGGTCGAACACGTCGTGCACGATCGCGTTCAGCTCCCGCGCGCTCGCCAGGTCGTGGCCGAACGGCTTCTCGATGACCGCGCGCCGCCAGGAGCCCTCCGGCCCGTCGGCCAGACCGTGCTTCTTCAGCTGCTGGACGACCTTGGGGAAGAACTTCGGCGGCACGGAGAGGTAGAACGCGTAGTTGCCGCTGGTACCGCGGGCCGCGTCCAGCTCGTCCACGGTCCGGCGCAGCGTCTTGAACGCCGTGTCGTCGTCGAAGTCGCCCGGGATGAACCGCATGCCCTCGGCGAGCTGTTGCCAGACCTCCTCGCGGAACGGCGTACGGGCGTGCTCGCGCACCGCGTCGTGGACGACCTGCGCGAAGTCCTGGTCCTCCCAGTCCCGGCGGGCGAAGCCCACCAGCGAGAAGCCCGGCGGCAGCAGACCGCGGTTGGCCAGGTCGTACACGGCCGGCATCAGCTTCTTGCGGGACAGGTCGCCGGTGACGCCGAAGATGACCAGCCCGGAGGGGCCGGCGATCCGCGGGAGCCTGCGGTCGCGCTCGTCGCGCAGCGGGTTGGCCCAGCCGGGGGCGGCACCCGCGGCGGACCGCGCCTTCGCGCCCGGCCGGCCCGTCCTGCCCTTCGCCTTGGTCATTCCCCGTCAACTCCCTTGCTCATGAGCGACTTCGTGACGGTGTCCAGCAGGTCCTGCCAGGCCGCCTCGAACTTGGCCACGCCCTCGTCCTCCAGCCGGGCCACGACCTCGTCGTAGGAGATGCCGAGCCGTTCCAGGGCCGCGAGGTCGGCGCGGGCACGGTCGTAGCCGCCGGTGACGGTGTCGCCGGTGATCTCGCCGTGGTCCGCGGTGGCGTTCAGCGTGGCCTCCGGCATGGTGTTGACCGTGCCGGGAGCGACCAGCTCGTCCACGTACAGCGTGTCCTTGTACGCCGGGTCCTTCACGCCGGTCGACGCCCACAGCGGGCGCTGCTCGTGGGCGCCGGAGCCGGCCAGGGCCTGCCAGCGGGCGCCGGAGAAGACCTGCTGGTACGCCTCGTAGGCGAGGCGGGCGTTGGCCAGCGCGGCCCGGCCCCTGAGGGCGAGGGCCTCGTCGGTGCCCAGGGCGGCGAGGCGGCCGTCGATCTCGGTGTCGACGCGGGAGACGAAGAACGAGGCCACGGAGTGGATCCCGGCCAGGTCCAGGCCCGCGGCCCGCGCCTTCTCCAGGCCCGCGAGATGGGCGTCCGTCACCTCGCGGTAGCGCTCCAGGGAGAAGATCAGGGTCACGTTGACGCTGATGCCCTGGGCGAGGACCTCGGTGATCGCGGGCAGACCCGCCCGGGTCGCCGGGATCTTGATCATCACGTTGGGGCGGTCCACCAGCCAGGCGAGCTGCCTGGCCTCGGCGATCGTCGCCGTGGTGTCGTGGGCGAGGCGCGGGTCGACCTCGATGGAGACCCGGCCGTCCCGGCCGCCGGTGGCGTCGTACAGCGGCCGCAGGATGTCGGCGGCGGCCCGTACGTCGGCGGTGGTCATCATCCGCACGGCCTCGTCGGTGGTGACGCCCCGCACGGCGAGGTCGGCGAGCTGCTCCTCGTAGCCCTCGCCGGAGCCGATGGCGGCCTGGAAGATCGAGGGGTTGGTGGTGACGCCGACGACGCCCCGGGTGGCCAGCAGTTCAGCCAGATCGCCGGTGGTGATCCGCTTGCGCGACAGGTCGTCCAGCCAGATGGAGACGCCCTCGTCGGACAGGCGCTGAAGGGCTCCCGCGGTGGCGGTTGCTTCGGTCATTCTTCGATCATCTTCTTTCTGGCGGTCGGATCAACCACGTGCCGCGGCCAGCGATTGCCTGGCCGCGGTGGCGACGTCGTCGGCGGTGAGGCCGTACTCGGCGAACAGGGTGTCCGCGTCGGCGGAGGCGCCGAAGTGTTCGAGGGAGACGATGCGTCCTGCGTCACCTACGAACCGGTACCACGTCAGAGCGATCCCGGCTTCGACGGCGACCCGCGCTCGCACGGACGGCGGAAGGACCGCGTCGCGGTACGCGCGCGGCTGCTCCTCGAACCACTCCACCGACGGCATCGACACCACCCGGGTGCCGGTCCCCCCGGCCTCCAGCGCCTCCCGCGCGGCGACGGCGAGCGAGACCTCGGAGCCGGTGGCGATCAGGACGACGTCGGGGGTCGCGGTGGAGGAGTCGCGCAGGACGTAACCGCCGCGCGCGGCGTCCGGGTTCGGCGCGTACGTCGGTACGCCCTGCCGGGTGAGGGCCAGGCCGTGCGGGGCCGGGCGGGTGGAGTGGCGGCGCAGGATCTCCGCCCAGACGACAGCCGTCTCGTTGGCGTCGGCCGGCCGGACCACGTTCAGGCCCGGGATCGCGCGCAGCGAGGCCAGGTGCTCCACCGGCTGGTGGGTGGGACCGTCCTCGCCGAGACCGATGGAGTCGTGCGTCCAGACGTAGGTCACCGGCAGCTGCATGAGGGCCGACATACGGACGGCGTTGCGCATGTAGTCGGAGAACACCAGGAAGGTGCCGCCGTAGACGCGGGTGTTGCCGTGCAGGGCGATGCCGTTCATCTCCGCGGCCATCGAGAACTCACGGATGCCGAAGTGGACCGTACGGCCGTACGGGTCGGCCTCGGGCAGCGGGTTGCCCTCGGGCAGGAACGACGAGGCCTTGTCGATCGTGGTGTTGTTCGACCCGGCGAGGTCGGCGGAGCCGCCCCACAGCTCGGGCAGGACCGGGCCGAGGGCCTGGAGGACCTTGCCGGACGCGGCACGGGTGGCCAGCGAGCGGCCCTCCTCGAACACCGGGAGCACGGACTCCCAGTCCTCGGGCAGCCGGCCCGCGACGATCCGGTCGAACAGCTCGGCGCGCCCGGGGTGGTCGGTCCGCCACGCGGCGATCCGCTTGTCCCAGGCGGTGTGCGCCTCGGCGCCCCGGTCCAGGGCCCGGCGGGTGTGGACCAGCACCTCGGCGGGGACCTCGAAGGTCCGCTCCGGGTCGAAGCCGAGCAGGCGCTTGGTGGCCGCGACCTCCTCCTCGCCGAGCGCGGAGCCGTGCGAGGCCTCGGTGTTCCGGGCGTTCGGGGTGGGCCAGGCGATGATCGTGCGCATCGCGACGATCGAGGGCCGCGCGGTCTCGGCCCGGGCCGACTCCAGGGCCGTGTACAGGGCGTGTACGTCCACATCCCCCTCGGCGGTCGGCTCGATCCGCTGGGTGTGCCAGCCGTAGGCCGCGTAGCGCCCGAGGACGTCCTCGGAGAACGCGGTCGCGGTGTCGCCCTCGATGGAGATGTGGTTGTCGTCGTAGAGGAGGACCAGGTTGCCGAGCCGCTGGTGGCCGGCGAGCGAGGAGGCCTCGGCGGAGACGCCCTCCTGGAGGTCGCCGTCGGAGACGATCGCCCAGACCGTGTGGTCGAACGGTGAGGTGCCCTCCGGGGCGTCCGGGTCGAACAGACCGCGCTCGTAGCGGGCGGCCATGGCCATGCCGACGGCGTTGGCCACGCCCTGGCCGAGCGGGCCGGTGGTGGTCTCCACACCGGCCGTGTGGCCGTACTCCGGATGGCCGGGCGTCTTCGAGCCCCTGGTACGGAAGGCCTCGAGGTCCTCCAGCTCCAGTTCGTAGCCGGCCAGGTAGAGCTGCGTGTACAGGGTCAGCGAGGTGTGGCCGGGGGACAGCACGAAGCGGTCGCGGCCGGTCCACTCCGGATCGGCCGGGTCGTGCCGCATCACTTTCTGAAAGATCGTGTACGCGGCGGGAGCCAGACTCATCGCGGTGCCCGGGTGGCCGTTGCCCACCCTCTGCACGGCATCGGCCGCCAGAAGGCGGGCGGTGTCGACGGCACGCCGGTCGAGTCCGGTCCACTCGAAGCTGTCGGGCGTCTGCGTGCTCATCTTCAAGAAGTCCTCTGAAAGAGCGGGATTGCTGGTCGTACGCGTTAGAGATTAAAAGTCTGACTTTTAGGCGGCCAGGTCGGCGTGTGTCAGCCTTTGGTGAAAGTGGGACATCACCCGTACGGACGAGGCAGTACGAGAAGGACATGGCGGACAGAAACACCGCGCGCGCTGCGGACGAGCACCGGGGCGGCTCCGCCGGCGCGCGCGCCGACGACGGCGAGGGCATCAGAACCTTCGCCTTCCCCTCCGACCTCAGCGTCAGCGGCGTCGGCATGCAGGTCGGCTCCCTCGGCTCGGGGCACACCTGGCACGCCGACGACGCGCCGCTGGACAAGGTCCACCGCATCGACTTCCACGTGGTGATGCTCTTCTCCGCCGGTCCCGTCCGCCACATGGTGGACTTCGCCGAGTACGAGGCCCGCGCCGGCGACCTGCTCTGGATCCGCCCCGGACAGGTGCACCGCTTCTCGACCGCGGACGAGTACCGCGGAACCGTCCTGACCATGCAGCCCGGTTTCCTGCCCCGCGCCACCGTCGAGACCACCGGCCTCTACCGCTACGACCTGCCCCCGCTGCTGCGCCCCGACCCGGCACGCCTCGCGGCGCTGACGTCCTCGCTGGAGCAGCTGCGCCGAGAGTACGAGGACGACCGGACCCTCCCGCTCGGCCTGCACACCGCGGTCCTGCGGCACTCCCTCACGGCGTTCCTGCTGCGCCTCGCCCATCTCGCGGCCGGCTCCGCGGAGGCCGAGCGGCACCAGTCCGACACCACGTTCACCCTCTTCCGGGACGCGGTCGAGCGGGGCTTCGCCACCAACCACAGCGTCAGCGCCTACGCCGACGCCCTCGCCATCTCCCGCCGCACCCTGGTGCGCGCGGTGCGCGCCGCCACCGGCCAGACCCCGAAGGGCTTCATCGACCGACGGGTCGTCCTGGAGGCCAAGCGTCTGCTGGCCCACACCGACCTGCCCATCGGCCGCGTCGGCGTGGCGGTCGGCTTCCCCGACGCGGCGAACTTCTCCAAGTTCTTCCATCAGCACACGGAGGTGACACCGGCGGCGTTCCGGGCGGAGCTGCGCTGAGGGGGTGCGGTCGACGGTCCCGCCGGGCGGCGGGCCGAAGGGATCGGCCCGAAACGCGCTGACGGGGCGCCGATGTGGCGCCCCGTCAGACGGCGGACCGGGCCGGGCAGGGCGAACCGTGCGCTCAGCGGCCGAAGGTGAACCAGTTGACGTTCACGAAGTCGGCCGGCTGGCCGCTGGTGAAGGTCAGATAGACATCGTGCGTGCCGGTCACCCCACTGATGTTGGCGGGCACGGTCCGCCACGACTGCCAGCCCCCGGTGTTGCCCACCGCGAAGCTGCCGATCGGTGCGTTCGTACGGCTGTCCAGCCGCACCTCGACCAGGCCGCTCACGCCCGAACCGGCGCCGCTCGCCACCCGGGCGCTGAACTGGCGGGCCGCAGAGGAGCCGAAGTCGACGCCCCGGTAGAGCGCCCAGTCGCCGTTCGCCAGCGCCCCGATGTTCTGGCCGCCGCCGGAGTCCGTGGTGGTCTCGGTCATCGTGCCGGACTGGCTGTCGTGCGACTCGGCCTGGATGGCGGTGTAGGCGTCGCGGTTGCCGGTCGGCGGCGGTGTGGTGCCGCCGCCGCCCGCGGACAGCACCTGGACGTAGTCGACGACCATCGCGTACCCGGGCACCGTCCCGCTGTCCGGGCCGCCGCCGAAGGCGGCCGGGAAGCCGCCGCCCATCGCCACGTTCAGGATGACGAAGTAGCCGTGGTTGGTGGCGTTGGCCCAGGTGGTCGCGTCGACCTGGTTGGCCCGCACCGTGTGGTAGTTGACGCCGTCGACGTAGAAGCGGACCTGTTCCGGGCTCGTCGAGCGGTCCCACTCCATGCGGTAGGTGTGGAAGCCCGACTGGCAGGTCGCGCCCGGACAGGTGGTGGAGCCGCCGATGCCGGTGGTCTCGTTGCACGGGCCGCCGGGGGTGGTGCCGCAGTGCATCGTGGCCCAGACGGTGTTCAGGCCCTGGACGTTCTCCATGATGTCCAGCTCGCCGACGGCCGGCCAGTTCCAGTAGTTGCCGCGGTACGGCGCGCCGAGCATCCAGAACGCGGGCCAGTAGCCCTTGGCCGCGGCGCCGGTGACGTTCGGCATCTGCACCCGGGCCTCGACGCGCAGCTTGCCGCCCGCCGGGGGCTGGAAGTCGGTGCGGCGGGTCTCGATGCGGCCCGAGGTCCAGTTGCCGGACGCGTCGCGGCGCGGGGTGATGCGCAGATTGCCGCTGCCGTCCAGGGCCACGTTGCTGGTGCTGGAGGTCATCGTCTCGACCTCGCCGGTGCCCCAGTTGGCGGGTCCGCCGGGGTAGGAGGTCCCGGTGGCGTACTGCCAGTTGGAGGTGTTCACACCGGAGCCGGCCGCGCCGTCGAAGTCGTCGGCGAAGACCTGCGTCCAGCCGGACGGGGGCGGCGGGGCGGAGGCGCTCGCCGTGGTGGTGGCGGTCGTCGCGGCGGCCGCGGCGAGGGCGAGCGCGCCGAAGCCCGCCACCAGTGCCTGGCGCAGCGTGCGCCGTCTGCGCATGCCTGGGGTGTCGCTCATGTGGGGGTTGCCTCTCGGGATACGGGGGATGCGGGGAGCCGTACTGCCGTGCGAGAGCTGTGCGTTGAGGGCCTGAGAGCGTCCCGAGAGCCGTCCGGGGAGACGGTGTGGCTTCGGGGTGATTCTGCGAGTGATTCTGAGAGCGCTCTCAGGCCGCGCCCCAATGTGCTCCGGACCGCCCCGGCCGTCAAGAGGTGAAGCAAGGAAATCCCTTGAGTCACAGGGGAGTTCAGGTGCTGAAGCGGGACGGGCCGGGCATCGGGAGGGTTGGGGGACGGGTGTGCGGGCGGCGGGCGACCGGTCACCCGGCGGGCGGGGCCGGTCACCCGGCGGGCCGGGCCGACCGTCGGCAGCGGGCCGGGCGGAGAACGGCCGGTCACGGGCCGGGCCGTCCGCCGGAAGAAAGCCGGGACGGCGGAGCGCGCGTCGCGGTGCCCGGCAGGCGGACGGGACGGGCGCCGGAAGTGCGCGGCGCCGGCGGAACGGGCCGTCCGTCGGAAGCGAGTGGCGGCAGCCGGAACGGGCCGTCCACCGTGGCTGACGGCGGACGGCCCGTGGGTTTCGGGGGGCTTCAGCGCGGTGAGGTCACTGGCGGACCAGCTCCCGTTCCGTCGGAGCCTCCTCGCGCAGCCCGATCCGGTCGTGCACCCGGCGCAGCGGCCGCGGTGCCCACCAGGCGCGGCGGCCCAGCAGGGCCATCGTCGCCGGGACGAGCAGCATGCGCACCACCGTCGCGTCGATCAGCACCGCCAGCGTCAGCCCGAGCCCGATCTGCAGGATCGGGGAGAATCCGCCGGTCATGAAGGCGCCGAACACCACCGCCAGCAGCAGCGCCGCGCAGGTCACCACCCGGCCGGACCGGCGCAGCCCCGTCACCACGGCCTCCGACTCGTCCTCGCCCTGCTCCCGCGCCTCACGGATGCGGGCCAGGATGAACAGCTCGTAGTCCATGGCCAGTCCGAACGCGATCGCGACGATCAGCGGCGGCGCGGTCAGACTCAGCGCGCCCAGCCCCTCGGCGCCCAGCAGCCCGGCCAGATGCCCGTCCTGGAACACCCACACCACCACACCGAGCGCGGCGCCGAGGCTCAGCAGTGTCGTCGCGATGGTCCGCAGCGGCAGCAGCACCGAGCCGGTGAAGGCGAACAGCAGGACGAAGATGCCGGCCAGCACGGTCAGCGCCGCCAGCGGGGCACGGTCGGCGAGCATCTGGCGGAAGTCGACCAGCTCCGCGGCGGTGCCGGTGACCTCCACCGGCTCGTCCCCGCGCACCTCACGCACCTCGCGCACCAGGTCGGTCGCCGCCGTGCCGTCCACACTGCCGGTCGGGGGCAGCGAGATCACGGTGGCGCCGTCGGGCAGTTCACGCTCCGTGGCGCCGGGCCGCAGGGCGAGGACACGGCCGACGGTGCCCGGGTCCGCGTCCGGCCGGACCAGGACCGTGACCGGGTCGACGCCGCTGCCCGGCGGGAAGTGCTCGCCGACGGTGTCGTAGAGCTGCCGTGCCTCGGTGCTCGCGGGCAGCTGTGTGGCGTCGCCGATGGCGATCCGCAGACCGCTGACCGGCAGGGCCAGTACCAGCAGGGCGGGCACCGCGGTGGCCAGGACGGCGATCTTGTGGCGGGCCGAGAAGCGGGCGACGCGGGCGAAGAAGCGGCCCTCCTCGCCGTCGGGGCGGACCTTGGCCGGGGGGATCTTCCCGCCGAACTTGGTCAGCAGCGCGGGCAGCAGGGTGACCGCGGCCAGCATGTCCAGCACCACCACGGCGGCCACGGCCAGACCCATGCTGCGCAGGAACACGCTCGGGAAGACCAGCAGCCCGGTCAGGCTGACCGCGACCGTCAGCCCGGAGAACAGCACCGTACGGCCGGCCCGTTCGACCGTGCGCCGCACGGCCAGGACCACGTCGTCGGTGGTCCGCCGTTCCTCGCGGAAGCGGACCAGCATCAGCAGCGCGTAGTCCACCGCGAGGCCCAGGCCCAGCATCGTCGTCACCTGGATGGCGTACACGGAGATGTCGGTGACCTCGCTGAACACGAACAGCGCCAGGAACGCGCCCGCGATCCCGCTCACCGCGATCACCAGCGGCAGCGCCGCCGTGCGCAGTCCGCCGAACACCACCAGCAGCAGACCCAGCACCACCGGCAGCGAGATCAGCTCGGCGTTCTTCACGTCCTCCTGGGCGCGCTCGCCGAGCTGCTGCCCGAGCAGGGGGCCGCCGCTGACGTGCACCTCGGGCGCGTCGATCTCCCGGATGCGCTCGGCCGCCGCGTCCACCGCGTCCTCCTCGGCGGCGTCGTCGAGACCGCCCTCCAGGGTGACCGGGATGATCAGGGCGCGCCCGTCCTCGGCGGCCAGACCGGGCGTCCCGTACGGGTCGGGCACCGCGGCCACCCCGGCGATGTTCCGTACGTCGTCGACGGCCCGCTCCACCTGGACCCGCAGGTCCGCGTCGGCGACGGGCACGCCCTCCACGACGGCGGTGAGCGACTCGCCGGTGGGGTCGTTGCGGTCGAGGTACTGGGCTGCGCGCTGCGACTCCGTGCCCGGGACCTCCGGCACATTGTCGGACAGCCGCCCGAAGACGCCCGTCCCGAGGCCGAAACCGATGATCAGGAACAGGGTCCACAGCAGAATGACGGTGAGCGGGCGGCGGGTCGCCGCCCGGGCGAGCGTGGCGAGCACGGCCCCTCCCGGAGTTGTCCGATCGCTTCGCCCTCAGAGTCCCGCCGGACCCCCTTCCACCGGATCGCCGGAGGGAGCGGTTTGCGGGACTCGGTCGTACGGGGGAGTCGCGGCCGGGAATGGGCCGCGCGGGGGAGGGGGAGCGGGTCGGCGATCGTCCGCCGGGGGGAGCCTGCGGGCGGTCGGTCCTGCGCGAGGAGGAGCCCTCACGGGGAAGCGCCAGGTGAGAGGCCCGCGGAGGCGGGCACCCCTGGGGCGGGCCCGAGCGGGACGGCCGCCGTCGGGTCGTTGGAGACGCCTAGGGCGGCAGAACTACTCGTACGACCGGGTGAGCGCGGGAATCAGGCGGCGAGTGCGGGGAGTTGACCCGTTCGGTAGCCGCGATCACCGAGGAGCGCCATGTCCGACGAACCCGCCGTGCGCGAGTTGCGCCTGGTCGTCACCGCCGAGGACTACGAGACGGCCCTGCACTTCTACCGCGACGTCCTGGGCCTGCCCGAACGCGCCGCGTTCTCCTCCCCGGACGGCCGGGTCACCATCCTGGAGGCGGGCCGGGCCACGCTGGAGATCACCGACCCGCAGCACGCGGCGTTCATCGACGAGGTCGAGGTGGGCCGCCGGGTGGCCGGGCAGGTGCGGGTCGCCTTCCAGGTCGGCGACTCCCCTGCCGTCACCGCGCGGCTGGCCGCCGCGGGCGCGGAGGTGCTGGCCGAGCCGACCCGCACCCCCTGGAACTCCCTGAACTCCCGACTCCGAGCCCCCGCCGGCCTCCAGCTCACCCTGTTCGAGGAACTGGACGGGCCGGACGGTCAGGGACCTGACGCCCCGGAGCGCGAAACGCCCTAGTCCCCGAGGGGGTAGTCGTAGCGCAGGAAGCCGTTGAAGGCGGCGACCTTGTCGTACAGGGCCCGCGCGGTGCTGTTGTGGTCCTGGGTGAGCCAGTACAGCCGGGACGCCCCCCGGTCGCGGGCGCGGGCCGCCACCGCCTCGATCAGCGCGCGGGCCACTCCCTGGCCCCGCGCGGACCCGGCCACGAACAGGTCCTGGAGGTAGCAGCTGTCGGGCGTCCAGCAGGAGGCGTGGAAGAGGTAGTGCGTGATGCCGACCAGGTGTCCGTCGGGCGTCCGGGCGCCCAGGCCGTACACCTCGGTGCCCGCCAGCAGGCGCCGCCAGGTCGCCTCGTACTCCTCGTCGGTGGTCTCGGTGGCGTAGAACTCCTTGTAGCCGCGCGCGAGCCGCTCCCATGCGGCGCGGTCCTCAGGGCGCAGAAACCCGATCTCGATCATGAAGGACCATTGTGTTCGGCGCCGCCCGGCGTCACCAGACCCGTCTCGTAGGCGGAGATCACCGCCTGCACCCGGTCCCGCAGCCCCAGCTTCGACAGCACGTTGCTGACGTGCGTCTTCACGGTGTGCTCGCTGACGAACATGGTCGTCGCGATCTCGGCGTTGGTCAGTCCGCGGGCCAGCATCCGCAGGGTCTCCACCTCGCGGGCGGTGAGCACGTCCAGCCGTGTCGGGGTGACCTCGGCGGCGGCCTCCGCCCGGCGGCGGCGCACGATGTCGGCGACCAGCCGGCGGGTGACCGTCGGGGCGAGCAGCGAGTCCCCGGCCGCGACCACCCGCACCGCGTGCACCAGGTCGTCGCGGCGCACGTCCTTCAGCAGGAATCCGCTGGCCCCCGCGCACAGCGCGTCGTACACGTACTCGTCGAGGTCGAACGTGGTCAGCATGACCACCTTGCAGTCCGACTCGGCGCACACCCGCCGGGCCGCCTCCAGGCCGTCCATGACGGGCATCCGGATGTCCAGCAGCAGCACGTCCGGGGTGAGCCGCCGCACCGCGTCCACCGCCTCGGCCCCGTCGCCCGCCTCGCCCACCACCTCGATGTCCGGCTGCGCCTGGAGGATCATGCCGAAGCCGGTCCGGACCAGCTCCTGGTCGTCCGCGACGACCACCCGGACGCTCACCCGAGGGCCGCCCGGTCGCCCGCCACCGGAAGGCGTACGACGACCCGGAAGCCGCCGTCCGGGCCGCGCCCCGCCTCGGCGTCGCCCCCGCAGGCGGCGGCCCGCTCCCGGATGCCGATCAGCCCGTGCCCCCCGGGCGTGCCGGCCGGACCCCGGCCGTCGTCGGTCACGCTGAGGGTCAAGGCCCGCTCCGTCCAGTCGAGTTCGATCACCGCGGAAGAAGCGTACGCGTGCTTGACCGTGTTGGTGAGGGCCTCCTGCACCACCCGGTAGGCCGCGACCTCGGTGTCCCGGTGCAGCGGCCGCGGCTCGCCGTCGGTGCGCAGTTCCACCCGCAGCCCCGCCGACTCGGCCACCTGGTGCGCCAGCGCGGGCAGCGCGGCCACCCCGGGCTGCGGCACCCGCTCCCCGCCGGTCACGGGCTGCTCCTCCTTCAGCACGCCGAGGATGCGCCGCAGCTGGGTCATCGCATCCCGCCCGGTCGCCGCGATCGTGTCGAACACCGCCTCCGCGCGGGCCGGGTCGGTGCGCACCACCACCGGACCGGCCTCGGCCTGCACCACCATCAGGCTGACCGCGTGGGCGAGGATGTCGTGCATGTCCCGGGCGATCCGGGAGCGCTCCTGCGCCCGCGCCCGCTCGGTGTCCGACGCCCGCTCCCGCTCCAGCCGCCGGGCGCGGTCCTCCAGGGCCGCCGTGTAGGCGCGCTGCACGCGGGCCAGCATGCCGAGCGCGTAGGCGCACACCACGCTCAGCAGATGGAAGGCGTACTCGAACGGCTGCGCTTCCTCCTTGAGGAACACCGTGAAGAACACCCCGAACAGCCAGCCCAGCAGCATCAGCCGCCGCTCGATCGGCGGGCACAGCGTGGCGACCGTGTACAGCACGACCAGCCCGCCGTAGATCACCGTCGGCGGCGGGGCGTGGTACACCGCCATGGCGACCGTGGCCACGGACACCGCCCACGCCGTCGCGAAGGGCGCCCTGCGCCGCCACACCAGCGGCACCGCCGTCGCCGTGCCCAGCAGGAAGCCCTGCCAGGTCAGCCTGTCGTCGCCCTCGTCGGGGAAGATCCACTGCAACGAGGCGGCGAACAGCACCAGCGCGGCGAGCGCGCCGTCGACGACGTACGGGTTGGCCGTGCGCAACCGGGCGACGGCGGGCTCGATCCAGGACCGGGCGGACATGGGCGGCTCCTCGGGGAAGGGCAGTTCCAGTATCCGGGCCGGTCAGGGGCGCCGCCTCGCCGATGAGAGGGATATCGGGAGGCCGCGCGTGCGTGCGTGCGCCGGGGGCGCCCCTGGTGGGACGCCCCCGGCCGGGTGCCGCTCGCCGCGGCGGCGGTCGGCTCAGCCGGTGAAGCCGGCCGTGATCGACGTGAACTGCCAGTTGCTCTGGCTGATGCCGGAGCAGTTGCTGGTCACACCGCCGCCGGGGCACGGCCGGTCACGGTTGACCGCCCAGTAGGCGAGGCGGGCGATGTGGTGGGAGTTCGCCCAGTCGCGGATCTGGGTCCAGATCGCCACGGAGGTCAGCTCCTGCTGGTCGGACAGCCCGTTCATGCCGGAGATGCCGATGTGCGCGTACGCCGTGGCGTCGTCCCAGCCGAACGCGGACTTCAGCTTGTTCTTCAGCCCCTCGGTCGCGTTCACGGTGTTGCCGTACATGTCGGCGCCGCCGCCGAAGTCGAACGGCATGATCGTGAAGACGTCGATGCCCGCGTTGAGCGCCTTGGCCTGGTCGATGAGCCGGTTGCCCCAGTAGGTCGGGCCGGTGGTCGAGGTGCCGAAGGTGACGATCGTGCGCAGGCCCGGGTTGTTGGCCTTGACGATCTTCAGCGCGTTCAGGACGCGGTCCTGCACGGCCGCGTTCTCGAACTCGTCCGTGTTCTCGATGTCGACGTCGATGGCCTTCAGACCGTAGGCGTCGATCACCTTCTGGTACGCGCCGGCCAGCGCCTCGGCCGTGGAGCAGTTCGGGCCGAGCTTGTTGCCGCTCCAGCCGCCGATCGACGGCACGATGTCACCGCCCGCGGAACGGATGGAGTTGATGACCGCCTGGTCGTTGCCGCCGGTCAGCGGCCTGCTGCCGTCCCAGGCCGGGTTGCAGCCGCCGGACGAGAGGATGAACGCCATCGTGTACCACTTGATGCCGGTCGCGCTCATCACCGAGGTGGCGCTCGGCGGGTCGCCCCAGCCGAGGTACAGATAGGGCGCGGCCTGCTTGAAGCCGGTGCCCCCGCCGCCGCCCGCGTCCGTGGTCACGGTGACGCTGTTGGAGGCCGGGGAGCTGTTCCCCGCCGCGTCGCGGGCCCGCACGGTGAAGGTGTAGGAGGTGCTCGCCGCGAGCCCGGAGACGGTGGCGCTCGTCCCGGACACGCTCAGCACCTGGTTGGAGCCGCTGAACACGTCGTACGCCGTGACGCCGACGTTGTCGGTGGAGGCGTTCCACGCCAGCGACACACTGGACGAGGACTTGGCCGTGGAGCGCAGGCTGCCCGGCACGGTGGGCGCCTGGGTGTCACCGCCGCCCCCGCCGGGTCCGTCGAGGCTGATGTCGTCGGCGTGGTACGTCCCCTGCCCGTACCAGCCGTGCACATACACCCGGGCGCTGGTCTGCGCGGCGCCGGTGGTGAAGGACAGGCTCAACTGGCTGTACGCGGTGGGCGAGTTGGTCCAGGTCGAGGCCCCGCCGTCCACACCGAGATACACATAGGAGCCACGCACCCACGAGCTGAGCGTGTACGTGGTGTTCGGCTGGACCGAGACGGTCTGCCCGCACTTGGCGTTGTCGCTCGCACTCGCGGCACCCTGGAGCGCGCGCGAGCCGCCGTGCACGGGGGAGCTCACGACGGAGCCGAGGTTGCCGGTGCAGGTCCAGGGCGACAGGGAGCCCGTCTCGAAACCGGCGTTGGACAGGATGTTCGCCGCGTGGGCGGTGCCGGGAAGGGCGACCGCCCCGCCGACCGCGAGGCCGACGGCGCCGAACAGCGCGAGAATTCTGCGTCTGGAGCGGTTCAGGAAAGTGGTGCGCACGCGATCTCCCTGGGGAATGTGGGGTGTTCGGGAGTGCACAGAGGTGCGGAATGGTGCGCAGACAAAGTTGGTATGGACCAATCGAGCTGTCAAGAGCCCTTGCAGGATTGGTCCATACCGGTGAGGCGTAGGTGTGTTCGGGGTGGCGGCGGGTTGTCCGGGCGGGTGGCGGCGGGTTGCCGGGGCGGGCGGTGACGGGTTGTCCGGGCGGGCGCCCGGACAACCGGACCGCGCGGCTCAGAGCGGCAGGACCTGCGCCGCGCTTTCCACGGCCTCGACGGGCTGCGCGGGAACCGCGGGCAGCAGCACCTCGGTCTCCTCGGCCCGCTGCGGCGGCAGGGTCACCGGACGCAGCGGCCGCGGCCCGGACACCACCGAGTAGTCCTGCCCGAGGAACGGCGGGGCCACCTCGCCCGGGTCCTCCCCGAGCGCCAGCTGCACGGCGAGCCACGGCACGTTGATGCCGCACAGGGACAGCTGGTGCAGCCCGCCGGCCGGCCGGGAGTTGACGTCCATCAGCACCGGGACGTCGCCGAGCATGCGGAACTGGATGTTGGACAGATGGTGCAGCCCGAACCCCTCGGCGATCCTGCGGGCCGGCTCCAGCCACTGCTCGTTCAGCGTGAACCCGCGCCGCCGCCCGTTCTTCGTCCTGCCGACGGCCAGCCGCACCCGGTTGTCCGTGCCGGTGAGGCAGTCCACCGACACCTCCGGCTGCTCCAGCCGCGGCATCACCAGCCAGTCCACCGGCTCCTCCGCCGCGCGCAGCGCCTCGAGGACCAGGTCGAGATGGACGTACGGGCTCGGGAAGCCGTTGAGGTGCACCAGGGAGAAGGGCGCGCGGGTGATCACACGGAAGCCGACGCCGCCCGCGCCGGAGGCCGGCTTGAAGCACGCCTTGTACCCGCCCGCCTCCAACTCCTCTACGGCGGCGACGAGTTCGTCGGCCGACCGCACCCGCCACCACGGCGGCACGGGCACGCCGATCGCCTGTACCGCCTCATAGGCGACGATCTTGTCCTCGAAGACGGTGACCGCCTCCGGCGTCGGTGCGAGCAGTGCCGTGCCGACCGCCTCGAAGTCCGCCCGGTGCGCCGCGATGGCCGACTGGTGCAGCCGGGGGACGAACACGTCGATGCCGCGCCGGGCGCACTGGTCGAGCGCGAACTCGACGTACGCGGCCGGGGACAGGCCCTCCGGCTCCAGTTCGGCGGTGTCGGCGGCGGCCAGTACGGGGGAGTCCGGGTCGCCGTGCGTGGCATGGATCTCGACGGCCCGGTCGCTGGGATTTCTCCGCAGCTGATCCATGAAGAACACGTTCTCCGCGTACGTGCGGTTGAGCCAGACGCGTACGCGAGAGACCATGCAGGCCGCCTTTCACGGTTCGCGGGCAGGACGGAGCGGCCCGTGCCCGGGCAGGGTGGAGGAAGGGACACCGAACCGCCCTGGAGAAGGGAGTTCGAGGCGGTGGTGTTGGGGGGATCATACGGCTTTCGAGGGGCCCCGCGTGCAACGCCGGTGTTACGGATCGACCGGTCCGGGGCAGGGTGTCGAGGTGTCCCGGGATCGCCTTGTCGGCGGGGCGCGGAGTGTGTTGTCGTAGTCACGGACGGTGGACGGCGGAGGAAGGGCGGACGGGTGGCGTCGAGGGCCGGCGGGAGCGGGCGGCTGCTGGCCATCAGCGACCTGCACATCGGGTATCCGGAGAACCGGGCACTGGTCGAGAAGCTGTATCCGGAGCACCCGGACGACTGGCTCGTCGTCGCCGGGGACGTGGCCGAGACCGTCCGTGACGTCCGCTGGGCGCTGGAGATGCTCGCCGAGCGCTTCCGCAAGGTCGTCTGGGTGCCCGGCAACCACGAGTTGTGGACCCACCCCAAGGACACCGTGACCCTGCGCGGTGTCGCCCGCTACGAGTTCCTGGTCGCCCTCTGCCGGGAGCTGGGCGTGGTCACGCCCGAGGACCCCTACCCCGTCTGGCAGGGTCCGGGCGGCCCGGTCCGGGTGGCCCCGCTGTTCCTGCTGTACGACTACACCTTCCTGCCGGGCGGCTGCACCACCAAGGAGGAGGGCCTGGCCTACGCCCGGGGGACCGGGGTCGTCTGCAACGACGAGGACCTGCTGCACCCCGACCCCTATCCCTCCCGCGAGGACTGGTGCCGGGCCCGCGTGGAGCTGACCGGGCGCAGGCTCGCCGAGGAGTCGGACGGCCTGCCGTTCGTGCTGATCAACCACTACCCGCTCGACCGGCATCCCATGGACGTGCTGTGGTACCCCGAGTTCGCTATGTGGTGCGGCACCTCTCTGACGGCCGACTGGCACCGCCGCTTCGACGTGGCCGCCATGGTCTACGGCCATCTGCACATCCCGCGCAGCACCGTGCTGGACGGTGTCCCCTTCGAGGAGGTCTCGGTGGGCTACCCGCGTGAGTGGCGCCGCCGCGAGCAGCCCCCGGGCATCCCGCGCGTGATCCTGCCGCGCGAGACGCCCCAGGGGGTTTGAGGGCGCGGGACCTGGACGGCCGCCCGGGTGCCCGAGGAGCACGGTCGCCCGAGCCTCCCGGGCCCGAGGAATACGGCTGTCCGATGCCCCCGGGAGCCCGTACGGACGTCAGCGGCGCGCCCCCGGTGTCACCCGTGCGGGCGGCAGCTCTGCAGCAGCCCGAAGAACTCCTCCTCGTTCCCTCTCAGACCCGCGGCGGCGAGCGCCTGCTCGGCCTCGGCGAGGACGGACGGCGGGACGGCCGGCGGCCGGGACGCGCCCGGTGGCCCGTCGGCGGCGTCGAAGGCGGCCCGGACCGTGTGCAGCAGGCGCAGATAGGCCTGGACGGCCGTGCGTTCCCGGTCGGTCAGGACGGTCGTGGGCATCGGTCGGCTCTCCCCGTGTCGGCTGGTCGGTCACGCGCCCTGACGGCACGTACGCCCCCGCGGCACGGTGACGCACCCTCCAGCTTGCACGCAGGCACTGACAAAGCGGTGGGAGCGCACGCCGGTTCGCCCGCTCAGCGGACGCGAAGCCACACCCGGGGCGCCGAGGGCCCTTCCGGCGGAAGCCGGTGGCGTCGCCGTGCCCGACACGACGAAGGGGCCAGATGGCCCCGCCGCCCCGCTCGGTCCTGCGGGACACTCAGCCCGTACCCGGTCAACCCTGCGGGCCTCAGCCCCGCAGCCCGCTCAGCCCTGCGGCCCGAGATAGCCCAGCGAGGTCTCGATCCGGCCGGCCAGCCGGTCGCGGCGCAGCGGGCCCCGGCCGGACGAATCTGCCAGCCAGGTACGGCACTTGCTCGCCAGCAGCATGCCGAACTCCTCGGCCTCCCGCTCGTCGTCGAGTTCGAAGCGGCTGCGGGCGGCCACCCGCAGTACGGTCGCCTGGAGGTCGGCGGCGTCGTCCAGCAGCCGGGCCGCCACCGCCGCGCCCTCCACGTGGTGACCGCCGTGCTCGGCCTGCATGTGCCACAACTCGTGTCCGAGGATGACCAGTTGATGCTCGGGGGCGGTCCGCTCCTCGATGATCACCAGGTCCTGGTCGGCCATGTCGATCCACAGGCCGCTGGCGGTGCCGGGCGGGAAGGCGGCCATGCGCAGCTTCACCGGGCGACCGCGCCGCCGGCTCATGCCCTCGCACAGCGCGGTGTACAGCTCGACGGGTGCCACGGGGGCGGCCAGCCGCAGCTCCGCGACCAGACCGCCGCACAGGCGGCGCATTTCCCGGGCGTTGCCCACAGTCCTCCCCCGGCTCACGACTCGGGCCGTTTGACGCTCTCCAGGAGCATGTCCAGCCACTCCGCGACCTTGTCGCGGTGCTGGTCGGTGGGCAGTTGCGCGGCCCGCCAGGCGATCCCGCGCACGCCGTGGTCCTGGAGCAGCCGCTCCAGCGGGTCCTCGGGGGCGACGGCCATCGCCTGCCGTTCCCGGTCGGCGAGCTTCTGGAGCAGGTCCTGCTCGGTGCGCTGGAGGGAACCGGCGAGGGCCTCGCCGTCCGCGGCGGTCAGAAAGCCCGCGTGCACCCGGAAGAACCGCTGGATGGCGTCGCAGTGCTCCATGGTGGGCCGCCGGTCGCCGTTGATGAGGGCACCGGCCTGCTGCCGGGACATGCCCGCCCCGTCGGCGATCTCCTGCTGGGTGTACTTGCGCCCGTTGGGCTTCAGCCGGGTGCGCCGCAGCAGGTCCAGGCGCTGGAGGAAGCGTGCCTGTACGTCGGGCTCGCCCGCCGGGCGGCCCCGGAGCAGATCCCTCACGACGGGCTCGGGGACACCGGAGGCCACGGACAGCCGTCCCGTGTCGAACACCTCCGCGTGCGGCACGCCGAGCCGGTCGGCCAGCGCGGTGACGCGGACGACGACGGCCGGCAGGACAGCCGACGCCGTGCCGTCCGGAACCTCGTAGCCATCCGCCACCGACGTGTCTCCTACGTCTCGCACAGCCAACTCACATGTGGTCTCCGTGAACTTCCCGGAGCGTAGCGGGTGCTTCGAACTCACATCCAGGTCTCGCCACAACTGTGGCCAATTTCAGCCGTCAACAGTCGTGGAATGCCACGATAGTTGACATGCCTACCGTCGGCGCAGCAGGATCGGTGCGCCGCGAGAAGGCCGCATAGGCAAGAGGGGTGACCTCCCGATGGCATACCAGGCAGGTGGGCAGCGGCCGGCACCGCGGTCCGCTCCCGTCCGTCCTCAGGCCCAGGAGTATCTGGAGGACTACGCCGCGCTCGTGGAGGCCGTCCCCTTCCCTTCGTTCATCGTGGACCAGCGCTGGGACGTGCTGCTCTCGAACGGTGCGTTCCAGTCACTTTTCCGTGGCGTGGGGCCGCATCCGACCGCCATGCCGTCGGACAACTTCCTGCGGTTCGTCCTCTTCCACCCCGACGCGGGCTCCGTCCTCGGCGAGCACGAGTCGCGGTGGTGCCTGCCGATGCTGGCCCAGTTCGCGGCGGCCGTGGAGCGCAACGGCCACGACCCCGCCCTCCAGGCGGTGCGCCGGGACATCGCCCAGGACCCCTTCATGGAGGCCGCCTACCGCCAGGGCCTGCCGCACTGGGTGCGCGCGATGGGCGAGACGGCCCTCGAACACGACGGCTCCGTAAGGCCGCTGCTCCACCCCGACCCCCGCTGGGGCGCCACCGACTGCCGGATCGTCGACGAGACCCCGAGGACCCTGCGGGACATGGACCGCACCCGCCTGACCCTGGTCCTGCGCGGCCGCCGCCCCGCCGGAAACCGTGGCAGCGCGCCGCGGGTCCGCCGCACGGCGGGCCACCTCACGGTGGTCCCCGCCCCCGAGGACTGACCGGGCACCGTCGGCGTTCAGGTCACCGACGGCGCCGGGTCAGCTCCCGGGACCCGAACCCGCGCGCCAGGTCCTGGGGGGGGGGGGCCCCCTCTCGCCCCCGCGTGGGGGGGGGGGTTTCGCCGGGGGGGAGAAAAAGAAAGACCT
>NZ_JBVJGZ010000042.1:0-27712 GCF_055587025.1 Streptomyces sp. NPDC048600 | reverse complement strand
CAGCCCATGTGTTAGGTGTTGGGTGGCAAACCTCTTGTTTCTGTCGGGGGGGGGGGGGGGGTTCCCCCCCCAGGGCCTAGGACGCGGACGTCTCCGCCGCGCCCGGCGCCTCCGCCGTGCCGTCCGCGCTCCACGGACACCCCCGAGTGCCGCAATCGCCCCCTCGCGCGCGCCGCCGCCGGTACCGCCGTATCGTCGATGACCTGATCCCGCCGTTTCGCGCATCTCTCGTACCGACGACTTTCACGCGGGCGCCACCGCACCCTTCCCTGACGTTTGGTGCTCTTGGAACACTCCATTCGCGCGCATTCCGTCACGGCCCGGCCGGTTCAACTCCCTTCAGCACGAGAGGTCCCTCACTCATGCCCGAAGTCAACCGGCGCCGATTCCTCCAGGTCGCGGGTGCCACCACGGCCTTCACCGCTCTGTCGAGCAGCATCGAGCGGGCCGCCGCCCTGCCGGCCAACCACCGCTCCGGCACCCTCGAGGACGTCGAGCACATCGTCGTCCTGATGCAGGAGAACCGTTCGTTCGACCACTACTTCGGCAAGCTGCGCGGCGTCCGGGGCTTCGGCGACCCCCACCCCGTACGGCTCGACAACGGCAAGTCGGTGTGGCACCAGAGCGACGGCACCCGCGAGGTGCTGCCCTTCCACCCGGAGGCCGACGACCTCGGCATGCAGTTCCTGGAGGGGCTCCCGCACGGCTGGACCGACGGACAGCAGGCGTACAACGGCGGCGACTACGACAAGTGGCTGCCCGCGAAGGGCACCACGACCATGGCGTATCTGACCCGCGAGGACATCCCGTTCCACTACGCCCTCGCCGACGCCTTCACGGTCTGCGACGCCTACCACTGCTCCTTCATCGGCTCGACCGACCCGAACCGCTACTACATGTGGTCGGGCCACACGGGCAACGACGGCAAGGGCGGCGGCCCGGTCCTCGGCAACGACGAGCTCGGCTACGACTGGACGACCTACCCCGAGCGCCTCGAGGCGGCCGGCGTCTCCTGGAAGATCTACCAGGACATCGGCGACGGCCTCGACGCGGCCGGCTCCTGGGGCTGGATCTCCGACGCCTACCGCGGCAACTACGGCGACAACTCCCTGCTGTACTTCAACAAGTACCGCAACGCGCGGCCCGGCGACCCCTGGTACGACAAGGCCCGCACCGGCACCGACGTCAAGAACGGCGACGGCTACTTCGACCGGCTGCGCGCCGACGTCCAGGCCGGCGAGCTGCCGCAGATCTCCTGGATCGCCGCACCCGAGGCGTTCTCCGAGCACTCCAACTGGCCCTCGAACTACGGCGCCTGGTACATCGCGCAGGTCCTCGACGCGCTGACCTCCAACCCGGCGGTGTGGGCCAGGACGGCCCTGTTCATCACGTACGACGAGAACGACGGCTTCTTCGACCACATGCTGCCGCCGCTGCCGCCGAGGAACGCCGCCCAGGGCAGGTCCACGGCCGACGTCTCGCTCGACCTGTACCCCGGCGACAGCCGGCGCCCCGCCGGACCGTACGGCCTCGGCCCCCGGGTGCCGATGCTGGTCGTCTCGCCGTGGAGCAAGGGCGGCTTCGTCTGCTCCGAGACCCTCGACCACACCTCGGTGATCCGCTTCATGGAGCGCCGCTTCGGCGTGGGCGAGCCGAACATCTCGCCCTGGCGTCGTGCCGTCTGCGGCGACCTGACCTCGGCCTTCGACTTCTCCCGCAAGGACAGCCGCCCGGCCCCGCTGCCGGACACCGAGGCGTACGAGCCGCCGGACCGCGAGCGGCACCCCGACTACCGGCCGGTCCCGCCCGCCGACCCGAGCCTGCCCCGGCAGGAGCCCGGGTCGCGCCCGGCCCGCCCGCTGAAGTACGCCCCGGCCGTCGATGCCGCCGCCGACCCGGCGACCGGCAGGGTCACGCTCACCTTCGCCTCGGGGAGCCGGGCCGGCGCGGCCTTCTGGGTCACCGGGGGCAACCGCACCGACGGCCCCTGGACCTACACCACCGAGGCCGGCAAGAACCTGTCGGACACCTGGAACACGGTCTACTCGGGCGGTTCGTACGACCTGACCGTGCACGGCCCCAACGGTTTCCTGCGCGTCTTCCGCGGGCCGGGCAAGGCCGCCGGACCCGAGGTCACCGCACGGCACGCCGGTGACGACCTCGAACTGACCTTCACCAACAAGGGCGCGGCCACCGCCCGGTTGAAGGTCGTCGACGGCTATGGCGCCAAGCCCCGCACCGTCAAGGTGCGCGCGGGCGCGACCGTGAAGGTCGTCCTCGGCCTGGCAGCGAGCCGCCGTTGGTACGACCTGACGGTCACCTCCGCGGACGACCCGGCGTTCCTGCGCCGCTTCGTCGGCCATGTCGAGAACGGCCGCGCGGGCGTCAGCGACCCGGCGATCGTGACGGACTGACGTTCCCGTCCGACGGAGGTGCCCCGGCCCCGCGAGGCCGGAGCATCTCCGTCCCGGGTCACGGACCCGGTGTCCGTCTCAGGCCACCAGCCCCGCGTCCGCCGACTCCTTGGCGTGCGCGGCCGGCCCGTGCCGTCGGCGGCTCCGCCAGGACCGGGCGCGCGGAAGCGGTACGGCCCCCGGCACCCCTGGCAGCGAGGGCACGGACGGCACACCCTGCACCTCCAGTGCCTCCAGCACCGGAACGCGCACGACCGCCGTACGCCCCGCGCCGGCCCGCCCCGCGCCCTGCGTCCCCGCCGCACCCGCGACGGCGGCCGGCCCGAGGTCCACCGCCTCGCCCGTGACCGCGCCCGGAGCCGGTGCCACGACACGCTCCTCACGCCCCGGCGCCCCCCGCGACAGCAGCACCACGCCCCAGGCCGCGAGCCCCGCCCCGGCCAGGGCCATGAGCAGGCCCGTCGGCCCGCCCCGGAGACGTTCGCCCAGCAGGGAGAGACCGATCAGCGCGGCCGCCACGGGATTGGCCAGGGTGACCACGGCGAGCGGCGCCCCGAGGCCGCCGTTGTAGGCGGTCTGCGACAGCAGCAGGCCGCCGGCCGCGAACGCGGCGACGAGGACCGCGACCCCGACCACCTGAAGGCTGAGCAGCGGGCCGGAGCGGTCGGTGGCGGCCACCGTCACCGTCTGGGTCAGTGCCGAGGCGACCCCGGAGGCGAGGCCGGAAGCGGTCGCGTGCCGCAGGCCCGGCCGGGCGCCGGGCCGGGACAGCAGGCCGATCAGCGCGGCCGTCGTCCCCGCGACGGCCAGCGCCTCCACCGGGCTGAGCACATCGTCGGGCGCCGGGCCCGACGCCGTGGCCAGCAGCGTGGCGAGCCCCGCCAGGGTGAAGGCCGTGCCCCGCCACTCCGCGGCGCTGACCCGCCGGCCCGCGACCCGCGCCCCCAGCGGCACCGCCGCGACGAGGGTGAGCGCGCCCAGCGGCTGCACAACGGTCAGCGGCCCGTACTTGAGGGCCACCACGTGCAGCAGCGCGGCGGAGGCGTTCAGCCCCACCGCCCCCCACCAGCTCACGCTGCCCAGCAGCCGCAGCACCCCGGTGCCCCGGGAGCGGGCGGCGAGCCGCTCCTGCGCCACGGCCGCGGCGGCGTAGGCGAGGGCGGAGAACAGTGACAGCAGGACGGCGAGGCCGGACGCGGTGCTCATCGGCCCGCCCCGACGAGCGCGCCGTCCTCGGCGGGAGCGAGGTCCGCGGTGCCCCGGCCCGCGGTGGTGGCGGTGTGCCGGGGCACGTGCACCAGTGCGAGCGCGAGGCCCAGCAGGGCGGCCGCGACCAGCGCGTCCAGCCAGTAGTGGTTGGCCGTGCCGACGATCACCAGCAGGGTCAGCAGCGGATGCAGCAGCCACAGCCACCGCAGACGCGACCGGGTCGCCACGATCAGGCCGATCGCGAGCATCAGCGCCCAGCCGAAGTGCAGCGAGGGCATCGCCGCGAACTGGTTGGAGAGCGTGTCGGTCTGCGGCGGGCCGTACACCGAGGGCCCGTACACCCGGGCCGTGTCGACCAGGCCGGTCGCCGCGAGCATCCGGGGCGGGGCGAGCGGGAACGCCAGGTGCAGCACCAGGGCGGCCGCGGTGAGCGCGGCGAGCACCCGCCGGGCCCAGACGTAGTGCGCCGGGCGGCGCAGATAGAGCCAGACCAGGAAGGCGGCGGTGGCCGGGAAGTGCACGGTCGCGTAGTAGACGTTGGCCGTGTGCGCGAGGGTGTCGCCGTGCAGCAGCGCGGACTGCACCGCGCCCTCGCCCGGCAGGCGGAGGACACGCTCCAGGTCCCACACGCGGTGCGCGTTGCGGAAGGCCGCCTCGGTGTGGCCCGTGGCGAGCTGCCGTCCGAGCTTGTACACGAGGAACAGCCCCGCGACGAGCAGGATCTCGCGCAGCAGTGGCGGCCGGGCGGCCCCGTCGGGCTCCGCTCGGTCGGGCTCGGTGCCTGCTTTCATGCCCCGCCCCTTCGGTGACAGTGGTGCGAACGAGCCGCGGGACCGGCCCGGACTCGGCGATACGTCGGCGTTCCGATACTGAGACGTACCGATACGGGACTGTACCGATACGGCAGTGTACCGATACGGACGCGTACCGGTACACTGGCGTATCGCAGGGCATGAGTCACACTGGATCCCACACTGCCGACAGGGGCTCGAAGGCCACTGGAGCGAGAGGAAGTGCCGATGACGTCGCAGGCCGCGGACCGGCCCGATCAGGTCGCCTCGCGCCGCTCCAAGCTGACGCGGGAGCGTGAGCAGGAGTTCTTCGACGCCGTCCTGGAACAGATCCGCGCGTGCGGCTACGACTCCGTCACCATGGAGGGCGTCGCCGCGAGCACCAGGTGCAGCAAGTCCACGCTGTACCGGCAGTGGCGGACCAAGCCGCAGTTCGTGGCGGCGGCCCTGCGCTCCTGCCGTGAGGTGCGGTTCGCCGGGATCGACACCGGCTCGCTCGCCGAGGACCTGCGCCGGGCGGCGCGGGCCGCGGGCGACTCCTCGGACAAGGACCAGGGTCTGCTCCAGGCCCTCGGCCACGCGGTCATGCAGGACCGCGAACTCCAGCAGGCGCTGCGCGAGGCGCTCGTGGACCCGGAGATCGACGCGCTGCGGGAGATCCTGCGGCGCGGCGTCGAACGGGGCGAGGTCCCCGCGGACCATCCCGCGCTGGAGTACATCCCGGCGCAGATGTACGGGGTGCTGCGGGCCCGTCCGGTCATCGAGGGGGAGTACGCCGACTCGGACTACCTGGTCCGGTTCGTGGAGGCCGCGGTACTGCCCGTGCTCGGTCTCACCTGAAGACCCGGGCGCCGTCCATGGGATGACTGGACGGTGGCCCGGCCGCGCCGCACCGTGGGGACGGGGGCGGCGCGCACCCCCCGGCCGGGTGGGGTGCCTCCGGAGCGGAGAGGCGCCCCTCCCGGCCGTCGTGCGCCGGGGACCGGCGGGGTTCCCCTCCTGGCCGCCGTACGTCCGGGGCGGTGGGGTTCCGCTCCCGGCCGTCGTGTCCGGCGGGCCCCGGGCGGGTCAGACGTTCTGCCCGCTGCCGGTGCCGCCCGAGAACTTCTTGATGCCCGCGGTGATCTCGTCCATGATCGACAGCTTCTGGTCGGTGTCCAGACCGAAGCGGACGATGATCATCTCGTTCTCGGGGTCGACGGGCGAGGGGAAGACCAGCGACTGGACGTAGCCGTCCGACCCCTTGCTCGTGACCGCCTTCCAGCGCACCACATAGCCCTTCTGGCCGGCCACGGTGACCGCCTTCGAGAGCAGTTCCTGATGCGAGGTGATCCTGCCGTAGCTGTTCCCGTAGGACTCCGCGGCGTTCCTCGCGATGTCGTTCTTGGCGATCGCCTCGGGCGTGGTCCCGGTGGCGCCGAGATCCTCCGCCGCCGCCGAGTACGCGCCGCCCTTGGTGCACAGCTGGTCCGGCGTGCCGGGGCAGTCGTAGGTGTCGTCCGAGCCCATCGCGGCCCCGGCCCGGTTCGTCCGCCCGGACCAGCCCTGCGGCACCGGCATGCTGATCCCGTTCAGCGGGTCCTGGAGGGTGCCGCCGCCCGCCACCTCGGGCAGGCCGCGCTCCGGGTCCTCGTTCTCGGGGGAGGGGGGCGCCTCGGGCGAGGGCGACCGGTCGTCCGGCCCGCCGGAGCCGTCGTCGCCGAACGGGCCGGGACGGCCGTCCTGCCCCTGCGAGTCCGCCCGGGACGGGCTCCCGCCGTCGTCCTTGGTCAGCACGAACACGCCGACGCCGATGCTCGCCAGCACCGCGGCGGCGACACCGACCGCGATCCCGGTCCGCAGCCCGCGCCGCTGCGGGGCGGGCGCCGCGCCGGGGTACCCGGGATAGCCCGGATACCCCGGGTGGCCGGGCTGACCGGGGTAGCCCGGGTAGCCCGCGCCCGGAGCCCCCGGATATCCCTGCGGGGCGGGATGGCTGTGCTGGCCCGGGGCTCCCGGGTAGCCCGCCGGGGCCGGGTACGCCCCGCCCGCCGACGGCGCCGGCGGCCCCCAGGGCGCGGCCGATCCCGTGGGACGGGTCTGCTCCGTCCACGCCCCGCCGTCCCACCAGCGCTCGGTGGCGGGACCGTCACTTTTCTGCCCGGGGTCGGGGTACCACCCGGGGGGAGTCACCTGCGTCATACCCCCACCGTATGAGGCGACCGTGAGATCCCGATGAGAGGGCCCGGAACGCGGACGAGAACCGGACGATACCGGTGCACACACGGCGGTTCGGCTGCGAATCGGCCGCAACTCCCCATCCACCGGCGCCCGCTGACATCCCTTCGCGCCCCTGCGCGCGCCCCTCGCATCACCCGGCGCCCTCCCCGTCACCTCTCGCGGGAAGAGCTGCCCTGACCCGCCTCCACCAGTGCCGCCGGACGGCTAGGCTCGAGGTCTGTACGCAGTCCGGGCGACATGGGGAGGTAGCGGGATGACGGAGGTACGGCCCACTGCGGCCGCCTCGGCTTCCCTGTGGGAGCGCGACGAGGAAGTCGCCGCCATCACGGAGGCGGTCGGCACCCTGTGCTCCGACCGGTCGTCTGCGGGCAGGCTGCTGGTGTTCCGCGGCGAGGCGGGGCTCGGCAAGACCGCCCTGCTCCAGGAGGCCCGCCGCATCGCCGAGGAGCGCGGCTGCACGGTCTGGTCCGCGCGCGGCGGCGAGACCCTGAGGTCCGTCCCCTTCAACGTCGTCCGCCAGCTCCTCCAGCCGGCCCTGGTCTCGCTGCTGCCCGAGGAGGCGCGCGAGTACCTCGGCGACTGGTACGACATCGCAGGGCCCGCCCTCGGCATAGCGGAGCCGACCGAGCGTCAGGCCGACCCGCAGGGCGTGTGCGACGGACTCGTGGCCGCCGTGCGACGCCTCGCCCGCCGGGAGTGGCCGCTCGTCCTGCTGATCGACGACGCCCACTGGGCCGACCAGGAGACCCTGCGCTGGCTCGCCGCGTTCGCCGAGCGCCTCGACGACCTGTCCGTCCTGGTGGTCGTCGCCCGCAGGCCCGGTGACGTGGCCGGCGACAGCGCCCGTCACCTCGACGCCGTCGCCGCCGCGAGCGGCCCGGTCACCAGCCTCAGCGCGCTCACCCCGGAGGCCGCGGCCGGCCTCACCCGGCTCGCCCTCGGCGCCCACGCCGACGCCCCGTTCTGCCGCGAGGTCTGGGCCGTCACCGGCGGCAACCCCTACGAGACCGTCGAACTCCTCGCCAAGGTCCAGGACAGCGAACTGGACCCGACCGACTCCTCGGCCGGTGAACTGCGCGCCCTGAACCGCACGGCGCGCGGCGGCGGCCTGGTCGCCCGGCTCGAGGGACTCGGCGTCGACGCGACCCGGTTCGCCTGGGCGGCCGCAATCCTCGGCACCGGCATCACCGTCGACCTGGTGGCCCGCCTGGCCACCATGGCGTACGACGACGCCAGGCGCTGCGCCGAACTCCTGTGCAACGCCCGCATCCTGACCGAGCCCGACCCCGCGTCCGCCCAACCCGAGGACGGGGACCTGGAGTTCGTCCACCCGCTCATCGCCTCCGCCGTCTACAACTCCATCCCGGACGGCCTACGCACCGCGATGCACGGCATCGCCGCCCAGGTCGTCACGGACTCCGGTCTCGGTGCCGCCGCGGCCTCCCGCCATCTGCTCAGGGTCCACCCGGACGACGACGCCGACCTCGTCGAGCAGTTGCGCGAGGCCGCCGCCGAACACCTCGCCGTCGGCGCCCCGGACGCCGCCCGCCGCTGCCTGGAGCGCGCGCTGGACGAGCCGCCCCGCCAGGAGGTGCACGCCCGGCTGCTGTTCGAACTCGGCTGCGCCACCCTGCTCACCGCGCCCGCGACCACCATCGGCCATCTCCAGGCCGCGCTCGCCATGCCGGGCCTGGACGGCGGTGCACGCGTGGACGCCGTCTACCGCCTCTCCCAGGCCCTGCTCCACAACGACCAGCTCGAACAGGCCGTCCGTACCGTCGAAGCGGAGGCCGCCCGCCAGGAGGACGGGCCCGCCCGGCTGCGGCTCCAGGCCGTGCAGTACATGTGGGAGGGCATCTACGCGGGCGAGGCCGCCTCCCCGGGACGCTCCGAGCGGCTCGCCCGGCTCGCCGCGACCTGCACCGGCCGCGACAACGCCGAGCGCGCCCTGCTCATCCTGCGTGCCTTCGACGCCATGACCCACGGCGAGAACGCCGAGGAGGTCGTCGAGCTCTGCGACCGCGCCCTGGTCAACGGCCGCCTCGCGCCCGGCCTCGGCTGGACCGACACCGAGTGGGGCATCGAACTGCTGATGATGCTCGGCAGTTCCTACGCCTACTCCGACCGGCTGGACCGCGCCGAGAGCCTGTTCTCCGAGGCCCTGCGCGCCTACACCTCGGCCGGCTGGAGCGGCGGCCATCTCGCCCTGGCCAACGCCTTCCTGGGGCTGGCCTACCGTCGCCGCGGCCAACTGCGCGACGCCGAGAAGGTGTTGCGCGAGTCCCTGCGCCTCGCCGAACGAGTCGGCCGCGGGCTGCCCCTGTACTGGTCGGCCACCTGCGGACTCGTCGACACCCTGCTGGCCCGCGGCCATGTCGAGGAGGCCTGGTCGCTCGCCGAGCGGTACGGCTTCGCCCCGCCCTACCCCTCCACCATCGTGCTGCCGGACACCCGCTCCGTGCGCGGCAGGCTGCTGCTCGCGGTGGGCCGTACGAAGGAAGGGATCAACGAACTCGGCGAGGCCGAGAAGGCGGCCGCCGCCCGGGGCGGGCACAACCCCGTCCTCGCGCCCTGGACCGTCGACCTCGCGGGCGCTCTCGCCGCCGAGGACCCGGCGCGTGCCGCCCGGCTGGCCGCCGACGCCCGCCGCCAGGCCGAGCGCTTCGGCACGGACACCGCGATCGGCGAGGCCCTGCGCCTCGCCGCCGCCCTGGAGACCGGCCCGGCCAGGGCCCGGCTCGCCGCGCAGGCCGTCACCTATCTGGAGGCGTCGCCCTGCCAGTACGAGCACGCGGCCGCGCGCATCGAGTACGGCATCGCGGTCGGCTCGGTCACCGAGCTCAACCGCGGTCTGTCCCTGGCCCGTTCCTGCGGCGCCGACGGTCTGGTGAGCCAGGCGCGCACGGCACTCCAGACGGTGCCGGGACAGCGCTGACCGGGCTGACCGGCCGGACGGAGAGCCGGGTGCCGCCCTCAGGGGCGACACCCCTCAAGGCGCGTCAGGCCTTGGCGAACACCACCCAGACCTGGCCCGGGGCGAAGTCGATCTGCTCACCGTCGCCGCCCGTGAACAGGGTGCCGTCCTCGGCGGTCGGGCGTGACCAGGTCGCGTCGAAGGCCCTGCCGTCGCGCAGCACCGTGGCCCGGCCGCTGCCGACCGTCTCGGTGAAGGGCGTGTTGTTGCCGAGGAAGTCGTGGAAGGCGGACTCGCGCACCGTCACGTACTGCACGACGACCGTCGCGGGCGCAGGCGGTCCGGCGTCGGTCGTGGTGGCGCTCGTACCGTCCATGGCGACCAGATAGCCGTTCCGGCCGGGGGACCAGGTGAAGGTGAAGCGGGCCGCCGGATAGCGCACCGTCTCCGAGGTGTCCGCCCGGCCGCCCGAGGGCGCGGCGCCGTAGCTGAAGCCGGTGGTCAGGGCGGAGACGCCGGGCGCGGCGGGCAGCAGGCCGCCCGGGCGCAGATAGAGGTTGTGCGGGGCCGGGCGTCCCGCGCCCCGGTAGTAGGCGCCGGAGGTGTGGCCCGGCGGCTCGGCCCGCAGCGGGGCCGCGTCGATCAGCGGCATCAGCTTGCGCTGCGCCCCGGAGTAGGCGAGCGTCGGCTCGTCGAACTGGCGCAGCAGCTCCAGGTCCGACTCCCGGGCGCTGCGCACCGGGCCGACGTCGTCCGGCAGCGTGTTCGCGTACACCGCCATCAGCCGGCTCAGGCCGCCCTCGACCTGTTCGACGTAGACGACGTCCGCGCTGTTCAGCCCGGTGTGCGGGCGGGCGAGCCGGGCGTTGTCGATCTTCACGGCGAGTACGGAGCCGGTGGCCGCCGCAGGCGTGGACGGCGTCGAGGGGTCGGCCGGGGCGCGTCCGTCGTCGGGGGTCCCGCTCCCGGAGGTACAGCCCGCGGCCAGGGAGGCCGTCATCACGGCGGCCAGCAGGGCCAGTGCCGTACCGCCGCGGCGCGTGCGCGCCCTGTGTTCCATGCCCACCGTGGCCACCCGCCCAGTCCTGTGTCATCGATTGTGCGCTCATCAGGTCATTGCAGGCCATACCCGTCGGGGCGCCGCGGTGGGCCACGTATCCCTCCTCGGTCACCGGGAATCGGCCGATCGGCCCACGCCCGGTTCGCCGGTGACGCCCCGGGTACCCGGACGGGGGCCTGCCCACGACGAACGGAGAGGAGCGGGCGATGAAGGCTGTGACCTGGCAGGGCCGGCGGGACGTCCGGGTGGAGGAGGTGCCCGACCCGCGGATCGAGGAGCCCACGGACGCGGTCGTGCGGATCACCTCGACCGGGCTGTGCGGCTCCGACCTGCATCTGTACGAGGTGCTGACGGCGTTCATGACACCGGGCGACATCCTCGGGCACGAGCCCATGGGCATCGTCGAGGAGGTCGGCGCGGGTGTGCCCGACCTCAGCGCCGGGGACCGCGTGGTCGTGCCGTTCCAGATCGCCTGCGGCGGCTGCTGGATGTGTCTGAACGCACTGCCCACCCAGTGCGAGACCACCCAGGTCACCGGCGAGGGCATGGGCGCGGCGCTGTTCGGCTACACCCGGCTCTACGGCGCGGTGCCCGGCGGCCAGGCCGAGTATCTGCGCGTTCCGCAGGCCCAGTTCGGGCCCATCAAGGTCCCCGAGGGGCCGCCCGACGACCGGTTCGTCTACCTCTCCGACGTGCTGCCCACCGCCTGGCAGGCCGTCGCCTACGCGGACGTCCCGCCGGGCGGCACCCTCGCCGTGCTCGGTCTCGGCCCCATCGGGGACATGGCCTGCCGGATCGCCCGGGTGCGCGGCGCGGAGCGGGTGTTCGGGGTGGACCTGGTCCCCGAGCGGCTGCGCCGGGCCGAGGCCCGGGGCGTGGAGACCTACGACCTGCGGGACTACGCCGACGAGAAGGAGCTGGTGGCCGCGATACGGGACGAGACCGACGGGCGCGGCCCGGACGCCGTCGTCGACGCCGTCGGTACCGAGGCGCACGGCAGCGCCGCCGCCCGCCTCGCCCAGCAGGCCGCGAGCCTGCTGCCCAGGAAGCTCGGCGCCCCCTTCGCGGAACGCTTCAGTGTGGACCGGCTCGCCGCCCTCTACACGGCCATCGACCTGGTCCGGCGCGGCGGCACCCTGTCCCTGGTCGGCGTCTACGGCGGTATGGCCGACCCGCTGCCGATGCTCACGATGTTCGACAAGCAGCTCCAGATCCGCATGGGCCAGGCGAACGTACGCCGCTGGAGCGACGAGATCCTGCCCTACCTCACCGACGAGGACCCGCTGGGCGTGGACGACTTCGCCACCCACCGGCTGCCGCTCGACGAGGCACCGCGGGCGTACGAGATGTTCCAGCACAAGAGCGACGGCGCGGTGAAGGTGCTGATGACGCCCTGACTCAGGCCTTCTCTCCGAGGATCTTCGCGAGGTCGTAGCGCACCGGCTCCTCCAGCTGGGCGTAGGTGCAGCTGTCCGGCGTGCGGTCGGGGCGCCAGCGGCGGAAGCGGGCGGTGTGCCGGAAACGGGCCCCGTTCTCCATGTGGTCATAGGCGACCTCCGCCACCCGCTCCGGGCGCAGCGGCACCCAGGACAGATCCTTCTTGCCCGACCAGCGGCTCGGCGCCCCCGGCAGCCGGGCCGTCTCGTGGGCGGTCTCGT
Source organism: Streptomyces sp. NPDC048600 (assembly GCF_055587025.1). Classification (NCBI taxonomy): domain Bacteria; kingdom Bacillati; phylum Actinomycetota; class Actinomycetes; order Kitasatosporales; family Streptomycetaceae; genus Streptomyces; species Streptomyces sp. NPDC048600. Next base: position 15,446 of record NZ_JBVJGZ010000042.1, on the reverse strand, counting down.
CCGACCAGGCCGCCCACGGATGCCCCGTGGCGTCGTCCATGCGCAGCGGCTCCAGCTCCTCGACCAGCTCGGCGCGCCGCTTCATCGGGAACGCCGCCGACACACCGACGTGCTGGAGGACGCCCCGGTCGTCGTGGAGCCCGAGCAGCAGCGAGCCGACGATCGGACCGCTCTTGTGGAAGCGGTAGCCGGCCACGACGACGTCCGCCGTCCGCTCGTGCTTGATCTTGAACATGGCCCGCTCGTCCTGGAGATAGCGCCCCGCGGGCGGCTTGGCGATGACGCCGTCCAGCCCCGCGCCCTCGTACTGCTCGAACCAGGTCTGCGCGAGATCCACATCGGTCGTCGCCGGTGCCAGATGCACGGGCGGGGTCGCCTCGGCGAGCGCCCTGGCGAGCAGCGCCCGCCGGTCGGTCAGCTGTGTGTCGAGCAGCGACTCGTCGTCGAGCGCCAGCAGGTCGAAGGCGACGAACGAGGCCGGGGTGCGCTCGGCCAGGGTGCGCACCCTGGAGTCGGCGGGATGGATCCGCTCGGTGAGCGCGTCGAAGTCCAGCCGCCCCTCCCGGGCGATCACGATCTCCCCGTCCAGGACGCAGCGCTGCGGCACCCGCTCCCGCAGCGCCGCCACCAGCTCGGGAAAATACCTGGTCAACGGCTTGCCCGTACGGCTGCCCAGCTCCACCTCGGCGCCGTCACGGAACACGATCGCCCGGAAGCCGTCCCACTTGGCCTCGTACTGCATCCCCGGCGGGATCTTCGCCACCGACTTGGCGAGCATCGGCTTCACGGGCGGCATCACCGGCAGGTCCATGGTCCGATTCTGCGCGCGGCCGCCCGCCTCCGCCCGGTGTGCGAGGTCCACGCGCCGCGCCTACGGTGGCCGCATGGGCGAAGCGGTGGAACTGGAACTGGCCGGGCGGACCGTACGGCTGTCCAACCCGGACAAGGTCTTCTTCCCGGAGCCCGGCTTCACCAAGCTGGACCTCGCCCGCTACTACCAGGCCGTCGCCCCCGGCATCCTGCGCGCCCTGCGCGACCGGCCCACCACCCTGGAGCGCTACCCCGACGGGGTGAACGGCGAGTTCTTCTTCCAGAAGCGGGCCCCGAAGAACATGCCCGACTGGATCCCCACCGCCCACATCACCTTCCCCAGCGGCCGCAGCGCGGACGAGATGTGCCCCACCGAGGAGGCCGCCGTGCTGTGGGCCGCCCAGTACGGCACCCTCACCTTCCACCCCTGGCCGGTCCGCCGCGCCGACGTCGACCGGCCCGACGAACTGCGCATCGACCTCGACCCGCAGCCCGGCACCGACTTCGACGACGCCGTCCGCGCCGCGCACGAACTGCGCGCCGTGCTGGAGGAGTTCGGCGGTCTGCGCGGCTGGCCCAAGACCTCCGGCGGACGCGGACTGCATGTCTTCGTGCCCATCGAACCGCGCTGGACGTTCACCCAGGTCCGCCGCGCCGCCATCGCGGTGGGCCGCGAACTGGAGCGCCGGATGCCGGAGCAGGTCACCATCAAATGGTGGAAGGAGGAACGCGGCGAGCGCATCTTCGTCGACTACAACCAGACCGCCCGCGACCGCACCATCGCCTCCGCCTACTCCGTACGGCCCCGCCCGCACGCCCCGGTCTCCGCGCCGCTGCGCTGGGAGGAGGTCGGTGAGGCCCACCCCGCCGACTTCGACCTGAGGACGATGCCCGCGCGTTTCGCCGAAGTCGGCGATGTGCACGCCGACATGGACGACCACGCCTTCTCCCTGGAGGGCCTGCTGGAGCTGGCCACCAAGGACGAGCACGACCACGGCCTGGGCGACCTGCCCTATCCGCCGGAGTACCCCAAGATGCCGGGCGAGCCGAAGCGGGTGCAGCCCAGCCGGGCCAAGAAGCCGAAGCCCGAGGCGTCCTGACGTCTGGCTATCCTGATCCGCGAGCCGCAGATGAGGAGTCGGACCGTGACCGAGAGCGTGCCGCGCCCCACCCTGGAGGCCGTGGCCGAACGCGCCGGGGTGTCACGGGCCACCGTCTCCCGCGTCGTCAACGGCGGCGACGGCGTGCGCGAACCCCTCGTCCGGCGGGTCCGGCAGGCCGTGGAGGAGCTGGGCTACGTCCCCAACCAGGCCGCCCGCAGCCTGGTGACCCGGCGGCACGACGCCGTCGCGGTGGTCATCGCCGAGCCCGAGACCCGGGTCTTCGCCGACCCTTTCTTCGCGCTCCAACTCCGCGGCATCAGCAAGGAGTTGACGGCCCACGACAACCAGCTCGTGCTGCTGCTCACCGAGGGGTCCGAGGACCACGGCCGGGTCGGGCGCTATCTCGCGGGCGGACATGTCGACGGCGCGCTGGTGTTCTCCCTGCACCTGGACGACCCGCTGCCCGGACTCATCCGGGGCGCCGGGGTCCCCGCGGTGTTCGGCGGCCGCCCCGGCTGGGGCGACACGCCGGGCGCCGGGCCGGGGACGGTGTACGTCGACAGCGACAACCGGGGCGGCGCGCGGGACGCCGTACGGCATCTGGCCGGGCTCCGCCGCAGCCGGATCGCGCACATCACCGGCCCGCTGGACCAGACGTCCGCGGCGGACCGTCTGGACGGCTACCGGGACACGGTGGGGGAGTCCGACCCGGGTCTGATCGCGGCGGGCGACTTCACGCCGGGCGGCGGGGAACGGGCGATGCGGGAACTGCTGGACCGCCGCCCCGACCTGGACGCCGTCTTCGCCGCCAACGACCTGTCCGCGGCCGGCGCCCTGCGCGTGCTGCGCGAACGGGGGCGGCGCGTGCCCGAGGACGTCGCCGTCGTCGGCTTCGACGACATGCTGCCGCTCGCCGAGCAGACCGACCCGCCCCTGACGACCGTCCGCCAGCCCATAGAGGAGATGGGCCGCCTCATGGCCAGGCTCCTGCTGCGCCGCCTCACGGGCGAGCGCGGACCCGCGGCCGGCACGGTACTGCCGACGACACTGGTGCGCAGGGCGAGCGCGTAGCGGCGCCCCGAGCCCTCTGCGCGCCTCGGGCCCTACGCGGGCGGCACGCTCTTGATGACGGCGAAACGGGCGCCGTACGGGTCGGCGAGTACGGCGATACGGCCGACGTCCGGGAGGTCGGTCGCGGGCATCAGCACGCTCCCGCCCAGCTCCTGTGCACGTGCGACGGCAGCGTCGGCGTCCGTGACCTCGATGTAGATCAGCCAGTACGGAGCGTCGGCCTTCGTCGGGTCCTCGTCGAGGGGGACCAGGCCCGCGAACATGGTGTCCTCGCTCTGGCCGGCCGGGTTGAAGCAGGTGTAGATGCCGCCGGGGTAGGTGATGGAGGCGGTCTCCCAGCCGAGCACCTTGTGATAGAAACCGGCCGCCGCGGCGATGTCAGGGGTGTACAGCTCCAGCCAGAACAGCGCGCCCGGCGCCTGCACCAGGTCCAGGCCCTTGTCCGGCCCCGGCTGCCAGATGCCGAACGGCACGCCCGCGCGGTCGGCGAGGACCGCCATCCTGCCCTGCTCCTTGAGATCGGTCGGCCGCAGCACCACCGAGCCGTGCGCCTCCTCGGCGGTCCTGGCGGTGGCGTCGGCGTCGGAGCTCTTGAAATGGACGGCCCAGGACGGCGGCCACTCCTCCGGCGTGGTCTGCATGCCCCCGGCGACTCTCTTGCCGCCCAGCCGGAAGTACCCGTACCCGCCGGTCCCGGGCCCCGCCGAAGCGAACTGCCAGCCGAACAGGCCGCCGTAGAAGGCGGTCGCCCCGTCGATGTCGGGCGTGGCGAGATCGATCCAGTTCGGAGCGCCCTGGACGAAACGCGTCGTGAGCATCAGCGCCCTCCTCGGAAGCGGCCCGTCTGCCTGCACTGCCGAGTCTTGCACCGCCCACCGACAACCGCCCACCGCGCGCCGCCGTGCGTTGCGTGCCGATGGCGCGGCATCATCGACGGGCCGCGCCAGGTGCGCGCCGAAACGGCCGGGCGAGCCGCGTTGATGTCGCGTTGATCGAACGTTTTGCGCCGCCCGGCACGATCTCGTCCATGCACACCGACACGCTCTCCCCGGCCGGCCCCGCCTGGCAGGCCCAGGCCCTGTGCGCGCAGACCGGGGCGGACTTCTTCTTCCCCGAGCCCGGCAGCTCGGTCCGCGAGGCCAAGCGGATCTGCGGCATGTGCGACACCCGCGCGGCCTGCCTCGAATACGCCCTCACCCACGACGAACGCTTCGGCGTCTGGGGCGGCCTCTCCGAAAAGGAACGCCTACACCTCCGCCGCACCCCCGGCTGAGCCACCGCCTCCAGCCCCAGGGCTGGACCTCACCGCAAACGCCCTCAAGGGCGCGCCGCGTCCTGCTCTCCGGCCGGACTTCGGCGCAAACGCCACCAAGGCGCGCGGGACTGTATCAACCTGCGACTCCGCCGCATGGGCGCGACCAGCATCGCCGCCGCCTCCGGCTTCCGGGCCGGGCTTCGGCGCAATCGCCATAAGGGGCGCGGGACTGTATCAATCTGCGGCTCCGCCGCGCGGGCGCGACCAGCATCGCCGCCGGCTCCCGGGCTTCGGCGCAAACGCCTAAAGGGGCGCGGGGCTGTTTCAATCTGCGGCTCCGCCGCGCGGGCGCGACCAGCATCGTCGCCGCCTCCGGCTTCCGGGCCGGGCTTCGGCGCAAACGCCCTAAAGGGGCGCGGGGAACTGCGCGACCAGCCACAACCCACCCGCACCCGCCCACGGCGAAACCCGCCCACGGCGAAACCGCACCCGCCCCGGGCGAAACCACACCGCCCCCGCGAAGGGGACCGACCCTCAGCCCCCCGCCCGCGCAGCCATCCGCGCCTTACGAGCCGCAAGCTTCTCGTCGAACTTGGAGGCCTCCGCGTCGAGCCCGCCCATGAACAGCCCCAGCTCCTCCTGCGCCTGCAGCCCCTCGGGCCCGAGCCCGTCGATCTCCATGATCTTCAGGAAGCGCAGCACGGGCTGCAGCACGTCGTCATGGTGGATCCGCAGGTTGTACACCTCACCGATGGCCATCTGCGCCGCGGCCCGCTCGAAGCCGGGAATGCCGTGCCCGGGCATCCGGAAGTCGACCACGACGTCCCGCACGGCCTGCATGGTCAGATCGGGCGCGAGCTCGAACGCCGACTTCAGCAGATTCCGGTAGAACACCATGTGCAGGTTCTCGTCGGTCGCGATCCGCGCGAGCATCCGGTCGCAGACCGGGTCCCCGGACTGATGGCCGGTGTTGCGGTGCGAGATCCGGGTGGCCAGCTCCTGGAAGGCCACGTACGCGATGGAGTGCAGCATCGAGTGCCGGTTGTCCGACTCGAAGCCCTCGCTCATGTGCGACATGCGGAAACGTTCGAGCTGGTCCGGGTCCACCGCCCGGGAGGCCAGCAGATAGTCGCGCATGACGATGCCGTGCCGCCCCTCCTCCGCCGTCCAGCGGTGCACCCACGTGCCCCACGCGCCCTCCCGCCCGAACAGCGTGGCGATCTCGTGGTGGTAGCTCGGCAGGTTGTCCTCGGTCAGCAGGTTGACCACCAGCGCGATCCGGCCGATCTCGGTGACCTTGGACTGGTCCTTCGCCCAGGCCTCCCCGTCCTCGAAGAACCCGGGGAAGTTACGGGCGTCGCCGAACGGGACGTACTCGTGCGGCATCCAGTCCTTGGCGATCTGCAGGTGCCGGTTCAGCTCCTTCTCGACCACTTCCTCCAACGCGTACAACAGCCGGGCGTCGGTCCACACGGAAGGGCTGCCGAGATGGGGAGAAGCGATCGTCACGGGTACTCCAGGGGACGCAGAGCAGATCGGGGGTGCTCCCCAGGCCCTGGGGGCACTGGGGGAGGAGCGCGCGGCGCGCGGCGCCGGAACCTACGGGATCGTAGGCTACGAACCCGTAGGTTACGAAGCCGTAGGTTAAGAACGCGGTAAAGAGCCCCTTCAAGATCCCTGGTCAGCGGCCTCGCACGGGCATGCGAAACAGCCCCGGGACCCGCAGGTCCCAGGGCTGGACGGGTGATCGGCTCACCCGGTCAGGCGTACAGCTCCCGCAGTCGCACCGAGAGGCACGTCACACATCCCTCGAGCTTCTCGAACTCGCCGATGTCGACCACGACCGGCGAGTAACCGAGGGAGCGGTACAGCTCGGCCGTCTTCGGCGCGCTCGCCGCCATCAGCAGCTTGTCGCCGCCGAGCAGCACCACATGCGCCCCGGACTCCTCCGGAACCGGCAGGAAACGCCCGAACAGCGAGGGCTGGTCCATCATCGGGATGTGCCCGACGACCGTCCCGTCCGGCAGCGCCGTGACCGCCGACTTCAGGTGGAGCACCTTGGACACCGGCACCGCGACCACCCGCGCCCCGAGCGGCTCGAAGGCGGCGCGCAGCTGCTGCACACCGTCCGCGTTGGTCCGCCCGCCCCGGCCCACGAAGATCGTGTCGCCGATCTTCAGCACGTCGCCGCCGTCCAGCGTGCCGGGCTCCCAGACCCAGTTCACCGAGCAGCCGAGCGAGGCGACCGCCTCCTCGACCGCGGCGGTCTCCGCGCGCCGGGACTCGGCCCCGGGCCGCGCGATCAGCGCCACGTTCCGGTACATCACGACCGTGTCCTCGACGAACACCGCGTCCGGGCAGTCGTCCGCCGGGTCCACCTCGACGGTCTCCCAGCCGTTCTCGCGCAGCGCCTCGGTGTACGCCTCCCACTGCTCGGCCGCCAGGCCGGCGTCGACCTCGGCGCGCTCGATGTGCGTGACGAGGCCCTCGGCGAGCCGGGGGCCGGGGCGGCGGACGAGTGCTTTCCTGCTGGGCACGAGGGGATCTCCGTATCGGGTGGGGCGTCACCGGCGCCGTGCGTCCGCGCCGGAGGAGCCATCATGCACAGGCCGCACGCGGGGACAAAACCCTCGTTGTCGACCTGTGGCCCTCCTGAAATACTCGGCAGTAACAGAGGGTACGGACGCGAGCGGCTCCCGCCACCACTCGCGCCCCGCCACTGCCCGTGCCCCGGCGCCCGTTCGCCCTAGGCGGGATCCGCGACCTCCTCCGGAGTGACCTCCCGCAGCTCCCCGTCCAGCATCAGCCAGCGCGTGATGCCGATGGACTCCAGGAAGGGCAGGTCGTGACTGGCCACGACCAGGGCGCCCTCGTAGGACTCCAGGGCCGTGGTGAGCTGCCGGACGCTCGCCATGTCCAGGTTGTTCGTCGGCTCGTCCAGCATCAGCAGCTGCGGCGCCGGCTCGGCCAGCATCAGCGCGGCCAGGGCCGCCCGGAAACGCTCGCCGCCGGACAGCGTGCCCGCCTGCTGGTCCGCGCGGGCGCCCCGGAACAGGAAGCGGGCCAGCCGCGCCCGCACCCGGTTGTTGGTGGCGCCCGGCGCGAACCGGGCCACGTTCTCGGCGACCGTCAGCGCGTCGTCGAGCACGTCCAGCCGCTGCGGCAGAAAACGGAGCGGCACATGGGCCTGTACCTCGCCCGACACCGGCGCCAGCTCTCCGGCGATCGTGCGCAGCAGTGTCGTCTTGCCCGCGCCGTTGCGCCCGATCAGCGCCACCCGCTCCGGCCCGCGCAGATCCAGCCCACCCGCCACCCGCCCGGCGTGGGCCAGCTCCAGATCCCGGAGCATGAGCACCTCGCGGCCCGGTGGTACGGCCGTGTACGGCAGGTCGACACGGATCTCGTCGTCGTCCCGTACGGCCTCCACCGCCTCGTCGAGCCGGTCCTTCGCCTCGGCGAGCTTCTCCTCGTGCATGATCCGGTGCTTGCCCGCGGACTCCTGGGCGGCCCGCTTGCGCGCCCCCATGACGATCTTCGGCTCGCGCTTGGTGTCCCACATCTTCTGGCCGTAGCGCTTGCGGCGGGCCAGTTTGAGGTGGGCGTCGGCCAGTTCGCGCTTCTGCTTGCGCAGATCGGACTCGGCCACGCGCACCATCCGCTCGGCGGCGTCCTGTTCGACGGCGAGAGCCTCCTCGTAGTCGGAGTAGTTGCCGCCGTACCAGGTGACCTCGCCGGAGCGCAGGTCCGCGATCTGGTCGACCAGGTCGAGCAGTTCGCGGTCGTGGCTGACCACGACGAGGACGCCCGGCCAGGACCGCACGGCCTCGTACAGCCTTCGGCGCGCGTACAGGTCGAGGTTGTTCGTCGGCTCGTCCAGCAGCAGTACGTCCGGGCGGCGCAGCAGGAGTGCGGCGAGGCGCAGCAACACCGTCTCGCCGCCCGACAGTTCGCCGGTCGTGCGGTCCAGGCCGATGTGGCCCAGCCCGAGTTCGCCGAGCGTGGCGAGCGCGCGCTCCTCCACGTCCCAGTCGTCGCCGACCGTCTCGAAGTGCTGTTCGGACACGTCACCGGCCTCGATGGCGTGCAGCGCGGCCCGTTGCCCGGCGATGCCGAGCACCTGGTCGACCTTCAGCGAGGTGTCGAGGGTGACGTTCTGCGGGAGATGTCCGACCTCGCCCGCGACGCGCACGGTGCCCTCGGAAGGGGCGAGTTCACCGGCGATCAGTTTCAGCAGGGTCGACTTCCCGGCCCCGTTGACGCCGACGAGTCCGGTCCGCCCGGGGCCGAAGGAGACGTCGAGCTCCTCCAGGACAGGGGTGCCGTCGGACCAGGAGAACGACAGGGAGTTGCAGGTGATCGAAGTATGCATACGGGGCCTCCGCGAATGCGTGACGGTTCAGGGCAGACGCGTGTCGAGACACCGGGAGGCGGCGACCGATACCCCGGGACGGGGGAGAGGCCGGGCATGGGAAAAGCCCTGCTTCGTCGGGACGGCTCGAACGCCGAGGTCGCACGCGGCGCACACCTCTTACGGGTGTGACGCGGTGTCTCAGGACCTCAGACGAGCAACGTCCTTCTCCAATCGACGACAACAGGACCGAGACCAACCGTAGGAGACGGCCCTACGGCCGTCAACGGAATTACGGCGGGGTGCGCGGAGGACGACCGCCGGAGGCGGCGGGCAGGGGCCGGGAGCGACCGGCGAGGTCACCGGGCAGCAGTCCGGATCGGTAGCAGTCCGGATCAGCAGCCGTCCGGGTAAGCAGGTGTCCGGATCAGCAGGCGTCGCGCATCAGCTCCGCGAGATCGTGGTCCAGGTCGATCATGAGGTGCTCGTGGCCCACCGGCACCAGCGCGTCCGTCGCGGCCAGGAAGTCGCGCACGTCGCCCGAGTGCAGATGCACCACGGCCGTGCCCTCCGGCGCGTGGAACTCCAGCTCGGTGCGCTCGTAGCCGTACGGCCGGACCCGGACGTCCCCGTACCCCTCGGAGCCCGTCAGACCCGCCGCCAGCAGGTCGCGGGAGAAGGTCCAGCAGACCTCGACGCCCTCCAGGGTGGCCTCGGCCGGGAAGATCATGTGGACGGCGAACGGGTCGCACGGGTCGTAGTGCAGCGTGGCCGGGATGTGCTGCATCCGCGGCGCGGCGGAGATCAGTCGGGCCTCGACGGGCTGCTCGATCAAGGTGGACAAGGCCTTGCTCCCTTGCGACGGCGGGACGGGTACCGGGTGGATGAGGCCCCTTGATGAAGAAGACGAGCGAACCGGCCATGGCGTGCACCCGAGAGCTCAGTGACCTCTGTCACCGTGTTCCTTCACGGCCGTGACTCACTCCTCCGGCTTTTCGGAGGCGCACGCGCGCGTGGAGGCCCTCTGGACGGGTCCGGACAGGTCGGCTAGCTTCGCGCGCCATGAGGCGTATGGGGAGCACGCGAGGGACGGGAAGCACGGGACGGGCACGACGAGCGGGGCGGGCGGTGGCCGCGGCGGTGGCGTGCGGGGCGGCGCTGGCCGCGCTCACGGCCGTACCGGCGCAGGCGCACGGCCCGGGGCGGGGACAGCCGCACTGGGAGCTCAAGGATCTCCAGGACGCCGGGACGGCCACGGTCCGCTTCCGGGGCCTCTCGGCCGTCAGCGGCCGGGTCGCCTGGGTGTCCGGCAGCGCCGGCACGGTCCTGCGTACCACCGACGGCGGCGAGAGCTGGCGGAACGTCTCTCCGCCGGGCGCCCAGGAGCTCCAGTTCCGGGACATCGAGGCCTTCGACGCCCGGCGGGCGGTGGTGCTGGCGATCGGTGAGGGCGAGAGCTCGCGGGTGTACCGCACCGACGACGGCGGGGCGACCTGGACCGAGTCCTTCCGCAACACCGACGCACGGGCCTTCTACGACTGCCTCACCTTCTTCGACCAGCGGCACGGCCTGGCGATGAGCGACCCGGTCGACGGCAGGTTCCGCATCCTGTCCACCGGCGACGGCGGCCGCACCTGGCGGGTGCTGCCCGCCGAGGGCATGCCGGCCGCGCTGGAGGGCGAGGCAGGGTTCGCCGCGAGCGGCCAGTGCCTGGTCGCCTCCGGCCCGAAGGACGTCTGGCTCGCCACCGGCGGCGCGGCACGCGCGCGTGTGCTGCACTCCGCCGACCGCGGGCTGACCTGGACGGCGGCCGACACGCCGGTGCCCGCGGGCGACCCGGCGCGCGGAGTGTTCGCGCTCGCCTTCCGCGACCGCGTGCACGGCCTCGCCGTCGGCGGCGACTACCGCCCCGACCAGGCCTCCCCGCAGGCCGGGGCACGCACCGCCGACGGCGGCCGCACCTGGCGGCCCGCCGCCGAGCCGCCGCCCGCCTACCGCTCGGGCGTCGCCTGGCTCCCGTACAGCCGCGCCGCCGCCCTCGCGGTCGGCCCGACCGGCACCGACCTGACCACCGACGCCGGCCGCACCTGGCGGACCGTGGACACGGGCTCGTACGACACCGTCGACTGCGCGCCGGACCGCAGCTGCTGGGCCTCCGGCGAGAAGGGCCGCGTGGCACGCCTGGAACGCTGACCGGACCTAGGTCCGCGGCTCCCGGTACCGCTCCAGCCCGGGAGCCGTCTTCGTCGCGACGAACTCGGTGACGCGGTACGCGCACACCCCGGCCGTGACGAACGGGTCGCCCGCGGTGACCCGTTCGATCTCGGCGCGGTCCGGCGCGACGGCGATGATCACACCGCCCTCACGGGGGTTCTTGCGCCCGGACGCCAGGAACCGGCCCTGCGCGTACTGCTCGTCGAGCCAGGCCACATGCGCCGACAGCACGGCGTCCACGGCCTCCAGCGGTGCGGTGTAGGTCAGTTCCAGTACGAACATGATCGCGAGCCTACTGTCACGGCCGCACGGGCGGACCGGCGGGACCGTACGCTCGTTCCCATCATGACGACGGTAAGCATTCCCGCGGGCTGGCCCGCGACCGAGGAACAAGCCCGCGCTGTGCAGGACGAGTTGCGCGGGCGGGTGGTGCTGGACGAGCCGGGACCGCCGCCCGGAACGGGGTACGTCACCGGGGTCGACGTGGCCTACGACGACGAGCGCGACCTCGTCGCCGCGGCGGCCGTGGTGCTGGACGCGGCGAGCCTCGGCGTGGTCGCCGAGACGACCGCGGTGGGTCGGATCTCCTTCCCCTACGTCCCCGGGCTGCTGGCCTTCCGGGAGATCCCGACCGTGCTCGCCGCCCTCGACGCCCTGCCCTGTCCGCCCGGCCTGGTCGTCTGCGACGGCTACGGCCTGGCCCATCCGCGCCGGTTCGGGCTCGCCAGTCACCTGGGCGTGCTGACCGGGCTGCCGACGATCGGCGTCGCGAAGAACCCCTTCACCTTCACCCACGGCGAGCTCGCCGAGCCCCGGGGCTCCGTCGCGCCGCTGCTGGCGGACGAGGAGGAGGTCGGCCGCGCCCTGCGCACCCGCGACGGGGTCAAGCCGGTGTACGTCTCCGTGGGCCACCGCGCCCAACTGGACACGGCCTGCGCCCACGTCCTGACCCTCACCCCCAGCTACCGCCTCCCAGAAACCACCCGCCGAGCAGACGCCCTGTGCCGCCAGGCCCTACGCGAGGCAACAACGAAATAACTCCTCAGCCCCCACACACCCAAAGGGGCGCGGGGAACCGGGCGAACCAGCCACGACGCCGCGGCACGGCCACGACGACGCCGGCCCCCACGCACCTGAAGGGGCGCGGGGAACTGCGCGATCAACCACGACGCCGCGGCACGGCCAAACGCACGCCAGCCCCCACACACCCAAGGGGCGCGGGGAACTGCGCAAACCAGCCACAACGCCGCGGCACCGCCACACCCACACCGCCCCGTCGAGCGGCCCGGCTCAGCGAACCGCCGCAACCCGGAACGTGATCCCCGCCCGAGTCAGCCGCCCGATCAGCGCGTCCCCCATCGCCACCGCGGTCGTCACCTGCCCCGCCGTCGGCGGCAGATCGTCGAAGGCGAGAGACAGCGCCGCCTCGGCGAACATCTTGGCCGTCTCGCCGTAGCCGGGGTCGCCGCCCGACACCTCGGTGTACACCCGTCGCCCCCCGCCCTCCCCGACGAACCGCACGGAGAACCAGCTCTTCGCCCGCTTCTCGGCGCCCGGCCCCTCGCCGGACCGCAGCCGCCCGGTCAGCCAGCGGCGCGCGGCCGGCACCTGGGCGGCGGCGAACAGCGTGCCGATCGCCGCCGTCCCGCCGATCGCGACCGGCAGATGCCGTACGGCGGCGTAGTGGCGGTAGCGGAAGTCGGGGCCGTAGCGCTCCAGCGACCGGGCCGAGCGGCCCACGATCTGCGGATCGATGGTCGGCAGCGGCAGCGCCCAGGCATCGACCTCGGCGGCGTAGCGGGGCGCCCCGGTGGGCGTCGACGCCCGGCGGCCCATCAGCCGCGGCTCGTGGCGCCGCCGGTCCCGGGCGGCCGCGATCATCTGGCGCCCGCGCGCGAACTGGCCGAGAGCCGAGGCGAACGTGCCCCCGGAGAAGCCCGCGTCGGCCGAGACAAAGCCGTCCACGGTCAGCGGCACCTCTTCCGGCAGCTGCTGGACCGTGAAGTACGCGCCGAGGTCGTGCGGCATGGAGTCGAAGCCGCAGGCGTGCACCAGCCGGGCGCCGGTCTCCCGCGCCCGGGCGTCGTGCCGGACGTACATCAGGTCCACGAACTCCGGCTCCCCGGTGATGTCCAGGTAGTCGGTGCCCGCGTCCGCGCAAGCGGCGACCAGCGCCTCGCCGTGGAGCACGAAGGGCCCGACGGTCGTCGCGACCACGCGCGCCTGTGCGGCCAGCGCGCGCAGGGACTCCGGGTCGGCCACGTCGGCGACCAGCAGGCCCACCTTGTCGCCGCCGGGCAGCCCGTCGCGGAGTCGTTCCAGCTTGCCCTCGTCACGGGCGGCGACCGCCCAGCGCAGTCCCTCGGGCGCGTTCGTCGCGAGGTACTCGGCGGTGAGTCTCCCCACGAAGCCGGTGGCTCCGAAGAGCACGATGTCGTACGGACGTTCCGCCTTGTTCAGCCTGCTCATGACACCCCTCGATCCCGCGGCTCGCGCCGTTGTCGGTGGCTGAGGCTAGCGTGAGAGGTGCGGAGCCCGACGACGAGGCCGGAGGTGTGCGGTGGCGGTGGCCAGAAGTGCCCTGAAGAAGTGGGAGAAAGTGCGAGAGTTCGCCCTCGGGCTGCCGGACGCCGCCGAGGACTTCCCCTGGGGCGAGACGGTCGTCAAGGTCAACAAGAAGGTGTTCGTCTTCCTCGGCGTCACCGACGGCAGCTATCCCCTGGGCGTGACGGTCAAGCTCAAGGACGAGACCACCCACGCCCACGCCATGACCTTCCCCGGCGCCGAACCCGCCGGCTACGGCCTCGGCAAGGCGGGCTGGGTCAGCGTCCCGCTGGCCGGCACGGGCAGCCCGCGGGCCGATCTGGTGTGCGACTGGGTCGAGGAGAGCTACCGCGCGGTCGCGCCGAAACGCCTGACGGCGGAGCTGGACGCGCGCTAGGTCCTGTCGTCGAACTCCCGTCGTCGCCCGGAGGGCGGCCCTGCGGCGTCAGGTGCGTGCTCTGGGGGTTCCCCCCTCTGGGGGAGTGCCGGGAGCAAGCCCTCGTACCGGACGTACTCGGGCTTGTGCCCGGTGCGGCGAGTGGGGGCACCTCCCACGAAGTGGGGGAGCGTGCATGGCGTCGCGGGGCAGGCGGGAGTCTGACGACAGGGCCCAGGCCCCTCCTGGCGGATCTCCGCGGCGTGGCGACGCCCGGCACGCACCCTCGCCGCACGACACGACGTGCCGGACAAATCCCCGCCCGCCCGGCCCGGATACTGCCGGGCCACCCCCTGTCGCCGTAGATTGTCTAAGCGCTTGCTCTTTCGGGTCTTGCCCGGACTGGAACGTGTTCTTAACATCGCTGGTGTTACATCAGTGGTGTCACAAGCGGCTTGGGGGCCGGATGACGACGGCGAAGACGCCAGGGCAGGGCCCGCTCACGGGTGTGCGCGTGGTCGAGCTGGCCGGGATCGGCCCCGGCCCGTTCGCGGCGATGCTGCTGGCCGACCTGGGCGCGGACGTGGTCCGGGTGGACCGCCCCGGCGGCCCCGGCCTCGGGATCGACCCGGCGTACGACATCACCAACCGCGGCAAGCGGTCGGTGCTGGTGGACCTGAAGTCCGCGGACGGCCCCGCGCGCGTGCTCGACCTCGTCGCGCGCGCCGACGTCCTGATCGAGGGCTACCGCCCCGGGGTCGCCGAGCGGCTCGGCGTCGGCCCCGGGGACTGCCACGCCCGCAACCCCGCCCTGGTGTACGCCCGGATGACGGGCTGGGGCCAGGACGGCCCGCTGGCCCAACGCGCGGGCCACGACATCGCGTACATCGCGCTCACCGGCACCCTCGGCATGATCGGCGCCCCCGACGAGCCCCCGGCCGTGCCCGCGAACCTCGTCGGCGACTACGCGGGCGGCTCGCTCTACCTCGTCGTCGGCGTCCTCGCCGCCCTGCATCACGCCCGCGCCACCGGCACCGGCCAGGTCGTCGACGCGGCCATCGTCGACGGCGCGGCCCACCTCGCCTCGATGATCCACGGCATGGTCGCCGCCGGAGGCTGGCAGGACCGGCGCGGATCCAACCTCCTCGACGGCGGCTGCCCCTACTACGGCACCTACGAGACGGCCGACGGGCGGTACATGGCCGTCGGCGCCCTGGAGAGCCGGTTCTACGACGAGTTCGTCGGCCTCCTCGGCATCCCCGAACTCGCCTCCGCGCACCAGGACCTCACCCGCTGGGGAGAACTGCGCGAGGCGGTCGTGGCCCGCTTCAGGACCCGTACCCGCGACGAGTGGGCGGCCGTCTTCGAGGGCTCCGACGCGTGCGTGGCGCCCGTGCTGTCGCTGAGCGAGGCCCCGCACCACCCCCACCTCGCCGCCCGCGGCACCTTCACCGACCACGGCGGCATCACCCAGCCCGCCCCCGCGCCCCGCTTCTCCGCCACCCCCACCGCCGTCCGCGGCGGCCCGGCCGTGCCCGGCGCCGACACCGCGGACGTGGCCCGGGACTGGGACGTACCACGACTGACGACCGAATCCTCCGCGCCCCGAAACCCTCGTTGAAAGGCCTCCACGTGAGCACCGAAGCGTACGTGTACGACGCGATCCGCACCCCGCGCGGTCGCGGCAAGGCGAACGGCGCCCTGCACGGCACGAAGCCCATCGAC
>NZ_JBVJGZ010000041.1:0-50057 GCF_055587025.1 Streptomyces sp. NPDC048600 | reverse complement strand
TCCCCCCACTCCCCCCCCCCCCCCCCCCCCCCCCCCCCCCCCCCCCCCCCCCTCCCCCCCCCCCCCCCCCCCCCCCCCCCCCCCCCCCCGCCGGCCCCCCCCCCCCGCAACGGTGTGTCGGAGCCGGGTCATCGCAGGTCAGAGAGTCCTGCGGGTCAGGGAGTACTGAGAGTCGGCCGGAAGTCCTACAGGTACGACATGATCCGGCGCGGGGCGTCGATCAGGCGGCTGACCGCTTCCACGGCGACGGGCGGCTGCTCGGCCTCGTCCTTGTTCAGGGTCAGCCCGTACCAGATCTGCTCGACCGACGGCGGTCCGACCGAGAGGTTGCGCTTCACGGCCGTCGCCGGGGAGGCCTCGCCGGTCTGCACCAGGTAGGCGGCCGCCATCGCGCCCGTACGGCCCACACCGGCGCCGCAGTGGACGTAGACCTTGCCGGAGGTCGAGGACACGATGTCCAGGAATTCCTTCACCTCGGCCTGCGTCGGCGTCTGGCCGTCACGGATCGGCATCCGCACGAGCTCCAGACCGGCCTTCTCGGGCGAGGCCAGCTGGGCCGCGCTCAGGTCCTCGGCACGCAGGTCCACGACGGTGGTGACACCGATCTCGGCGAGATTGCGGTAGCCCTCGGGGGACGGCGCGGCTCCCCGCCACAGATGACCGTCGGAGTCGACCGGCCGGAAGTTGTTCACGCCCTGGACCACGGGGGTGCCCGCGGGAACCGGGATGTCCGACTGTGCCCACTTCGACGCGGCCAGGATGCCGAGCGAGGCGACCGCCCACAGGGCGACGTAGCCGACGATCGTGAAGACCAGTGCCCGCAGGACGCGGCGCTTGACGCTGCGCTTCGGGCGGACGGGAGCGGGAGTGGCGGCGGGGGTGAAGGTGGGGGAGGGGGCGGTCTCAGTGGTGACAGTCATGGGAGCCCGGGGGCTAGGGGACGGGGACGCGGCTCCGAGGGGGGACGCGGTTCCGGCATCGTATCCCGGTCCGACATGCCCGATAAGTCGGATATGACGTATCTCTCACAGGGTGGACTTCGTCGGGTTTCATGCGTTATGGGATGCGTGCGGTCACCCGCCACGAGTACCGCGCCACGCCCGTCCTACGCCCTTCCCGGCCCCGTCACTGCTCGTAGCCCTCGGCGTCGTCCATCCCCACCACCGTCAGATGCACCCGTTCCAGGCTCGCGTCCTCCAGGCAGCCGCGCAGCCGGAGCCGGTCGTTCTCGGTGAGCGCGGGCCGTACGACACCGGCGTAGAAGCCGTCGCCGAGGTTGCCGAAGGTCGCCTTGTGCAGGGCGACGAACGTGGAGCCCCGGCAGCCCTCCCACATCTGCCGTGCGGCGAGCGACCGCCGCTCCGCCGTCATGTTCTGGTCCCGCACATCCAGCCGCACCAGCACCGAGGTCGCCTCGGAGGGGTCGTGGGGCTCCGCGCGCGTCTGGGTCAGATCGGCGAGGCCGACGATCAGCGCGGCCAGCAGCGCGGAGCCGACCACCCCGGTCACCGCCAGCCGGGCGGTCCGCCCCTTCGGCCGCGCGCCGCCCGGCGGCGGTACGTCGTCCAGGTCGCTCCCGGTCGCCGGGTCCGGCGCGGCGAGCACGGCCAGCCGCCCGGCCGCCCGCCGCTCGGCCGGGCGGGCCGCGCGCGTCGCGATCCGCTGCACCAGCCAGGCGATGCCGGACAACAGCACCCCGGTGACCATCAGGACCGGCACGAAGACGTACGTGCGCTCGGCGGGCTCGTCCAGCCAGCGGAACCGGCCGCCCGTCGCCTCCTGCTCCCGCGTCCCCTGCCGCAGCCGCGCGAGCACGTCCTCCTGCCGTTCGGCGGCCTCCCGCTGCCGTCGGTCGGTGTCCCGTACCCGCTCCTCGATCCGCGCCAGCCGTCCCATCAGCATCAGACCGAGCAGCAGCACCTCCACCACCAGCAGCAGCACACCGCACAGCACGGCCCGCTGCCACTGCCAGCGATACAGGTACACGACGAAGTACACCGCCGCCCCTGCCGCGGCCAGCCCGGCGAAGGCGAACATCAGGCGCTTCACGTGGGGCCTCCGGGGGGCGCGTCGGAGGCCCGGGCCGAGGAGGGCGGCTCGGGGGGCGGGGTGGGGGAGAGGCTCCCGGGCCGGGCCGCGGAGGGGTTGGCGGCCTGGGTGGCTGAGGGGTTCCCGGGCCGAGCGGCCGAAGGGTTCGCGGCCTGGGTGGCTGAGGGGCTCGTGGCCCGGGCGGGCGCCGGGTGTATCTCGCCGGTGCGGCCGTCGAGCGTGAGTCGGGTGCCGGGTGGGAAGCTGCGTACGGCGTCGGCCGCGCCGACCACCGCGGGCAGCCCGTACTCGCGGGCTAGGACGGCCAGGTGCGACAGCGGGCTGCCGGTCTGGGCGACGAGCCCGGTCAGCCGGGGCAGCAGCGGGGCGAGCGCGGGGTCGAGGGTGCGGACGACGAGCACGGCGTCGGCGGGGCCGGGCCCGGTGCCGTCCCAGGCCGTGCCGAGGGCGCGCCCGCCCGACACGCCCCGGCCGGCGGACGTGCCGTCGGCCCCGCGCCGTGCGGACCCGTGCCCCGGCTCGGCGACGACCGAGCCGTCCGGGGCGATCCGGAACGCGTCCGGCAGCGGGGCGGACAACGGCCTCGGCACCCGTTCGCGCACATCACCGGGCAGCGGGCCGCCCTCCAGGGCCGTGATCAGCTCGGCCCACCGCAGCAGACCGGCCCGCGCTGGGTCGTCCAGCAGCCCGCGTGCCGCCAGCCGGTGCGCGCCCTCCCGTACGAGCCGCACCTGGAGCTCCTGCACCCAGCGGACCCGCAAGCGCAGCGCCTCTCGCGGCGGCAGAGCGGGGGGCCGCGCGGAGGTCGCCGGGTACTCCTCGGCGAGGCCGTGCCGGAGCCGCACGAGACCGACGCCCTCGGCGACCCCCTGCACCGGCGTGCCGTTCACGCGCTGGTGCGCCGGGCGGTCCTGCCGAGGTGCGGCGGGCAGCCGCGGCCTGCCACGCAGACTCGGCGGGGTCAGGGCCAGGACCAGCGGCTCGGCGCTCACCATCTGGTCGTCGGGTACCTGCCGCGCACGGGCGTCGGCGAGCGCGGCCAGGGCGGCACCCGCGGCGGTGCTGCTGGGGGCGTCGTCCAGCAGCGCACCGGCGAGGCTCTCCTGCGCGTGCAGGGAGACCAGGGCGTTGCGCGTCCAGCGCAGCGTGGAGACCAGCGCGGGGCCGGGCAACTCGGTGAGGCGGGGGACCTCCGCGAGCCGGCGGTCGATGTCGGCGACGAGGTCCGTGGCGAGGCCGGGCAGCGCCCCCGTCAGACGCCCCACCCGCCAGGCGGCGGCCAGCCGGCGCGCGCCGGGAGCCGGGTTGAGCAGCGCCAGCCAGGGGTGCGGCGCACGGGCCGCGCCCAGCAGGCGCAGGTCGGCGGCCGCGCGCCCGCCGACGGAGGACACCACCGGCACTGTCCGCAGCAGCCGTCGTGGCGCGGTGCCCCCGATGTCGAGCGCGGCGGCGAGCCCGCGTGCCATCGGCGCCACCCACAGGTCCTCCTCCAGCGGCGCCAGCTGCTCGGGCAGTGTCTCCGCGACGGGGCCGGGGCCCAGCAGCCGTGCCCCGCGTTCCGGCCGGGCCGCCATCGCCGTGACCGGACGGCTCTGGAACAGCCACAGCCGTCCGTCCTCGTCGAACCCGAACTCGATGTCCTGCGGCCCCCCGAACACCCGCCGTGCCCGCCGGGCGAGCCGGGCGAGGCGCCGGAGCCGGGTGTGGGTGAGGAGGGGGGTGTCTTCGGTCGGAGTGTCTGCGGCGGGGCTGCTCTTGGTGCCGGCGTCGGTGTCGTTGGTGGGGGCGGCGCTGTCGGCCGGTCGGCCGGAGGCGGGGCGGGTGTGGGCCGTGCTCGTGCCCTGGTCGGTCGCCCGCCGGGTGGTGGTCGACGCGTCCTCCCCGGTCGCGCCGCCCTCTCCGGCACCTCCGCTCTCTCCGGCAGCTCCGCCCTCCACGCGTATCAGCCGGCCCCACCGGCCGAGCCAGTGGTCCGTCCCCGCCCGTACCCCGCTGACGAGGGCGTCCGGTCCGCCCGGGACCGCGCTGACCAGCAGTCGGTCGGTGCGCCCTGCGACCGGGTCCAGGCCGAACATCACTCCGCCCACCTGGGCCGTCAGCATCGGCTGGACCAGCACCGCCATCGGCGCGACGGTCCCGTCGGGAAGGTGTGCCGAGGCCCGCACGGCCCGCACCGCGGCGCGGAAGTCCCGCGCGCCGCGTACATCCAGCACCGAGTCGAAGCGGCCCGCCTGGGAGGACTCGGCGGTGTCCTCCAGGGCGGAGGAGGAACGGACGACGAGCGGTCGCGTGCCGCCTTCGGAGAGTTCCCGCCAGGCGTCACGCAACGCGGGGGCGTCGTCGCGGGTGGAGGCGGGGACGACGAAACCGGGCAGCACCGGAAGGCCCGCGTCGGCCGCTCGGGCGAGGCTGGCGGCCTTGGAGCCGGTCAGGACGGGGTCGGTCGCGGCCGGGTCGTCCAGCGCGACGGTCTGCGGGACGGCCCCGTGGCCGTGCCCCCGCGACGACGCGCCCGACCCACGCGGGTGCCGGGTCCCTTTCCCGTCGTACCCACCGTCTTCGTGGCCACCGTCTTCGTGTACTTCGTCGAGAGTCGTCATCAGGCACCCTCCAGGACCGGCCGCCAACAGGGGGGACGCGCGGGGTTCGGGGCCTCGCGCCTGACGGCGGAACGAAGGATGGGGCGACCGCAGCCGGTCCGGTCTCACGGCACCGGCGACGAAACACCTCCTGGGACCAAATGATCCCACTTCCTACGGTCCAACACTCCGACTTTATGTCGCATTCCGTACAATCCGGACCGGCATGGAGTTCAGCCGTGCTCAGGGGAGAGCCCCTCGGCGGGCAGGGGCCGGAAGCCCGTCCTGGAGCCCGCGGCGACGGGCCCGGCGCTCAGGGGGCGAGGCCCCGGCGGCGGCCCGGGTCTCCGACCGGCGGCTCGGCCCCCGGCAGCACCCCGCACAACACCTCCACCGCCGCCTCGTACGCGTGCTCGGGCGGCGTCGCGTACCCCACCACCAGGCCGTCCATCGCCTCCATGGCCGTCTCCGGATGCCGGAACTCCGACAGCCCGTCCAGCGCGAGCCCCTGCCACACTGCCCCCTTCAGCGTCGTCGGCTCGGTCCCCGGCGGCAGGCGCAGCACCGCGTGCAGCCCGGCAGCCACCCCCGTGACCTCGATGTGCGGCGCCTGCGCGGCCAGGGCCGCCATCAGCCGGTCCCGCCGACCGCGGTAGCGCTGCCGCATCCGCCGTACATGGCGGTCGTACGACCCGCTGGTCAGGAAATCCGCGAGCGCGAGCTGGTCCAGCACGCTCGCCCAGGCCTCCCGCTCGCCCTTCACCGCGAGCACCGGCTCCACCAGATGCCCCGGCAGCACCATCCACCCCAGTCGCAACGCCGGTGACAGGCTCTTGCTCACCGAGCCGATGTACACGACCCGGTCCGGATCGAGGCCCTGTACGGCGCCTACGGGCTTGCGGTCGTAGCGGAACTCCCCGTCGTAGTCGTCCTCCAGCACCACCCCGCCCCGCGCCCGGGCCCAGTCGATCACCGCCGCACGGCGCGCGGCGTGCAGCGGGCCGCCCGTCGGGAACTGGTGCGCCGGAGTGAGCAGCACCGCCCGCTCCCGCTCCAGCACCTCCACGCGTGCCCCGTTCTCGTCCAGCGGCAGCGGAACCGTCCGCACCCCCGCCCCCGCCAGCAGCTCCCGGTGGAAACGCAGCCCGTACGCCTCCACCCCCAGCGGCCCGCGCAGCACGCCGCCCCCGAACAGCAGCCGCAGCGCGTGCGCGAACCCCGAGCAGATCACGATCCGCCCCGGCTCCGTCCGCACCCCGCGCGCCCGTGCCAGATACTCGGCCAGGGCCTCGCGCAGCTCGATCCGCCCGGCCGGGTCACCCGGCCCGAACACCTCGTTCGGCGCCTGCTGGAGCGCCCGCCGGTACGAGGCCTGCCAGGCGGTGCGGGGGAATGCGGACGCGTCCGGCGTCCCCTGCCGCAGGTCGTGCCGTGGTCCCCGCGCTCGGGCCCGTGCCTTCCGGGGCGCCCGCCCGGCATGCGGCACCGGCTCGGCCCGGTCGGCCACCCGCGTGCCCGAACCCTGCCGGGCCGTCAGCCATCCTTCGGCGACCAGCTCGGCATACGCGTCGGCCACTGTGTTGCGAGCGACCCCGAGGTCGGCCGCCAGCGACCGGTACGGCGGCAACCGCGTCCCCGGCGCCAGCCGTCCCCCGCGCACCGCCTCCCGCAACGCCGTGATCAACGCCGCCCGCCGCCCGCCCGGGCCCGACAGCTCCAGATGCAGATCGGCACCGATGCGCTCTGCCGCATTGACCCACGAATCCGTCATACACATGGACGATACCGAGGGTCGATCACGATGATCGCCGAGTTCCTCGCCCAGCCGGACGGCCCCCGCGCGGCCGACGCGCCGAGTTCCTCACACCGCCCGACGGCGCACGCGTGGCCGGGCCTCTCTCACACCGACATCGGACGGTCGAACGGCGACACGGGCGCCGGCAGCCGCGAACTCCCGGTCAGACGGCGGTCGACCGCAGCCGCCACTGCCCTGCCCTCCGCGATCGCCCAGACGATCAGCGACTGTCCCCGTGCCGCGTCCCCGGCCGCGAACACGCCCGGCACGTTCGTCGCGAAGTCCGCGTCCCGGGTGATCGTCCCGCGCGGCTCCAGCGCGATTCCGAGCTGGTCGACGAGCCCGTCCTCCCGGTCGGGCCCGGAGAAGCCGAGTGCCAGCAGCACCAGGTCGGCGGGCAGCTCGCGCGCGGTCCCCGGCAGCGGCCGGCGCCGCTCGTCGACCTCCACCAGGTGCAGCGCCCGCACCCGTCCCTCCACGTTCCCGGTGAAACGCAGGGTCGACGCCGCGAACAACCGCGCGTCGGCGTCCGCCGCCGGTGCCGTCCGCAGATCCCGCGCCTCCTCGTGCGCGGCGGACAGCCGGTAGAGCTTCGGGTACACCGGCCACGGCTCGGCGTCCTCGTCGCGGGTCTCGCCCGGCTGCGCGTAGATGTCCAGCTGCGTCACCGACGCCGCTCCCTCGCGGATCGCCGTCCCCAGGCAGTCGGCCCCGGTGTCGCCGCCGCCCACGATCACCACGTGCCGGCCGTGCGCCGACATCGGCGACCGCTCCAGATCGCCCTCACACACCCGGTTGGCCAGCGGCAGATACTCCATCGCCTGATGGATGCCGGCCAACTCTCTCCCGGGAACGTGCAGTTCCCGCCAGGCGGTGGCGCCGGTCGCGACGACGACCGCGTCATGGCGCGCCCGCAGCTCGGCGGCGCCGACGTCCCGCCCCACCGCCGTCGAGGCACGGAACCGCGTGCCCTCCTCCCTCATCTGCGCCAACCGCCGCTCCAGATGGCGCTTCTCCATCTTGAACTCGGGGATGCCGTATCGCATCAGCCCCCCGATCCGGTCGTCCTTCTCGTACACCACGACCGTGTGCCCGGCCCGGGTCAACTGCTGTGCCGCGGCGAGTCCCGTGGGCCCCGACCCGATCACCGCCACCGTCTTCCCGGACAGCCGGTCCGGCGGCCGAGGAGGCGCGAACCCCTCCTCCCAGGCCCGGTCGGCTATCGCGCACTCCACGTTCTTGATCGTCACCGCCGGCTGGTTGATCGCCAGCACGCACCCCGCCTCGCACGGTGCCGGGCACAACCTCCCGGTGAACTCCGGGAAGTTGTTCGTCGCATGCAGCCGGTTCGCGGCCGCCCGCCAGTCGTCGCGCGCGACCAGGTCGTTCCACTCGGGGATCAGATTCCCCAGCGGACACGCCTCGTGGCAGAACGGGATCCCGCAGTCCATGCACCGGTCCGCCTGCCCGCCGACGATCGGCAGCATCGCCCCGGGGACGTACACCTCGTCCCAGTCCCGGACGCGCTCCTCCACCGGCCGCCGGGGCCACTCCCGGCGAGGTGTCGTCATGAACCCCTTGGGATCTGCCATGGCCGTCATCCTTGCCTGCGCGTACGACCGGCCGTGCCCCGTTCGACGGCACTCCTTGGGCCACGATACGTCCCATTCGTCCGGTCTGCAGAGGGGTGGACGGCGCCCGCGGGAGCAGCTGTGACAGCGCTTTCCGGGCGGACGGAGCGGTCAGGATATGCCGAGGACGAACAGCACCGCGGCCGCCGAGGAGGCGACCAGCCGCACGTGGTTCCACAGCGTCCACTCGCGCACATACACCGGCCAGTACGCGTCCGCCTCAGGGGTGCCCGGCTCCAGTCGCAGCAGGGCGTCGTTGCGCGGCACGTTCGCCGCGACGGTCACCCCGAACGACCCGAACAGATACAGCGCGCACCCCGCCAGCAACTCGACCCTCCCCTCCCGCGGCCACTCCACGAACGTCATCACCGCCAGCACCGCGCAGAGCACGGCCGACCCGATGAACACGCTCATGAACGCCGGTCTGGGCGCCGCCCTGTTGATCGAGTTCATCGCCGCCACCCCCTGCGCCGCAGGAAGCCCGGCCAGCCCCCGCATCACGAACGTAGAGAAGGCGCAGAACGCCCCCGCCACGAGCCCCGTCCCCAGGACCCCCAGCACCGTCAGCCAGAAGTACACGCCCTCGATCATCACCGCACCCCGTTCCCGTCCCTGCCCCGGTGAGCACCGGGCCGTCGTGCCTGCCGTCACCTTCAGTCAATGCCGTGGAGGCCCCGCGAGCCATGGGCGAGGGACGCGACGGCATACGCGAGCGTCCAGCGGCGCTCCGCGTCCGGGCTCGGCACCCTCCCTCGTCCGTGTCCGTCCGCGCGTGCGACGACCGGGCCCGCCCGTATGGGCCGACCCCTCCTTCTCACCCCGCGGAGTCGATGCCCGCCTCCTGCCACCCGCGCAACACCGTCGCCACGGCCGGCGTGATCCGCCGTCGTGCCTCGTGCCGCGCCACGCCGTTCATCAGCAACTGGTCGTACGGCGTGTCCACATGCCGCACCGAGGCCACGACCGCCGAGGTCACCGCGCTCTCGGTCAACGCCCGCCCGGCGGCACTGCGTCCCACGCGCCCGCTGCCACGCAGCGAGGCATGCCCGGCGATCTCGCGGGCGCGCTCCTCGGGACAGCCCGGGAAGAGCCGCGATATCTCCCCGGCGAACGCCTCCGCGAAGCGCGCGTCCTCGGCCGACCGCCGACGCGCGTCCCTCGCCCTGCGCCGACGCCGTGCCTCCGCGTCCTCGAGACACCTGGCCTCGGCCCGTACGAGCGCCGCCTCCTCGACCAGGACGCCCTGCCGCTCGTACCGGCTCCGGCGCCGGTTGAACCGCACCACCACCGCGGACAGCCCGCTCTCCTCCCGCGCCCTGCGCGTCAGCGCCGCATCGCCCCGCGGCAGGAACACCAGGTGCCCGAGGTCGCAGCAGTCGAGACAGCGGGGCGCCCCCTGCTCCAGCACGAGCAGGGACAGCGGCCCACCACGGCACACCGAGCAGCGCTTCCTCTTCGGGGACTGGACGACGAGAAGTCCTGCGCCGCGCGCGTGAGTTGTGGGAACGGCCATACCCGCTTCATGCCCCTCGACCCCCTTCGATCCACTCCATGGTCAGGACCTTCTCCCTGAGGCGCCCGCACCCGTTCTCCGGCCGGTCCGGGCGCGCGGCATCATGGCCGTGTGCGACTCGAAGCGATCACCTGGGAGCGGCTCGCAGACGCCCTCGCCGACCGTCTGCTCGACCTCGAACCGGCCGACGGCAGCCCCTGGCCGCGTGTCGCCTTCGACGGCGCCCCCGCCGCTCGGCCCGGAGACCTGGCCGAGCGCGTGTCGGACGCCCTGCGCCTGCGCGGTCGCCCCTCGCTCCTCGTGGGCGCGGAGGGCTTCCTGCGCCCCGCGTCCGTCCGGCTGGAGTACGGCCACCAGGACCTGGAGGCCTATTACGGCGGCTGGCTCGACACCAGTGCCCTCTGGCGCGAGGTGTTCGGCCCCCTCGAACCGGGCGGTGACGGGCGCGTCCTGCCCGACCTGTGGGACCCGGTCACCGACCGGGCCACCCGCACGCCCTACGTCCGACTCCCGCAGGGCGCGGTGCTGCTGTTCCACGGACCCCTCCTTCTGAAGAACTGGTTCCCCTTCGATCTGACCGTCCACGTCCTCCTCTCCTCCGGCGCCCTGAACCGCCGCACCCCCGAGGCCGACCGCTGGACGCTCCCCGCCTTCGAGCGCTACACCCACGAGACCGACCCGGCCGGCGTCGCGGACGTCGTCGTGCGGGCCGACGACGCACGCCGTCCGGCGTGGAACGGCTGACGCGCGCGACGGCGGCTCACGTCGACCGCGTCCGGTCGATCACGGCTGCCGACACCCGCGCGCCGCCGCTGGCCACGGCCGGAGCAGGTGTCCAGGCCGGTTCCGGTGCTGGTCCCAGCCCTGGTGGGGCGGGGGTGCCACAGGCTCCGGGTGCGGGCGTCCGGCGGCGCGGAGAGAATGAAGGGCGCCGGGACTAGCGGCGCGTCCGGCGCCGCTCCGGCCGTCCGGCCCCGGGAGGTACGTTCATGACCACCGCCGGAGACATCATGCACCGCGGTGCACAGTGGATCCCCGCTCACGAGACCCTCGACCGCGCCGCGCAGTTGATGCGCGAGCTCAACGTCGGAGCCCTGCCCATCGGCGACCAGAACGACCGGCTCTGCGGCATCCTCACCGACCGCGACATCGTCGTCGGCTGTGTCGCCATGGGGCGTGACCCGGCGAAGGTGACCGCCGGTGAGATGGCCCACGGCACGCCCCGCTGGATCGACGCGGGTGCCGACCTCGGCGACGTGATCCGGGAGATGCAGGACCACCAGATCCGCAGGCTCCCCGTCATCGAGAACAAGCGTCTCGTCGGCATGATCAGCGAAGCCGACCTCGCCCGGCATCTGTCGGACGACCAGATCGCGACCTGGGTGGAACGGGTCTACGCCCAGGCCTGACCGGCCGCCCGCACCCGACTCGCACCACCCCGCCCCGTCCGGTCCTCCGTACCGGGCGGGGCGCCCTTGCGCGTGGCTCCGAGCCGGAGCGTGGTCGCCGCGCTCAGAGCCAGCCGTTGCGCCGGAAGCCGCGGTAGAGCGCCATACAGGCCGCGGCTATGACGCCGAGGACCATGCCGTACCCGTAGCGCCAGTGGAGCTCCGGCATGTGGTCGAAGTTCATGCCGTACACCCCGCAGACCATGGTCGGTACGGCGACGATGGCCGCCCACGCCGTGATCTTGCGCATGTCCTCGTTCTGCGCGACCGTCACCTGCGCGAGATGCGCCTGGAGGATCGAGTTGAGCAGTTCGTCGAACGCCGCGATCTGCTCCGTCGCCCGTATGAGGTGGTCGGAGACGTCCCGGAAGTAGGCCTGTATCTCCGGGTCGACCGCTCGCATCGGCCGGTCGGCGAGGTCCAGCAGCGGACGGCCCAGCGGGACGACGGCCCGCTTCAGCTCCAGCAGTTCCCGCTTGAGCTGGTAGATGCGGCCGGGGTCGGCACGCGCGCCGTTCTCCGCGAAGACGTCCGTCTCCACCTGGTCGATGTCCAGTTGCACCGACTCGATGACATTGAGGTACTCGTCGACCACATGGTCCGCCACCGCGTGCAGTACGGCGGACGGGCCCTTGGCCAGTTGGGAGGGGCTGGACTCCAGCTCCTCGCGCAGTGGTCCGAGCGAGCCGTGCCGGCCGTGCCGCACCGTGACGACGAAGTCGGAGCCGACGAAGACCATGATCTCGCCGGTGTCGACCACCTCGCTCGTGGCGGTCAGCTCCTCGTGCTCCACGTAGCAGACCGTCTTGAACACGGCGAACAGCGTGTCGCCGTACCGCTCCACCTTTGGTCGCTGATGCGCCTCGATCGCGTCCTCGACGGCCAGCGGATGCAGGTCGAACAGCTCGGCCACGCCCGCGAACTCATGGTCCGTCGGCTCGTGCAGCCCCAGCCACACGAAGCCGTCGCTGCTCTTGCGCAGGCGTTTCACGATGTCGGCCAGGTCGCCTTCGAGGGTGACCCGGGTGCCGTTGTCGTAGGCGATGCAGTTGACCACGGAGGAGCCCAGGGGCGACCGGGCGGGATGGCTCAGGTCGACCCGGCGCCGCCGTCGGGCCAGACGCGCCACTCTGCGGAGACCGTCGACCGTGCCGAGGCTCGTGACCTTCCGCAGATTCCCTGCCATGGACATCGGGGCTCCTTGCGTGGTTCTTCCTGCGCCGCCTTCCCGCGCCTTGTCGCGCCAGTTTGCCAGGAAGCAACCGGGAGCGGGTGAGGCTGTGGGTAGCACGGATTCCACTTGGTTCCAGCCTGTGGACGACGGGTGAGGAGGGGAAAGAGGTCGGTGGGGGACGGGCAACGGGCGTGTACCCCGCATGGTCCGGTTCGTGCCGGACGCCGTCCTGCCGGAGGCCGGCACGCGGGCGCGGTGGTGGACATCCGGCCCTCCCCGAGCGTCGCCACAGTCCGACAACCCGGACAACTGGGATGATCGTGGTATGACGCAAACCGACGGACATCTGCTCGACGGCCTCGGTCATCGCGACCACAGCCCACAACCCGCCCCCCAGCCCGAGCAGCCGGCCGAACTTCTCGGTCATCTCGCCCCGCGCGACTCCCGGGAGCCGCGTGCGGCCACCCCCGACCCCCGGCGGGACGAGCTCGCGCGCCGACGGGCCGAGGTGGCGGAGTGGCGCGCGGCCTTCGCCGCGCTGTTCGACCCCGTGACGTTCCGGCACTTCGAAGGGTTCGGCGTCGGCCCCGGCTGGCGCTGCTGGGAGAGCGGCGCGTCCGGCCCGAGCGTGGTCTCCTGGCTCGCGAAGAAGGTCGGCCCCACCGGCAAGGTCATGGCGACCGCCACCGACCTCTCCTGGTCCGACTCCCCGGCCCGGCCGCCGGTCGAGCTGCGGGTGCACGACATCGCCGCGCAGGAGCCGCCGGGGGAGGGGTTCGACCTGATCCACGCCCGGCTGGTGCTCGGCCGGGTGCCCGATCGGGAACGGGCGTTGCGTTCCATCGTCAAAGCGCTGCGGCCCGGCGGACGCCTGCTGGTGGAGGACACCGACGCCACCCTGCAACCGCTGCTCTGCCCCGACGAGTCCGGCCCGGAGCAGCAGTTGGCGAACCGGCTGCGGCAGGGCGTGCGTTCCCTGCTGGCCCACCACGGGGTCGACCTCGCCCACGGCCGCACCCTGCCGCGTCTGCTGCGCGAGGCCGGTCTGCGTCAGGTGGAGGCCGACGCCGGTTTCCCCGTCACCTCCCCGGCCTGCGCGGCACTCGAATCGGCGACGATCCGCCAGGTCCGCGGCCGGCTCGTCGCCCTGAACCTGGCCACCGACGCCGACATCGACCGCCATCTGTCCCACATCTCCACCGGCGAGATGGACCTGGCCGCCCCCACCCTCATCTCGGCCTGGGGCCGCAAGGCATAGCCGACCCGGCAGACCCGCGCTCCCACCCGCGGCGGGCGGACCGTGGCGGCGGCGCTCACCACGGCGACCACGTACCCGCGCCCCACCCGCGCACGGCGGACCTGCCCACACCCGGACCGATGCCGGCCACCACACCCCCGTGCCGGTCCGGTCCGCCTGACACACCGGACCCACGCCGGGCGCCGCACAGCCCGGCCACCCGGGCCCGCCAGGCCTACTCCCGCCCCTCGGCCCCCGTGCGCCCGGGCGGTCGGCCCCCTATCCGCTCCACCGCCGCAGCCCCCGCCCGTGCCCCCTCCGCCGCGGCCTCCTCGGGCTCGGCACCCCTGAGCAGCGCGGCGAGGAACCCGCCGGTGAAGGCGTCGCCCGCGCCGGTTGTGTCGCGAGGCGTCGCGGGTACGGCGGGGACGCGGGCGCGTACGACGCCCGACCGCGCCACCACCGCACCGGCCGCGCCCTGTTTGGCGACGACCAGCGGGACGCGGCGGCTGAGCTCGGCCGCCGCGTCCCGGGCGTCCGCCAGACCGGTCAGCAGACACGCCTCGTCCCGGCTGGGCAGCAGGACGTCCACCCCCTCGACGAGAGCCAGGAAACGGTCCACGCCCAGGCCCTTCAGAAACCCCGACGAGGCCGGATCGAGGCTCACCGGCACCCCGCGCGCGCGGGCCGACCCGACCGCCCTGGTCACGAGGGCCCGGCTCGGCTCGGAGAACAGCAGGTACCCCGACAGATGCAGCCACGCGACACCGTCCAGCAGCGAGTCCCGCCAGTCCTCGGGACCGAGCCGCAGGGAGGCGCCGCTGTCGGTGAGGAAGGTGCGCTCCGCGGACGCCTCGGCGTCCACCAGGCACACCACGGTCCCGGTCGGCTCCGTCGGATCGACGACGAGGAGCGGCCGTACGCCGTAGGCCTCCAGTTCCCGCTCGTGCCAGGCCGCGGAGTCCGCGCCGACCCGCCCCAGCATCCGCACGTCCGGGCATCCCCGGTGCGCGGCCCAGCAGGCGACATTTGCGCCCGCGCCGCCCGGCACCAGGCTGATCGCCGCCGCCGTGTCGGTGCCCGCGTCGAGCGGGCCGCGATGCCGGGCGACGACGTCCGTGATCACGTCGCCCGCCACCAGCAGCGCCCCGCCCAGGGCTCCGGTCACTCCCCGGCCCAGGCCGCCGCGATCCGCGCGGCCAGACGCACATTGCCGCGCACCGCCGCGAGATTGGCGCTCAGCGAGGCACCGTCGGTGTGCCGGACGAGATGGTCGAGCAGGAACGGAGTGACCGCCTGACCGCTGATCCCCTCCGCCTCGCATGCGCGCAGGGCGTCGGCAAGCACCCGCGCGTGCAACTCCGGGTCGAGCTGCTCCGCCTCCGGCACCGGGTTGGCGACGATCAGCGCCGACTCGGCCGCGCCGAGCGCGTCCTGCGCCCGCATCACCCCCGCGACCTCCCCGGGACTGTCCAGCCGCCACTCCACCGGATGTCCCGAGTCGGACAGATAGAAGCCGGGGAAGCGGTCCGTGCCGTATCCGGCCACGGCGACACCGAGCGTCTCCAGCCGCTGCAAGGTCGCCGGCACGTCCAGGATCGACTTCACCCCCGCGCACACCACCGTGATCCGGGTACGCGCCAGCAGGCCCAGGTCGGCCGACTCGTCCTGCGTCACCGTCCACTCCCGGTGCACACCGCCGAGCCCGCCCGTCGCGAACACCCGCACCCCGGCCAGAGCCGCCAGCGCGGAGGTCGCCGACACGGTCGTCGCGCCGCTCGCCCCGGACGCCACGGCCAGCGGCAGGTCGCGGTGGCCCAGCTTGCGGATGCCGTCCTCGTTGGCGACGCGTTCCAGCTGCTGCTTGTCCAGGCCGACCAGGGGCCGGCCGTCCAGGACCGCGATCGTCGCCGGCACGGCTCCCTCGCGCCGGACAGCGGCCTCCAGCTCCAGCGCCACCTCGAGATTGCGCGGGCGCGGAAGCCCGTGCGCGATGATCGTGGATTCCAGAGCCACCACCGGGCGACGCGTCTCGACCGCTTCCCGCACCTCTTCGGACACCACCAGCACGCGCCTGCCTCCTGTCTGTCGGGTCTCCCCTCATCTCTGGCGGGCGGCGCTGCCGGTCAAACCCTCACGATCAAGAGGCTCGGGCCGGCCGCCTCAGAACAGCGGCTCGGGCAGCACACCCTCCAGGGCGAGCAGCTTGCGCTTCGTCTCCAGACCTCCGCCGAACCCGCCGATGCCGCCGTCGCTCTCCACGACCCGGTGGCAGGGCACCACCACCGGCAGCGGGTTGGAACCCATCGCGACCCCCACGGCCTGCGCCGCGCCCGGCTGGCCGACGCGCCGGGCGAGGTCGCCGTAGCCGACGACCGCCCCGTACGGCACACCGGCGGCCAGCTCGCGCAGCACCTGCCGGTTGAAGCCGGAGATCAGCGACCAGTCCAGCGGCAGCTCGAAGCCGTGGCGCCGGCCGGAGAAGTAGGCCTCGACCTGGGATATCGCCTCGGCCAGCAGCGGGGAACCGGGGTCCTCCACCGGGTCGGTGCCCAGGCGCGATCTCAGCCGCTCCAGCGCCGTGTCGCGCACCGGATCGGTGGCGTGGAAGACGACGTTGACCAGGCCCTCGCGGGTCGCCGCGAGGAGCAGCGGACCGATGTCGGTGCCGACGACGGCCCACACGACCTGCTGCTCGCCCTGCCCATGGCTGTTCATGCGACCACCGTACGGCCCGCCACTGACAACGTCCGGTGATCAGGCGTTCTCGCGGCCGGCGGCACCGGGCAGGTCGGCGGCACCGGGCAGGTCGGCGGCACCGGGCACGCCAGCCGCATCGGGCACGCCGGCGGGCGTCTCCGGTCGCTCACCTGGGCCGCACAAGTGGGGCGGGGTTGTGTTTCTTTACCGGAAAATCGTTCGAGCGTTCCAGTGGAGGTCATACTCTCTGCACTCGACCTGACCGCCCGAGCGGTTTCGGGAGGGGCGGATAACAGGGCGTTGCGGGACGCACAGGGCGGAAGGGCAACCGCGCATGCAGGGCACGGTCGACGGATTCAGCTACGGGCTGGTCACCCCGGTGGTGGCCTATCTGATGGCCTGCCTCGGCGGTGCCCTGGGTCTGCGCTGCACCACAAGATCGATGCTGGTCGAGTCCTGGCGCCCCGGATGGCTCGCCCTGGGCTCCGCCGCCATCGGCTCCGGCATATGGACCATGCACTTCATCGCCATGATGGGCTTCACCGTCGACGAGGTCCCGGTCCACTACGACCGGCCCACCACATACGCCAGCCTCGGCGTCGCCATCGTCATGGTGGGGGTCGGGATCTTCATCGTCGGCTACAAGGGCGCCCGCGGCGCGGCCCTGTTCACCGGCGGCACGATCACCGGGCTCGGCGTCGCCTCCATGCACTACCTGGGTATGGCCGGACTGCGCCTCGACGGAAAGCTCCAGTACAACACCCTCACCGTCGCCGCGTCGGTCGTGATCGCCATGGCCGCCGCCACCGCCGCCCTGTGGGCCGCGGGACAGGTGCGAGGTTTCGCCTGGAGCGTCGGCGCCAGCCTCGTCATGGGACTCGCCGTCAGCGGCATGCACTACACGGGCATGGCCGCGCTCAGCGTCCACCTGCACGGAACGGCCGACCCGTCCGCCGGTGACTCGCCCGCCGCCCTGCTCGCCCCGATGCTGATCGGACCCCTTGCCTTCCTCGGCCTCGCCGGAGTCGTCGTGCTGTTCGACCCCCTGATCGTCACCGGCAGACAGGACCGGCCCCGCGCGGAACCGAAGCCCGGCGTGCCCGCCCACGCCCCCGCCGAACCCGCCTCCGCGCGCCGCCTCACCCGAAGCGCACGGGCCCCGCAGAACCGATAGCCGGCCCCGTTGTCAGTGGCGGGTCGTACGGTGGATCCCATGCGGCCCGTTTCCCACATCGAACGCACGGTGGCGCCCATTGAGGTCGTCAGCCCCTACCAGCCCAACGGCGACCAGCCGACGGCCATCGCCGACCTGGCCAAGCGCATCGAGGCCGGTGAGAAGGACGTCGTCCTGCTGGGCGCGACCGGCACCGGCAAGTCCGCCACCACCGCGTGGATGATCGAGAAGCTCCAGCGCCCCACCCTGGTGATGGCGCCGAACAAGACGCTGGCCGCCCAGCTGGCGAACGAGTTCCGCGAGCTGCTCCCGAACAACGCGGTCGAATACTTCGTCTCGTACTACGACTACTACCAGCCCGAGGCCTACGTCCCGCAGTCGGACACCTACATCGAGAAGGACTCCTCGATCAACGAGGAGGTCGAGCGCCTGCGGCACTCCGCGACCAACTCGCTGCTCACCCGCCGTGACGTCGTGGTGGTCGCCTCGGTGTCCTGCATCTACGGCCTCGGCACGCCCCAGGAGTACGTCGACCGCATGGTCCCGCTTCGCGTGGGCGACGAGCTCGACCGCGACGAGCTGCTGCGCCGCTTCGTGGACATCCAGTACACGCGCAACGACATGGCGTTCACCCGGGGCACCTTCCGGGTGCGCGGCGACACCATCGAGATCTTCCCGGTCTACGAGGAGCTCGCCGTACGGATCGAGATGTTCGGCGACGAGATCGAGGCCCTGTCCACCCTGCACCCGCTCACCGGCGAGATCATCAGCGACGACCAGCAGCTGTACGTCTTCCCGGCCTCGCACTACGTCGCCGGCCCCGAGCGCATGGAGCGGGCCGTCAACGACATCGAGAAGGAGCTCGGCGAGCGCCTCTCCGAGCTGGAGAAGCAGGGCAAGCTCCTGGAGGCCCAGCGCCTGCGGATGCGCACCAGCTACGACATCGAGATGCTCCGCCAGATCGGCACCTGCTCGGGCGTGGAGAACTACTCGATGCACTTCGACGGCCGCGAGCCGGGTTCCCCGCCGAACACCCTGCTGGACTACTTCCCGGAAGACTTCCTGCTCGTCATCGACGAGTCCCATGTGACGGTGCCGCAGATCGGCGCCATGTACGAGGGCGACGCCTCCCGCAAGCGCACCCTCGTCGAGCACGGCTTCCGGCTGCCCTCCGCCCTGGACAACCGCCCCCTGAAGTGGGAGGAGTTCCAGAAGCGCATCGACCAGACCGTGTACCTGTCGGCGACGCCCGGCACCTACGAGATGTCCCGCTCGGACGGTGTCGTCGAGCAGATCATCCGCCCGACCGGTCTGGTCGACCCCGAGGTCGTCGTCAAGCCCACCGAGGGACAGATCGACGACCTGGTGCACGAGATCCGCGGCCGGGTCGAGAAGGACGAGCGCGTCCTCGTCACCACGCTCACCAAGAAGATGGCCGAGGACCTCACCGCCTACTTCCTGGAACTGGGCATCCAGGTGCGCTACCTGCACAGCGACGTCGACACCCTGCGCCGCGTCGAGCTGCTGCGCGAGCTGCGCAGTGGCGAGTACGACGTGCTGGTCGGCATCAACCTGCTGCGCGAGGGCCTGGACCTGCCCGAGGTGTCCCTGGTGGCGATCCTCGACGCCGACAAGGAGGGCTTCCTGCGGTCGGGCACCTCGCTGATCCAGACCATCGGCCGCGCGGCGCGCAATGTCTCCGGCCAGGTCCACATGTACGCCGACAAGATCACCCCGGCGATGGAGAAGGCCATCGACGAGACCAACCGCCGCCGGGAGAAGCAGATCGCGTACAACAAGGCGAACGGCATCGACCCGCAGCCGCTGCGCAAGAAGATCAACGACATCGTCGCGCAGATCGCCCGCGAGGACGTCGACACCGAGCAGCTGCTCGGCACGGGCTACCGGGCCAAGAAGGACGGCCGCGGAACCAAGGCGCCGGTGCCCTCCCTCGGCGACAAGGCGGCCAAGGGCGCGAAACCGGCCAAGTCCGCCAAGGGCAAGGCGAAGGAGACCGTGCCGACGGACCGGCCCGCCGCGGAACTCACCGAGCAGATCGAGGAACTGACCGCGCGGATGCGCGCCGCCGCGGCCGACCTCCAGTTCGAGATCGCGGCACGCCTGCGGGACGAGGTGTCCGAGATGAAGAAGGAACTGCGCCAGATGAAGGAGGCTGGCCTCGCCTGACGGGGCCCTCGGGGCGCCGCCCGTCACTCGGGTCGGCGCCCGAGCCGCCTTGTCGTCCGTGCTGTGTTGCAAGACCGACACAAAGTACGGTCCCGGGTTCGGCAGCGCAGGTGCGCGTGCGTAGGGTTTCGGTCAGCCGCGTACTTCGCGGCAACAGGGGAAGTTCGAGAGGGGAATCAGCGCGTGACCGTCAACATGACCAAGGGTCAGGCCATCAGTCTGCAGAAGAACGACGGCGGCAGCCTGAGCGCGGTGCGCATGGGTCTCGGCTGGCAGGCGGCGCCCCGCCGTGGCCTGTTCGGCTCGCGGACCCGCGAGATCGACCTCGACGCCTCCGCGGTCCTGTTCGCCGACAAGCAGCCGGTCGACGTCGTCTTCTTCCGCCACCTGGTGAGCGACGACGGCTCCGTACGCCACACCGGTGACAACCTCGTCGGTGGCGTCGGCCAGGGCGGCGACGACGAGGCCATCCTCGTCGACCTCCAGCGCGTCCCGGTCCACATCGACCAGATCGTCTTCACCGTGAACTCCTTCACGGGCCAGACGTTCCAGGAGGTGCAGAACGCGTTCTGCCGTCTCGTCGACGAGAGCAACGGCCAGGAGCTGGCCCGCTACACCCTCGCCGGCGGCGGCGCCTACACCGCCCAGATCATGGCCAAGGTGCACCGCACCGGCGGCGGCTGGACGATGACGGCCCTGGGCTCGGCGGCCAACGGCCGCACCTTCCAGGACCTGATGCCGGCCATCCTGCCGGTTCTGTAAGACCCGCGCGGCGAGCGGAACACGACACCATCAAGAGCGACACAGGGGGACGAAGGCGATGACGGCCGAGCTGGTGCGGGGGCAGAACCACCCGCTCTCCCAGACCCGACTAGAGATCCGGGTCTCGGCCGGCAAGCCGATCGTGGCCGGGGCCACCCTCAGCGACGAGCACGGCACCGTGCACGGCGTCGAGTGGGTGGCCCACCCCGGCGCGCCCACGCTGCCGGGCCTGGAGGTCTCC
Organism: Streptomyces sp. NPDC048600; assembly: GCF_055587025.1. Lineage (NCBI taxonomy): Bacteria > Bacillati > Actinomycetota > Actinomycetes > Kitasatosporales > Streptomycetaceae > Streptomyces > Streptomyces sp. NPDC048600. The sequence goes on along the minus strand of NZ_JBVJGZ010000041.1, from coordinate 29,567 downwards.
CGGCAGGCTGCCGCCGACCACCGTCTGGCGGTCGACCTGGACGCCATGCCGGACAGCGTGCACCGGATCAGTGTGCTGCTCGCCCTGCCGACAGGTGTCGGAGGCCCGGCCAGCTTCGGCGCCGTGGCCGCCCCCTTCGTCGCCGTCACCGGCCTCGACGGCACCGAGGTCGCCAGCTACACCATCACCGGCCTCGAGGCCGAGTCCTCCGTCGTCGCCCTGGAGCTGTACCGCAGACAGGGCGCGTGGAAGGTGCGCGCCATCGGCCAGGGGTACGCGGGCGGCCTCGCCGAGCTCCTCGCCGACCAGGGTCTGGCCGAGGCGCAGCAGCTCGCGAGCGGGATCAACGAGGCCGTGACGCAGGGCATGGCCCGCTCCGTGGCCGCGCCCCCGCCGCGCACCGCGGACGCCGACCGCTCCCGGCAGACCGCCGCCCCCGCGCTGGGCCCGGACCAGAGCGGCTCCTCGTACGGCGGGACGAGCCCGCAGACCGGGGCGTCGTACGGCGGCGCGAGCCCGCAGACGGGCCAGGTGCCCCTGCCCGGTACCCCACAGACGGGGCAGACGCCGCTGCCGGACACCCCGCAGCCGACGAGCTTCACCGGCGGACCGGACTCCGCCGACTCCTCCTCCGTCACCCAGTCCGCCGCGCCCGGCTCCGGCGGCCCCGTCGACTACAGCCATCCCCGCAGGCAGAACGCGGCTCCGCCGCCGCCCCCGCCGGCCGCGCCCCCGGCCCGGCCGGGGCAGCCCGCGACGCCGGTGGCGGGCGACGCGAGCGGCTGGTCGATGGACGAGCGGCTGTACAACCAGGTGTGGGGCATGTTCGAGGACCTCGCCCGCACCGCGGCGTCCTACCGCAGCGCCGTCGACTTCGCCGACTCCCGTATGGAGAAGGAACTCGACCAGGTGCTGTCCGACCCGCGCGCCCGGATCGGCGGACAGGGCGATGCCGCGCGGGAGGCCGCGCAGGCCAAGCGCGACCAGCTGATCGACCAGGCTCGGCAGTCCCTCGAGAGGGACGTCGCGCAGCTGACGGCCGAGGCGGACGTCGTCGAGCCCGCGCTGCCGGCCCCCTACGCCCGCTGGGACAACCCGGTGTGGCACGCCTACCGGGTCCCGATGGAGATGCCGATGGCGGTGCGCCTGGGCGAGCTCCATCTGCCCGAGTGCGCCGAGCTGCGCATCCCGATGCTGGTCCGGCTGCCGCTGGAGCGCGGCCTGTGGATCGACAGCGGGCGCACGGGATCGACGGACGGCACCTTCACGGACTCCCACGACCGGCGGCGGCTCGGCATGGAGACGGCCGTGGCGCATGCCGCGCGGCTGCTCGCGGTGCATCCGGCGGGCGAGTTCACCGTGCATGTCATCGACCCCGCGGGCTCGGGCGCCCAGGCGCTCGCTCCGCTCGTGCAGACCGGTGTGCTGGCGAGCCCGCCCGCGCACGGCGCCGCCGGGGTCACCGAGGCGCTGGCCCGGCTGACCCAGCGGGTGGACCTGGTGCAGATGGCCGTGCGCGGCGGTGCGTCCGACGCGCTTCCGCCCGGGTTCGACACCTCGCAGCAACTGCTGGTGGTCAACGATTTCCCGCACGGCTTCGACGACCGTGCCGTCAACCAGCTGCGCTATCTCGCGGACGAGGGCCCGGCCGTGGGCGTCCATCTGATGATGGTCGCCGACCGTGAGGACGCCTCGGCCTACGGCCCGTTGCTGGACCCGCTGTGGCGTTCGCTGCTGCGACTGACCCCGGTGGCCGACGACCACCTCGCCGACCCCTGGGTGGGGCACTGCTGGACCTACGAGCCCCCGCTCGTGCCGCCGGGCAGCCAGGTCCTCCCTCAGGTGCTCACCCAGGTCGCCGCGGCCCGGCGTGAACTGAACCGCTGATTGACCAAGCACGAGTAAAGGCCTGCTGACCAGCGCATTTACCCTTCCCTTTACCTCTCTCTTTACCTTTCCTTGGTGATTGGGGTACTCTCTTCCGCACGGAGGGGAGTACTCCCTGCCAACTGCGGCGACCCCGTCAATACGGATCAGGCCAGATCCCGGGGCGTCGGCCCGAGCCCGCACGGTGCTCCCGGGTGGAAGAGACCTCCGGCAGCGACGACGCTGACTGACTTGTTTGCCGTTACGTACTGCCGGAGGCGCAGTGGATGTTTCCGTGACCCTGTGGGTCCTGACAATCGTGGGTCTCGCGGCCCTTATCGCGGTCGATTTCTTCATCGGCCGCAAACCCCATGACGTGTCCGTCAAGGAAGCCGGAATCTGGACGGTCGTCTGGATCGTCCTGGCCGGCCTCTTCGGTGTCGGCCTGCTGATCTTCGGCGGAGGCCAGCCGGCCGGCGAGTTCTTCGCGGGCTACATCACCGAGAAGTCGCTCAGCGTCGACAACCTCTTCGTCTTCGTCCTGATCATGGCGAAGTTCGCGGTGCCCTCGCAGTACCAGCAGCGGGTGCTGCTGGTCGGTGTCCTCATAGCCCTGGTCCTGCGCGCGATCTTCATCGCCGCCGGAGCCGCGATCCTCGCCAGCTTCGCGTGGGTGTTCTACCTCTTCGGCGCCTTCCTCATCTGGACGGCCTGGAAGCTCATCCAGGAGGCCCGTGCCGAGGAGAACGACGAGGAGTACGAGGAGAGCAAGCTGCTGAAGGCGGCCGAGCGCAGGTTCGGTGTCGCCGACCGCTACCACGGCACCAAGCTGTGGATCCAGCAGAACGGCAAGCGCGTCATGACCCCGATGCTGGTCGTGATGCTCGCCATCGGCACCACCGACGTCCTGTTCGCGCTCGACTCGATCCCCGCGATCTTCGGTCTCACGCAGGACCCGTACATCGTCTTCACCGCCAACGCGTTCGCCCTGATGGGTCTGCGGCAGCTGTACTTCCTCATCGGCGGCCTGCTGAAGAAGCTGGTCCACCTGTCGTACGGCCTGTCGATCATCCTGGGCTTCATCGGCGTCAAACTCGTGCTGCACGCCCTGCACGAGTCCGGCGTCCATGTCCCGGAGATCAGCATTCCCGTCTCGCTCGGGGTGATCTGCGCCGTCCTGATCGTCACCACCGTCACCAGTCTGATGGCGACGAGGAAGCAGGCGGCGGCCGAGGCGGCGCGCGCCGAGGGCGAAGGCGCTGCGAAGGACAGCGTCGAGGCCTGACCGCGTCCGACGTACGAAGAACCAGCACCGGGAGGGAGCCGTGTCGCGTTGCCGAGCGCCCCTCCCGGTGTTTGTTTGGGTGCCGTGCGTGTTCCCTGACCCGGGGACGCCGTGGCCGCCTGGAGGCACCCATGAAGTTCGTACAGATCATCGACTTCGAGACCGAGCGCCTGGACGAGATGGAGCAGCTGCTCGAAGAGGCCGCGCGGCACAGGGGTGACAAGAAGGGCGGCCCGACCCGCCGCATGCTCCTGAAGGACCGCGACAACGCGCACCGCCACTACCTCCTCGTCGAGTTCGACTCATACGAGGAGGCCATGCGCAACAGCGAAGACCCCGAGACCACCAAACTCGCCGAACAAATGGGTGCACTCGCCTCCAACCGCCGCTTCGTCAACTGCGACCTGCTGGACGCGCGCGACCTCGGGTAAAGACGCGCACAGCGGGCCGCGCACACCGCCGCGTCCCTCGGACGGCCACCCCATCCGGCCTGAAATGCGGGGCCCGTCCACCTCTGGGAGGATCACCGCATGATCGCCAGGCTCCGGTCGCTCGTCACTCTCTGGACGTCGCTCGTGCCGGTGCTCGCGGTGGTCCTCCTGGTCTTCACCTGGGGCCGTGATCTGCCCGGCGCGGTCGTGGCGGTGGTGACAGTGGTCCTGGCCGGTGCCGTACTGGCGGCCGTCCACCACGCCGAAGTGGTCGCCCACCGCGTCGGTGAACCCTTCGGCTCACTGGTGCTGGCCGTCGCTGTGACGATCATCGAGGTGGCCCTCATCGTCACCTTGATGGCCGACGGCGGCGACAAGAGCGCCACTCTGGCCAGAGACACCGTCTTCGCCGCCGTGATGATCACTTGCAACGGCATCGTCGGCATCTGTCTGCTGGTGTCCTCGCTGCGCCACGGCACCGCCGTGTTCAACTCCGAGGGCACGGGCGCCGCCCTGGCGACCGTCGCGACGCTGGCCACGCTCAGCCTGGTGCTGCCGACCTTCACCACGAGCAAACCCGGCCCCGAGTTCTCCACCGTCCAACTGACCTTCGCCGCGCTGTCGTCGCTGATCCTCTACGGACTGTTCGTGGCGACCCAGACCGTGCGCCATCGCGACTACTTCCTGCCGATCACCCGCCAGGGAGAGGTGATCACCGCCGAGGACCACGCCTCCGCGCCCTCCTCCCGCACCGCGCTGATCAGCCTCGGGCTGCTCGGCCTGGCCCTGGTCGGAGTGGTCGGGCTCGCCAAGGGCGTGTCACCGACCATCGAGGACGGGGTGGAGGCGGCCGGGCTGCACCAGGCAGTCGTGGGCGTGATCATCGCGATGCTGGTGCTGCTGCCCGAGACCATCGCCGCACTGCGCTCCGCCCGCCGGGACCGCGTCCAGACCAGCCTCAACCTCGCCCTCGGCTCCGCCATGGCCAGCATCGGCCTGACCATCCCGGCGGTCGCGCTGGCCACGCTCTGGCTCTCCGGCCCGCTCGTCCTCGGCCTCAGCGCCATCCACATGGTGCTGCTGACCCTGACCATCGTGGTGGGCTCGCTGACGGTCGTACCGGGCCGGGCGACACCGCTTCAGGGCGGCGTGCATCTGGTGATCTTCGCGGCGTACCTGGAACTGGCGATCAACCCTTAGGTTGACGATCACCCGTGGGCCGACGATCACCCCTAGGCCGACCAGCAGCCCGTAGGAACGCGCGACGGCTCCGGCCCACGGCGTCTCAGCCCGCCGCCGCCTCCGCGCGCACCGCCTTCACCCGCGCCGGCCGCGTCTCCGGCAGCAGCGCGAAGCAGCCCAGGCTGAGCAGCGCGACGGCCGTCAGATACGCGGCCACGCCCCACGGCACCCGCCCGCCCTGCTCGGCCAGGGCCGTGGCCACGATCGGGGTGAGGGCGCCACCGAGCACCCCGCCGAGGTTGTAGCCGACCGCCGCGCCCGTGCACCGCACCCGGGGTTCGTACAGCTCCGGCAGATACGCCGCGACGATCGCGAACATCGTGATGAACGCCAGCAACGCGCCCAGGATCCCGGCGAACATCAGCAGCGGCTCCCCGGTGGACAGCAGCGCGACCATCGGGAACATCCACACAACGGCCGCCGAGCAGCCGGCCAGGCACATCGGCCGCCGCCCGTACCGGTCGCCCAGCAGGGCCGCCACCGGCGTCAGCGCCCCCTTCACCACCACCGCGGCCATGATGCAGGCCAGCATGACGGTACGGCTCACGCCGAGCCGCTCGGTGGCGTACGCGAGGGACCAGGTCGTCACGGCGTAGAAGATCGCGTACCCGACGGCCAGGCCGCCCGCCGTCAGCAGGACGAGCCGCCAGTGCCCACGCACCACCTCGGCGAGCGGCACGCGCGCGTGGTCGTCGAGTTCGAGGAAGCTGGGGCTCTCGGCGAGCGAGGAGCGCAGCCACAGACCCACCACGGCCAGCACCCCGGCCGCCCAGAAGGGCACCCGCCAGCCCCACTGCGCGAACTGCGCCTCGGACAGCGAGGCCGCCAGCACCAGCGTCACACCGTTGGCCAGCACGAAGCCCACCGCGGGGCCCACCTGCGGGAAGCTCGACCACAGCCCGCGCCGCTCGGCCGGGGCGTGCTCGGCCGTCAGCAGCACCGCGCCGCCCCATTCCCCGCCGAGGCCCAGCCCCTGGAGAAAGCGCAGCACCAGCAGCAGGACGGGGGCGGCCACCCCGATGCTGTCGTACGTCGGCACGCAGCCGACCGCGACGGTCGAGGCGCCGGTCAGCAGCAGCGAGGCGACGAGGACCGGCCGTCTGCCGCGCCGGTCCCCGATGTGCCCGAACAGCACCGACCCGAGAGGCCGCGCCACGAACCCCACGCCGAACGTCCCGAAGGCGGCCAGCGTCCCCGCGACCGGGGAGAAGGTCGGGAAGAACAGCGGCCCCAGGACGAGAGCCGCGGCCGTGCCGTAGACGAAGAAGTCGTAGAACTCGATGGCCGTCCCGGCGAGCGAGGCGGTCGCGAGCCGCAGCATGCTGGGCGCCCTCACGGTGCGTACGTCGTGCATGCCGCGTCAACTACCCACGGTGACGACGAGTTACGGGGGCGCACGGAAGTGCGGTGTGAGCCTCAGTAAGTGACGGTGATGCGCCGGGCGGGCCCGTCGACACGGATCAGGCCGCCGTAGGGGAGCACGAGTTGGGGATCGGTGTGCCCGAAGTCCACGTCGAAGACGATGGGAGTGTTGGGCGCATACACCCGCATGACACTCTGGACGGCCTCGCGCTGCTCGTCGGCGTAACGCGCACCCTCCTCGGGAGTGTTGGGGCGCTCGAAGGACCAGGTCTTGGCGCGGCCCATCAGCAGGGCGGAGAAGCGCCGCAACAGGCCGCGCTCGCCCATGTTGCGCATGATGCGGAAGACCTCCGTGGCGCTCGGCAGTTCCTCCGTGGTCTCCAGGAGGAGGACACCGCCGTCGTACTGGCCGAGGTCGGGCGCGATCTCCCGGTCCGCCATCAGCAGCCAGGCCAGGATCTCCAGACAGCCGCCCCAGCTGCGGCCCTCCACCACGCGGTCGGCGTTCACCCAGGTCCAGCCGGACCCGGGACGCATCTCCGGCTCGGACTCGAAGGTCTCCGGGTCCGCCCAGTCGCGGTTGACGTCGCCCCAGCGCTCGGCGGGCCTCAACTCGTAGGTGCCCGAGGTGAACAGTGCCGCACGCAGCGAGTCCGCGGTCAGCGGATGCATGGCGCCGGGGCGGCCGAGGGCGGTCATCACGGTCGCGCCGTGGTAGCCGACGATGCCGGTGTTGTACAGGTAGGCCAGCAGGTTGGTGTTGTCGCTCATCCCGAAGAACGGCTTCGGGTTCGCCCGGATCAACTCCCGGTCCAGCAGCGGCAGCACGGTGATCTGGTCGTCACCGCCGATCGACGCCATGACCGCCTTGACGTCGGGGTCGGCGAACGCGGCGTGGATGTCGTCGGCCCGCTCCCGGGGCGTGGAACCCATCTTCCGGGTCGCGGGGTACTCGACCGGCTCGAGCCCGAACTCCTTCCGCAGCCGCTCCAGGCCGAGTTCGTGCGGCCGGGGGAACAGTCCCGGAAGCCCCGAGGCCGGGGAGATGACGGCTATACGGTCGCCCGGAACGGGCTTCGGCGGATACGAGGGCCTGATCATGGCGAGATGCTACGGGCGGCCTCGGGCCCGGCGCACCGTGATAAACCGGGTCCGACGAGCGGTCCCCGGTGGGCCGCGCCACCTGAACGGACCGGAGGAAGCCGTGCCCCGCACCCTGGCCAACGCCCCGATCATGATCCTCAACGGGCCCAACCTCAACCTGCTCGGCCAGCGTCAGCCGGAGATCTACGGCTCCGACACGCTCGCCGACGTCGAAGCGCTGTGCGCCAAGGCGGCGGGCGCGCACGGCGGCACGGTGGACCTCCGTCAGTCCAACCACGAGGGTGAACTGGTCGACTGGATCCACGAGGCCCGCCTCGACCACTGCGGCATCGTCATCAACCCCGGCGCCTACTCGCACACCTCGGTCGCGATCCTGGACGCGCTCAACACCTGCGACGGCATGCCGGTGCTGGAGGTGCACATCTCCAACATCCATCAGCGGGAGACGTTCCGGCACCACTCCTATGTCTCACTGCGCGCCGACGGAGTCATCGCGGGCTGCGGCGTGCAGGGGTACGTGTTCGGCGTGGAGCGGGTCGTGGCGCTGGTGGGGGCGGCACAGGCCCAGGCGTGAGGCTTCCGCGGCCCGCGCGAGGCGCACGGGACGCCTGCCCGGGCCGCCGGCCGAGGGCGGGGATCGAAGGGCCGGCGGCCCCTTCCGCGCGGGAGCCGTCGTTCCCGCGCGGGGCAGCTCCCAGTTGACCGCCGGATCGCGGGTGCCGGCAGCGTGCGCAGGGCGCCGGAATGTGCGCGTGGTTCACACGGGGCGCGCACCGCACGCCACGCGCTGCCCCCGTCGCGCACCGCACGCCACGCGCTGCCCCCGTCGCTCACCGCACGCCACGCGCCGCGCCCAGGTGTTGCCCGCGTCGCTCACCAGCCGCGCGCGTGCCACTCCGGCAGCTGCGGGCGCTCGGCGCCGAGCGTGGTGTCGTTGCCGTGTCCCGGGTAGACCCAGGTCTCGTCGGGGAGCGCGGCGAAGATCTTCGTCTCCACGTCGTGGATGAGGCTCGCGAACGCCTCGGGATTCTGGTGGGTGTTCCCCACACCACCGGGGAACAGACAGTCCCCCGTGAACACATGAGGATGCCCGTGCGGGTCGTCGTAGACGAGGGCGATCGAACCGGGGGTGTGCCCGACGAGGTGGCGCGCGGTCAGCTCCACGCGCCCCACGCGGATGATGTCGCCGTCGTCGACGAGCACGTCGGTCGGCACGGGGATGCCCTCGGCGTCGTCCCGGCCGGCATAGGTGCGCGCGCCGGTCGCCTCGACGACGTCGGCGAGCGCCTGCCAGTGGTCCCCGTGCTGGTGGGTGGTGACGACGGACGCGATGCCGTCGTCACCGATCATGCCGAGCAGCGTGCCCGCCTCGCTGGCCGCGTCGATCAGCAGCTGCTCGTCCGTGGCCCGGCAGCGCAGCAGATAGGAGTTGTTGTCCATCGGGCCGACCGCGATCTTGGTGATCATCAGGTCCTTGAGCTCGTGCACATCCGCCGGGCCGCCGACCGTCACCTGTCCGCTGTACGTCATGGCGGCAGACTATCGCCGGGAGCCCGGCCGGGCCGCCGGAGGCGGGGCCGGTCCGGAACCGCTCGAGAACGGCTCGGGCCGACCGCCGGTGCGGCCTCGCGGACGACGGGACTTTCGAAGAGTGCCCAGAAGAAACGCCCAGAAGAACGCCTAGAGGGGCGGCAGCTTCGGCAGCGTGCCGCCTTCCACCGACAGGGAGCCGCCGTCGCGGCGTCCGGCGAGCCAGCCGACGAGGTCGGCGCCGCTGCCCGTGACGGTGACCTCGGGGTCGCCCGCGCGGCCGGTGCTCCACGCGCGCGTGCCGTCGCTCAGCAGGGTCGGCGACACGTCGGGGTGCCCCGAGAAGCGCTCCGCGAGGAAGTCGATCTCCCGCTCCGTGAACTCGGCGGGCAGATCCTCCAGCTCGTAGCCGATCCCGAGGTCGACGTGGTGCAGTTCGATCTCGACCCACCGCCGGAAGACCACACGGGCCGCCGAGTCGGTCACTCCGTTGCGCAGCTCCACCCTGCGCGACCAGTCGCCCGGCGCCTCGGTCGCGGCCCGGAACCGTGCGGCGCTCTCGCGCACGTCCCCGATCTGGTCGTCCAGCGGGCGCGGGGCGTCGCGTTCGATGTCGGAGTCACGGGCCTCGGCCGAGGCGTACATGGGGCGGCCCTCGAAGACGTTCACCAGGGCGTCCGCGTTGCGGGCGAGGTGGGCGAGCACATGGCCACGGCTCCAGCCGGGCAGGCGTGACGGTTCGGTCACCGCGGCGTTGTCCATCTTGGCGACCGCGATGAGCAGCCGTTCCGTCGCGTTCTGTAGACAGGCCAGGTCATGAACGTGATCAATCATGGTGCTGACCCTAGCCCCCGCCACTCCTTCGGGTGAAGGAGTCGGATCCCGCCCGTAAATCGAATGCGCGTGCTATATGGTCGGGCGTGGCGTCGGGCATGCTGGAAGGCCGGGGATTGTTGACAACCGGTGAATCCGTCCGTCGTTGTCAGTGGCTCGCCCTAGTCTGAGAAGGCGGGGGCCTCGCCCCTGTCTCTTCTCTCAAGAAAGGTGCGGACCGGCGTGGCCGACCGTCTCATCGTCCGTGGCGCGCGCGAGCACAACCTCAAGAATGTCTCGCTCGATCTGCCACGCGACTCGCTCATCGTCTTCACGGGCCTGTCGGGATCGGGCAAGTCCTCGCTGGCGTTCGACACGATCTTCGCCGAGGGCCAGCGGCGCTACGTGGAGTCGCTCTCCTCGTACGCCCGCCAGTTCCTCGGCCAGATGGACAAGCCGGACGTCGACTTCATCGAGGGCCTCTCCCCGGCCGTCTCGATCGACCAGAAGTCGACCTCGCGCAACCCGCGCTCCACGGTCGGCACCATCACCGAGGTCTACGACTATCTGCGTCTGCTCTTCGCGCGCATCGGCAAGCCGCACTGTCCCGAGTGCGGCCGCCCCATCTCGCGCCAGTCGCCGCAGGCCATCGTCGACAAGGTCCTCGAGCTGCCCGAGGGCAGCCGCTTCCAGGTGCTCTCGCCGCTGGTGCGCGAGCGCAAGGGCGAGTTCGTCGACCTCTTCGCGGACCTCCAGACCAAGGGCTACTCCCGCGCGCGGGTGGACGGCGAGACCATCCAGCTCTCCGACCCGCCCACGCTGAAGAAGCAGGAGAAGCACACCATCGAGGTGGTCGTCGACCGCCTCACCGTCAAGGACTCCGCCAAGCGCCGCCTGACCGACTCCGTCGAGACCGCCCTCGGTCTCTCCGGCGGCATGGTCGTGCTCGACTTCGTCGACCTCCCCGAGGACGACCCCGAGCGCGAGCGCATGTACTCGGAGCACCTGTACTGCCCGTACGACGACCTGTCCTTCGAGGAGCTGGAGCCGCGCTCCTTCTCCTTCAACTCGCCCTTCGGCGCCTGCCCCGAGTGCACCGGCATCGGCACGCGCATGGAGGTCGACCCGGAGCTGATCGTCCCGGACGAGGACAAGTCCCTCGACGAGGGCGCCATCCACCCCTGGTCGCACGGACACACCAAGGACTACTTCGGCCGGCTGATCAGCGCCCTCGCCGATGCCCTGGGCTTCCGCACCGACATTCCCTTCGCGGGCCTGCCGCAGCGCGCCAAGAAGGCCCTCCTCCACGGCCACAAGACGCAGATCGAGGTCCGCTACCGCAACCGGTACGGCCGTGAGCGTGTGTACACGACCCCGTTCGAAGGCGCCGTCCCCTTCGTCAAGCGCCGGCACAGCGAGGCCGAGTCCGACGCCAGCCGGGAGCGCTTCGAGGGCTATATGCGCGAGGTGCCCTGCCCCACCTGTGCGGGCACCCGCCTGAAGCCCATCGTCCTCGCGGTCACGATCATGGAGAAGTCGATCGCCGAGGTCTCGGGCATGTCCATCAGCGACTGCGCGGACTTCCTGGGCAAGCTGAAGCTCAACGCCCGCGACAAGAAGATCGCCGAGCGGGTGCTGAAGGAGGTCAACGAGCGGCTGCGGTTCCTGGTCGACGTCGGCCTCGACTACCTCTCGCTCAACCGCGCGGCGGGCACCCTCTCCGGTGGCGAGGCCCAGCGCATCCGGTTGGCCACCCAGATCGGTTCCGGCCTCGTCGGCGTCCTCTACGTCCTCGACGAGCCGTCCATCGGCCTGCACCAGCGCGACAACCACCGGCTGATCGAGACCCTGGTCCGGCTGCGCGACATGGGCAACACGCTCATCGTCGTCGAGCACGACGAGGACACCATCAAGGTCGCCGACTGGATCGTCGACATCGGCCCCGGCGCCGGCGAGCACGGCGGCAAGGTGGTGCACAGCGGCTCCCTCAAGGAACTGCTCGCCAACGCCGAGTCGCAGACCGGTCAGTACCTGTCGGGCCGGAAGTCGATCCCGCTGCCGGACATCCGCCGCCCGCGCGACCCGGGCCGGCAGCTCACCGTGCACGGCGCCCGCGAGAACAACCTGCAGGACATCGACGTCTCCTTCCCGATCGGCCTGTTCACCGCCGTCACCGGCGTCTCCGGCTCCGGCAAGTCGACGCTGGTCAACGACATCCTCTACACACACCTCGCCCGCGAGCTGAACGGCGCCCGCAGCGTGCCGGGCCGCCACACCCGCGTGGACGGCGACGACCTCGTCGACAAGGTCGTGCATGTCGACCAGTCGCCCATCGGCCGCACTCCGCGGTCCAACCCGGCGACGTACACCGGCGTCTTCGATCACGTCCGCAAGCTGTTCGCCGAGACCACCGAGGCGAAGGTCCGCGGATACCAGCCGGGCCGCTTCTCCTTCAACGTCAAGGGCGGACGCTGCGAGAACTGCGCCGGTGACGGCACGATCAAGATCGAGATGAACTTCCTCCCGGACGTCTACGTCCCGTGCGAGGTCTGCCACGGTGCGCGGTACAACCGGGAGACCCTGGAGGTCCACTACAAGGGCAAGTCCATCGCCGAAGTGCTGAACATGCCGATCGAGGAGGCCACGGAGTTCTTCGAGGCCGTCCCCTCGATCGCCCGGCATCTGAACACGCTCAAGGACGTCGGCCTCGGCTATGTCCGGCTCGGCCAGTCGGCGACGACCCTGTCCGGCGGCGAGGCCCAGCGCGTCAAGCTCGCCAGCGAGCTCCAGAAGCGCTCCACCGGCCGCACGGTCTACGTCCTCGACGAGCCGACCACCGGTCTGCACTTCGAGGACATCAGCAAGCTGCTGAAGGTCCTGGCCGGTCTGGTCGACAAGGGCAACACGGTCATCGTCATCGAGCACAACCTCGACGTGATCAAGACGGCGGACTGGGTCGTCGACATGGGCCCCGAGGGCGGTGCGGGCGGCGGTCTCGTCGTCGCCGAGGGCACGCCGGAGGAGGTCGCAGGGGTGCCGACCAGCCACACCGGCAAGTTCCTGCGCGAGATCCTCGACGCCGACCGGATCAGCGACGCCGCCTCGGTGAAGGCCCCGCGCAGGACCGCGGCCAAGACCGTCGCGGCCAAGTCTGCGGCGAAGAAGACGGCCACGGCGAGGACGACCGGAACCGCCAACAGCACGGCGACCAAGAAGGCCGCCGCGGCCACCAAGAAGACGGCGGCCAAGAAGACGACCAGGGCCCGCAAGACCTGAGGCGGGCCGACCGGCACGGCCTTGACCACCCCCGTGTGGTCAGGGCCGAGCCGTGTGGTCCGGGCCGCCCTGAGCGGTCAACGTCGGCCTCTACGGTCAAGGCCGGCCTGAGCGGTCAGGCTGCCCCGAACCCGGCAGAAAGTTCCGGCGCAACGGGACAAAAGAGCGGCGCCCCGCGGGAACTCCCCGCGGGGCGCCGCTCGTTCCACCATCAGCCACCCTGGCCCTGCGGTTCGACGAACTGCATGTCCAGCTGAATCTTGACAACATCACTGAGGAAGCCACCCCCGAAGTCCAGGCCGTAGTCACTGCGCCTGATCTCACCCGTCGCCTCGAAACCGGCGTGCCTGCTCTGATCCGCGGGGGAGTCCACGACCCCGCCGAACTCGACGTCGAGCGCCACGGGACGCGTCACGTCCCCGATGGTCAGGTCCCCCTCCATCGTCCAGTCCTCGTCCTCGCCGGACACCCGCGTCGAGCGGAACGTCATCGTCGGACGCTTCTCCACGTCGAGCAGATCGGCGGACCGGGTGTGCGCGTCCCGGTCGGCGTTCCCGGTGTCCAGAGACGCCAGGGCGATCACGGCGCTCACCCGTACGTCGTCGAGCGTCGCGCCGACGTGCAGACCGGCCTGCACATCGGCGAAGCGGCCGCGCACCTTGGCGATCCCGAGGTGCCGGATCGTGAAGTTCACGGCGGAGTGCAGCGGGTCGAGCGTCCAGTCGCCCGGCGCGAGGGGGAGAGAGCCGGGGGCGAGCGTGTCAGCGGTGTTGTTCTGAGTCATGCCCCCACCCTCCGCGTTCTTCCGGCGCGCAGGGAGACCGCGCTGAGAGTGGTAGTGGCAGGGTGGTAGTCCCAGGGCCACCCTCATGGATCCGGGGCGAGGTACGTTCGATGGGTGAGCGACAACGAGTTGGGCCTGTTCCTGCGCACCCGACGCGAGTCCGTCACCCCCGCCGAGGTGGGGCTGCCGGCCGGGTTCCGCCGACGCACGCCCGGCCTGCGCCGCTCCGAGCTGGCCACGCTCGCGGGCATCAGCGTGGAGTACCTCACCCGCCTGGAACAGGGCCGTGACCGCAACCCCTCGCCCCAGGTGCTCGGGGCCGTCGCCGACGCGCTCAGCCTGTCCCTGAAGGACCGCGTCCTGCTGCGCCGTCTGACCAAGGAGGCGGACGGCGGCGACCCGCTGGTCTGCGCGGCCGCCCCGCCGCTCAGCCGCACCGTGCGGCCCACCGTGCAGGCCGTCCTGGACCGGCTGGAACCCACCCCGGCCGTGGTGATCAACTGGATCGGCGACATCGTCGCCCACACCGACGGCTACGCCCGGCTCGTCGGCCCGATCGGGATGCTCGACGGCGAGCACCCGAATCTCCTCCGGTACCTGTTCACCGACCCACGCGCCCGTGAGGCCCACCAGGACTGGGACCGGGTCGCCGACGACCTGGTCGCCCGGCTGCGGCACGGCGTACCACTGCGCGACCCGTACCTCACCGAGCTGGCCGAGGAGCTCACGGTGACCGCGGGCGCGGAGTTCGCCGACCGGTTCGCGGACCTGTCGGTGACGCCGCGCACCGTCGGCTCGCAGCACATCGAGCACCCCGAGGCCGGGGCAGTGCATCTGCTGCACGAGTCGCTGGCCCTGCCGGAGGAGGGTCAGCAGGTGGTGGTCTACCTGCCGGCGGACGACGCCACGTCCGCAGCTCTGGACCGCCTCAGCGGCCGCCGTCCGGGCGCGCTGCGGGCCGTCGGCCGGGCAGTGAGCTGACCCACGAGCTGCCACATGGGTCGGCACACCGGCCGGGCCGTGGCGGTCAGGGCCGTACGCCGTCCAGTTCCCACGCGTAGGGCGGCTCCGCCCCGGCCCGGGAGCAGGTGACCGCCGCCGCGCGGGCCGCGAAGCGCAGCAGTTCGGTCCAACCGGAGGCACCGAGGCCGGCCAGCGCCTCGGGGGACAGGGCGTCCTGCGCGGCCAGGCCGTGCAGGAGGGCGGCGTTCACGGTGTCCCCGGCGCCGATGGTGTCCACGACGTCGACCCGCTCGCCCGGCACGGAGTGCACGGCACCGTCGCGGGTGTGGGCGGACAGACCGTCGCCGCCATGGGTGATGACGACGGCCGAGGGCCCGGCCGCGAGCCACTCCTTCGGGGTGCCGCCCAGCCAGTGGGCGTCCTCCTCGGAGAGCTTGAGCAGCGACACCGACGGCAGCCAGCCGCGGAACCGGGCGCGATAGGCGTCGGCGTCGAGGATCAGGACCGGCCTGATGTTGGGGTCGAGGGCCGTGAACAGGCCCTCGGCCGCCGCAGTCCGCATCAGCCCCTCGTACGCGCTCGCCCCGGGCTCCAGTACCAGTGAGCAGGTGCCGAAGGACACCGCGCGGGTGCCGGCGGGCAGCGCGGCCGGAGCCGTGAACAGCCGGTCGGCGGTGCCGTCGACGTAGAAGGAGTAGGCGGCCGATCCGCCGTCGCCGATCGTGGCGACCGCGAGGGTGGTGGGCTCAGGGCCGCGCTGTACGTCCGACACGTCCACGCCCGCCGCCCGCAGCCCGTCGAGCAGCGCCTCGCCGAAGGCGTCACGCGAGGCGCGCGAGCAGAAGGAGGTCGGGGAGCCGAGCCGTCCCAGGGCCACGGCCGTGTTGTACGGGCCGCCGCCGAGTGCCGGCTTCAGGGCAGCGAGGGCACCCGTGCCCTGCGGTACCAGGTCGATGAGGGCCTCACCGGCTACGACGATCACGAGAGGGTCCTTTCGGGGGCTGCACCGGGGCGAGCTGCCGCTTCGGGCGGGGGCAGTGGAGGGGGCGGTCGCGGTGGACCGGGCTGCGGGTGCCGGAGCTGTCCGGGGTCACCGGGGCTCGGGCCGGTGGGGGCTGTCGGCGGGCGTCGTCGCCGGGCGTGCCGTGCCCGGAGCGTTCTCCTCCGGGCATCCGCAGGAGGTCCGGTGGACGAAGGCGCACGGGAGCCGCAGTGTCCGGGCGGGGCGTTCCGGGGAGGCGAGACGGTCCAGGAGCACCTGGACGGCCTGGGCGCCGATCTCCCTGCTGGGCTGGGCGATCGCGGTGAGCCGGGGCGAGAAGAGGTCCGCCCAGGCGAAGTCGTCGAAGCAGCACAGGGCGATGTCGCCGGGCACGGACAGGCCGTGGTCGCGCAGGGCGCGCAGGGCACCGATGGTCATCGCGTTGTTGGCGGTGACGAGGGCGGTCGGAGGTGCGGCGAGGGAGAGCAGGGCGGCCGTGGCGTGCTCGCCACCGGTGGCGGCGGAGTCACCGTGGACCACGAGACGCTCGTCGTGGGGCAGCCCCGCGGCGGCGAGGCCGTGCCGGTAGCCGGCGATCCGCTCGCCGGTGGTGCTGAGTCCGGGCAGTCCGGCGACCAGGCCGATACGGCGATGACCGAGCCCGGCGAGATGCTCGATCAGCCGCGCCGTCGGTGCGCTGTTCTCGGCGCAGACCTGGTCGAAGGGCGGGGCGCTGTCCGCGTGGGTGCCGACCAGCCGGTCGAGGAGGACGGCCGGGACGTCGTGGCGGCGCAGATAGGCGAGCAGTTCGCGCGGGTCGGCGGAGGGGGCGACGATCATGCCGTCCACCCGGCGCTCGTGCAGCAGCTGGACGGCCTTGCGTTCGTGCTCGGGGTCGTCGTGCGGGTCGGCGATGAGGAGGCTGTAGCCGTGCTCCAGGGCAGTGGCCTCGACACCCTGGAGGATCTCGGTGAAGTACGGGTTGCTGATCGCCGAGACCGCGAGGCCGATGGAGCGGGTGCGGGAGGTCACCAGGGACCGGGCGAGGGTGTTCGTCGTGTAGCCGAGCTGTTCGACGGCGTCGAGGACGGCCTGCCGGGTGTGCGGCAGCACGGGCCGGGTGCCGTTGAGCACGTGCGAGACGGTCGCCACCGAGACACCGGCGCTGCGTGCGACGTCGGCCATGGTCGGCATGGCGGAACCCCCTCCCCGGACCGGCCCGAGTGGGCCGGGGCGTCGGCCGCGGCGGGCCCTCACGGCGGGAACGTATCCCATCCGGGCCCAGACGTAAACGCTTGCGCAAGCGTTTACGCGCTCACGTGCGCACCCCCGACGCCCCGTCCCCCAGACTCCGCCCCGCGCCCCGCCCCACGGCTTTCCGCGCTCGGGGCCCCGGGTATCGTCGGCACGGCTGCCCCCTGACCTGTGGAGACCCTCATGCCCGGCCGACCCCTCGCGAGCCGTCGAACCGTTCTGCGCGGGGCGGCGGCCGCTCCCGTCGCGGGGCTGGGCCTCGCCGCGTGCTCGCCGGGCGGGGGAGCGGAGGCGACCCCCACCACGCCGACCGCTCCGGTGGACCTCGGTGCCGAGAGCGAGGTGTCCGAGGCCGGTGCCCATCTGCACCTGGACCACAACGTGGTGGTCAGCCGGTCCGCGGACGGCACGCTGAAGGCGTTCAGCACCATCTGCACGCACGGGGGCTGCCCCATCAGCGAGCTGGAGGGGACGACCCTGAGCTGCGCGTGCCACGGCAGCCGGTTCGACGCGCGGACCGGCGAGGTGCTGCGTTCCCCGGCGACCGTGGCACTGACCGAACTGCCGGTGCGCACCGAGAACGGCAGGGTGATCGCGGGGCCGCGGGCCTGACTCCGGCCACGGTTGACACAGCCGTTCCCCAGGCCGGTCACGGGCCTCGGCCCGACCCAAACCGTTCCCCAGGCCCGACACCGGCCGCCGTCGGCCGGACGTGTCCCCGCCTCGTCGGCGGCACAACCCCCGACCGCGACTCGGAAGTCCTTACTCCCAGTCCCACCCGATCCCGACGATCCCCGAGCGCACGCGGGGTTCGACGAGGTGGACGGAGTGGTGGCGGGTGGTGAGGGGGAGTTCCTGCCGGCCGCTGCGGGGAGCCGCCGCCGAGTGCTGGGTGAAGCGGTGGCAGCGCGCCGGGAGAGCGTGCTCGTCGAACCGAACCTGGAGGACGTACTGCCCGCCGGGCGGTCCGAAGCCGCGGACGCACTCGTAGGAGACACCGGCGGTGCCGTCCTCGACGGCGTAGCGGAAGAGGAACGTGTCCCCGGCGCGCAGCCGGGTGTCGAACAGGAGCTCCGCCACCAGGATGCCGGTCTCCTGGTGCCGGAGGACGCGTCCGGTGCGGCAGTTCTCCAGGGCCCGCACCGACATGTGCTCGGGCGAGCAGCCCGGGTCGCCGTGATGGACGGCGAGGAACCGGTCGACCCCGTCCCGGTGGGCTCGCACGACATGGTGCGACTCGCGGTCGAGGAGCTCGCGGTGTGCGCCGATGCGTACCTGCTCGTGATGGCCGAGCAGATGGAGTCCGCCGTCGCGGGGGGACTCCAGTTCGAGGAGGAGGCGCTCCAGGGCGCCCGAGGCCTCGACGAGGGAACGGTAGGAGCGGGCGGCCGGGTGCTGTCCGGGGGCACCGTCCTCCGCCTGCGCGAGCAGCCGTATCAGCGACTCGTCGGGCAGGTGGAGTATCTCCTCCAGGGCACGGACGGCGCGCAGCGACTCGGGGCGCTGCGGGCGGCGGGCACCCTGTTGCCAGTAGCTGAGGCTGGTGACACCGACCTTCACGCCGTAGCGCGACAGGTGGTGCTGGACGCGTTGCAGGGGCAGGCCTCGGGCGGCGATGGCGGCGCGCAGGGCGACGTGGAAGGGGCCGCCGCGCAGAGCCGTGTCCAGTTCCGCGGTGGCGATGTCCGCGTGCTGTGTGGCGTGCGGCATGCAGGGGCCTTTCTGTGTGGTTCACAACGGCTGGTCAGACCGTTCACGCGGGTGCTGCTGGGGCCACCCCGTCGGCGCCGGGGGCTGGGCCCTCCCGCGCGCCGTCGTTCACGGCCCCGAGTTCCAACGCATTGAAGCGTGTTGGCCAAGTCCCGACAACACCTCCGGCCCAACAGTGGTCCAGTCCTCGCCGCCGGGCGCGGCAAGGGTGTCAAATCGGGGCAAACGGCTTCCGGTTGGCCGGTGCGGGTACCGCGCGCGGCCGGTTCACCCGGCTTCCGCGGGTACCGGGCCCGCGCGGGGTGCGCGTGGCGGCCGGTTCCGGTGGCTGTCCGGCGTACGCCGGGTGCCGGGCGGCCGGTCCGGGCGGGGCCGGGCGCGATCCCGGACGTTGTCCACAGGCCCGCCGGAGTGTCACCGCTCGCCAGTAGGGTGTGAGACATGGCCGACCCCTCCAGCTACCGCCCCAGGCCGGGCGAGATCCCGGACTCTCCCGGGGTGTACAGGTTCCGTGACGAGCACCGCCGGGTGATCTACGTCGGAAAGGCGAAGAGCCTGCGCCAGCGCCTGGCGAACTACTTCCAGGATCTGACGAACCTGCACCCGCGCACCCGGACGATGGTGACCACCGCCGCGTCCGTGGAGTGGACCGTGGTGTCCACCGAGGTCGAGGCCCTCCAGCTGGAGTACTCCTGGATCAAGGAGTACGACCCCCGGTTCAACGTCAAGTACCGCGACGACAAGAGCTACCCGTACCTCGCGGTGACGATGAACGAGGAGTTCCCGCGTGTGCAGGTCATGCGCGGCCACAAGAAGAAGGGCGTCCGGTACTTCGGTCCCTACGCTCACGCGTGGGCGATCCGGGACACCGTCGACCTGCTGCTGCGCGTCTTCCCGGTGCGCACCTGCTCGGCGGGCGTGTTCAAGAACGCCTCCCGTACCGGCCGCCCGTGTCTGCTCGGCTACATCGGCAAGTGCTCCGCCCCCTGCGTCGGCCGGATCGAGCCGCAGGAGCACCACGAACTCGCAGAGGAGTTCTGCGACTTCATGACCGGTCGTACCGGCACCTACCTCCGCCGCCTGGAGAAGCAGATGACGGAGGCGGCTGAGGACATGGAGTACGAGCGGGCCGCCCGCCTGCGCGACGACATAGGGGCCTTGCGCAAGGCCATGGAGAAGAACGCGGTCGTGCTCGCCGACGCGACCGACGCCGACCTGATCGCCGTCGCCGAGGACGAGCTGGAAGCGGCCGTGCAGATCTTCCATGTGCGCGGCGGGCGGGTGCGCGGCCAGCGCGGCTGGGTCACCGACAAGGTCGAGGAGGTCACCACCGGCGCCCTCGTCGAGCACGCACTCCAGCAGCTCTACGGCGAGGAGACCGGTGACAGCGTTCCCAAGGAGGTCCTCGTCCCGGCCCTGCCCGAGCCGGTGGAGCCGGTCCAGCAGTGGCTGACCGAGCGGCGGGGGTCGGCCGTCTCGCTGCGCATCCCGCAGCGCGGCGACAAGAAAGCCCTGATGGAGACGGTCGAGCGCAACGCCCTGCAGGCACTCGCCCTGCACAAGACCAAGCGCGCCTCCGACCTCACGA
The DNA here is from genome assembly GCF_055587025.1 of Streptomyces sp. NPDC048600. NCBI lineage: Bacteria > Bacillati > Actinomycetota > Actinomycetes > Kitasatosporales > Streptomycetaceae > Streptomyces > Streptomyces sp. NPDC048600. Next base: position 9,377 of record NZ_JBVJGZ010000041.1, on the reverse strand, counting down.
CCCGCTCGCGCGCCCTGGAGGAGATCGCCGAGGCCCTCGATCTGGACAGCGCCCCGCTGCGCATCGAGTGCTACGACATCTCGCATCTCCAGGGCGACGACGTCGTGGCCTCCATGGTCGTCTTCGAGGACGGGCTCCAGCGCAAGGGCGAGTACCGCCGCTTCCAGATCAAGGGATTCGCCGGCCAGGACGACGTCCGCTCCATGCACGAGGTCATCACGCGCCGCTTCAGGCGCTACCTGGCCGAGAAGGAGCGCACGGGGGAGTGGACCGACGCGGAGGACGCCGCCGGCCCGCAGCCGGACCCGGCGCTGGTCGCGGCCGACGGCACCCCCGCCGAGGACGCCGCCCCCGCACAGTCCCTGGCCCCCGCCGACGAAGCCGCCCTCGCACAGCCTCCCGCCCCCGGCGAGGCGTCCGCCGCCCTCACCACCCTCACCGACGACGACGGCCGCCCCAGGAAGTTCGCCTACCCGCCCCAGCTGGTCGTCGTCGACGGCGGACAGCCGCAGGTCGCCGCCGCCCGGCGGGCGCTGGACGAGCTCGGCATCGACGACATCGCCGTGTGCGGCCTGGCCAAGCGGCTGGAAGAGGTCTGGCTGCCCGGCGACGACGACCCGGTCGTCCTGCCCCGCACCAGCGAGGGCCTCTACCTGCTCCAGCGGGTCCGCGACGAGGCCCACCGCTTCGCGATCACCTACCAGCGCACCAAGCGCGCCAAGCGCTTCCGGGCCGGCCCCCTGGACGAGGTGCCGGGACTGGGCGAGGCCCGCAAACAGGCGCTGATCAAGCACTTCGGTTCGGTGAAGAAGCTGAGATCCGCGACAATTGACCAGATCTGCGAGGTTCCGGGCATCGGCCGGAAGACGGCGGAGACCATCGCCGTGGCCCTCGCCCAGGCGGCCCCGGCCGCCCCCGCCGTGAACACGGCGACTGGAGAGATCATGGATGACATGGACGACGGGGCACCCGAGACGACGGCGGGCGCCCCGGGGGAGCCCGTACCCGCGGGCGCCCCGGACGAGCGACGGGGGCAGGAGACATGACCGATCACGAGACGCAGCCGACAGGCGATCGAGAGCAGGAACCGCGGACCGCACCGGGCCGCGAGCACCAGGAGCCCGCCGAGCACCGGTCGGCGCTCCTCGACGACGGAGCACAGGTGAGCCAGGACATCACGGGCCCCGGGATCCCCGACGCCGCCATCCCCGAGCTGGTGATCATCTCCGGCATGTCCGGGGCCGGCCGGTCCACGGCCGCGAAGTGCCTGGAGGACCTCGGCTGGTTCGTCGTCGACAACCTCCCGCCCGCCCTGATCCCCACCATGGTGGAACTGGGCGCCCGCTCCCAGGGCAACGTGGCGCGGATCGCGGTCGTCGTCGACGTGCGCGGCCGTCGCTTCTTCGACAATCTGCGCGAATCCCTCGCCGACCTCGACGGCCGGGGCGTCACCCGGCGCATCGTCTTCCTGGAGTCCTCCGACGAGGCCCTGGTGCGCCGCTTCGAGGGAGTGCGCCGCCCGCACCCCCTCCAGGGCGACGGCCGCATCGTCGACGGCATCGCCGCCGAGCGTGAGCTGCTGCGCGAGCTGCGCGGCGACGCCGACCTGGTCATCGACACCTCCAGCCTCAACGTGCACGAGCTGCGCGCCAAGATGGACGCCCAGTTCGCCGGCGAGGAGGAGCCCGAGCTGCGGGCCACGGTGATGTCGTTCGGCTTCAAGTACGGCCTCCCTGTCGACGCCGACCTCGTCGCCGACATGCGCTTCCTGCCCAACCCGCACTGGGTCCCGGAGCTGCGCCCCTTCACCGGGGTGAACGAGGAGGTCGCGGCCTTCGTCTTTAACCAGCCCGGCGCCAAGGAGTTCCTGGACCGCTACGCCGAGCTGCTGCGCCTGATCGCCGCCGGCTACCGGCGCGAGGGCAAGCGGTACGTGACCATCGCCATCGGCTGTACGGGCGGCAAGCACCGCTCGGTGGCGATGTCGGAGAAGCTCGCCGCGCGCCTCGCGGCAGAGGGCGTGGAGACGGTGGTCGTGCACCGGGACATGGGACGCGAATGACAGGACGTACTCCCCGGCTGGGCCGACTGCGCAGGGCGATGCCCGACGCCCGGACCGGCCGGCCCGTCGAGGCCCGGGGCGCCCGTGCGCGCCGCCGCGGCACCCAGCCCAAGGTCGTCGCGCTCGGCGGCGGCATGGGGCTCTCGGCCTCGCTGGCCGCGCTGCGCCGGATCACCGGTGACCTCACCGCCGTCGTCACCGTGGCCGACGACGGCGGCTCCAGCGGGCGCCTGCGCGACGAACTGGGCGTACTGCCGCCCGGCGACCTGCGCAAGGCGCTGGCCGCGCTGTGCGGCGACGACGACTGGGGCCAGACCTGGGCCAGGGTCATCCAGCACCGCTTCCACTCCAAGGGCGACCTGCACGACCACGCGGTCGGCAACCTGCTGATCGTCGCCCTGTGGGAGCAGCTCGGCGACCATGTGCAGGCCCTGGACCTGGTCGGCAAGCTGCTCGGCGCGCACGGGCGGGTGCTGCCCATGTCCGCCGTGCCGCTGGAGCTCGAGGCGCTGGTCAAGGGGCACGACCCGGACCGCCCGGACGAGGTGGACACCGTGTGCGGCCAGGCGACGGTGGCCCTCACCCCGGGCGAGGTCCAGTCGGTGCACCTGGTGCCGCACGACCCGCCCGCCGTCCCGGAGGCCGTCGCGGCCGTGCTGGACGCCGACTGGGTGGTGCTCGGCCCCGGCTCCTGGTTCTCCTCGGTCATTCCGCACCTGCTCGTGCCCGAACTGCTGGACGCGCTGCTGGAGACGAAGGCCCGCCGGGTACTCTCGCTGAACCTCGCCCCGCAGCCCGGGGAAACCGACGGCTTCTCACCGCAGCGTCATTTGGAGGTTTTGGGACGACACGCCCCTAAACTCGCCCTGGACGTGGTGCTGGCCGACGAGGCCGCCGTGCCCGACCGCGACTCGCTGACCGATGCCGCCAAGCGCTTCGGGGCCGCGGTCGAGCTGGCGCCGGTGGCGCGGCCCGACGGGACCCCGCGGCACGACGCGGAGCTCCTGGCCGCCGCGTACGACCGTATTTTTCGGATGCATGGAAGGATCGGCCCATGGCGATGACGGCAGCGGTGAAGGACGAGATCTCCCGGCTCCCCGTCACCCGGACCTGCTGTCGGAAGGCTGAGGTCTCCGCCATTCTGCGGTTCGCCGGCGGCCTTCATCTGGTCAGCGGGCGCATCGTGATCGAGGCGGAGCTGGACACCGCGATGGCGGCCCGCCGCCTCAAGCGGGACATCCTCGAGATCTTCGGCCACAGCTCCGAGCTGATCGTGATGGCGCCGGGCGGACTGCGGCGCGGCTCGCGGTACGTGGTGCGCGTGGTCGCGGGCGGCGACCAGCTGGCCCGGCAGACGGGTCTGGTGGACGGGCGGGGCCGGCCGATCCGCGGGCTGCCCCCGCAGGTGGTGTCCGGTGCCACCTGTGACGCCGAGGCCGCCTGGCGCGGTGCCTTCCTGGCGCACGGCTCGCTCACCGAGCCCGGCCGCTCCTCCTCCCTGGAGGTGACCTGCCCCGGCCCCGAGGCCGCGCTCGCGCTGGTCGGCGCCGCCCGCCGGCTGTCGATCGCGGCGAAGGCCCGTGAGGTGCGCGGTGTGGACCGGGTCGTGGTCCGCGACGGCGACGCGATCGGCGCGCTGCTCACCCGCCTCGGCGCCCATGAGTCGGTGCTGGCCTGGGAGGAGCGCCGGATGCGCCGCGAGGTGCGGGCCACGGCGAACCGTCTGGCCAACTTCGACGACGCCAACCTGCGCCGTTCGGCGCGGGCCGCGGTCGCCGCCGGGGCGCGGGTGCAGCGTGCCCTGGAGATCCTCGGTGAGGAGGTGCCCGAGCACCTCGCCGCGGCCGGCCGGCTGCGCATGGAGCACAAGCAGGCCTCCCTGGAGGAGTTGGGCGCGCTCGCCGACCCGCCGCTCACCAAGGACGCCGTGGCCGGCCGTATCCGCCGTCTGCTGGCCATGGCCGACAAGCGCGCGTCCGACCTGGGCGTCCCGGGCACGGAGGCCAACCTCTCCGAGGAACTGGCCGACAACCTGGCGGGCTGACGTACACCCAGCGGGTGACGCGGGCTGACGCACGCCCCACCAGTGACGTCTGCCGACGTACGCCCAACCTGGTGATGCGGACCGACCACCGCACCGGATCGAACCGCACCGCCCCAGAGCGCCGGTGCCGATGCCCACCCGGGCAGCCGGCACCGGCGTTCGCACGTCCGGGACCGGTGTCCGCACGTCCGGGACCGGTGTCCGCCCGTCCGGCACCGGCGTTCGCACGTCCGACACCGAAGACGAACGACCGCCGACGACCGGCCCCGGCCCCTGGCCCGCACCCCGGCCCGCACCCGTGACTCGCCCCTCCCGCACCCCCGGCCCGCACTCCGCGACGCGCCCCGCCCCACCCCAGAACCCCCAACCCCTGGCCGACAACGCCGTCTTGACGCACCCTCCGGCGGACGTGAGCCTGACACCCGCACGCCGCCGCACGCAGCCGGTAGCGAACGGTCCGCGCCAGGCGTCGGAGGGGGTCGGAAAAGGGGCGACCTCCGAGAGCCCTTTCGAGTGACGAGGGCTGTCCGGCGGGCCGGTCCGTACCCCTACTGGTGGGTAAGGGCGGCAGTGCCGTGTATGGGCCGTCTGGATGTCACCTCCGGCGCTTCTGGGAGGTAGGGTCGTAGGCGGTCGGGGACATCCCAAATACAGCTCGCCGGCACCTCATGGCCGGCGTACCAACGAGGAGATCGGTTCGTGACGATCCGCGTAGGCATCAACGGCTTCGGCCGCATCGGTCGTAACTACTTCCGCGCGCTCCTGGAGCAGGGTGCCGACATCGAGATCGTGGCTGTCAACGACCTGGGTGACACCGCGACCACCGCCCACCTGCTGAAGTACGACACGATCCTGGGCCGCCTCAAGGCAGAGGTCACCCACACCGCCGACACCATCACGGTCGACGGTCACACCATCAAGGTGCTCTCCGAGCGCAACCCGGCCGACATCCCCTGGGGTGAGCTGGGCGTCGACATCGTCATCGAGTCGACCGGCATCTTCACGAAGAAGGCCGACGCCGCCAAGCACCTCGAGGGTGGCGCCAAGAAGGTCCTCATCTCGGCTCCGGCCACCGACGAGGACATCACCATCGTGATGGGCGTCAACCAGGACCAGTACGACGCGGCCAACCACAACGTCATCTCCAACGCCTCCTGCACCACCAACTGTGTGGCGCCGATGGCGAAGGTGCTCGACGAGAACTTCGGCATCGTCAAGGGCCTGATGACGACGGTGCACGCGTACACCAACGACCAGCGCATCCTCGACTTCCCGCACAAGGACCTGCGTCGCGCGCGTGCCGCCGCCGAGAACATCATCCCGACGACCACCGGTGCCGCCAAGGCCACCGCGCTGGTCCTGCCGCAGCTCAAGGGCAAGCTGGACGGCATCGCCATGCGCGTCCCGGTTCCCACCGGCTCGGCCACCGACCTGGTCGTCACCCTCCAGCGCGAGGTCACCAAGGACGAGGTCAACGCCGCGTTCAAGAAGGCCTCCGAGGACGGCGACCTCGCCGGCTACCTGGCCTACACCGAGGACCAGATCGTCTCCTCGGACATCGTGAGCGACCCGGCCTCCTGCACCTTCGACGCCTCCCTGACCATGGTCCAGGAGGGCAACACGGTGAAGATCCTCGGCTGGTACGACAACGAGTGGGGCTACTCCAACCGTCTCGTCGACCTCACCAAGTTCGTCGGCGACCAGCTCTGATCCCTGATCGGCTGAAGCAGACACCTTGAAGCGCGAGCAGGGCTCGGACCAGGCGCAGGGACGCGCCCGGTCCGGGCCCTGACGCGCGTCGCGACCGTCCCACCTCTCTAGGATCGGGCCTGGTCAACCGGTCACGAGCAGAACGAGCCCTCCGTAGGAGCCCCCCGAAAATGAAGACGATCGACGAACTCCTCGCCGAAGGAGTCGCGGGCAAGCGGGTATTCGTCCGCGCCGACCTGAACGTGCCGCTGGACGGCACCACCATCACCGACGACGGCCGCATCCGCGCCGTGCTGCCCACGGTCAAGGCGCTCGCCGAGGCCGGCGCGCGCGTCGTCGTCGCCTCGCACCTGGGCCGCCCCAAGGGCGCCCCGGACCCGGCCTTCTCGCTCGCCCCCGCCGCCGCGCGCCTGGGCGAACTCCTCGGCGCCGACGTCGCGTTCGCCACCGACACCGTCGGTGAGTCGGCGCGGGCCACGGTCGCGGGCCTCGCCGACGGCCAGGTGGCGGTCATCGAGAACCTGCGCTTCAACGCCGGTGAGACCAGCAAGGACGACGCCGAGCGGGCCGAGTTCGCCGGGCAGCTCGCCGCCCTCGCCGACATCTACGTCGGCGACGGCTTCGGCGCGGTGCACCGCAAGCACGCCTCGGTGTACGACCTCCCCGGCAAGCTGCCGCACTACGCCGGCTACCTCATCGCCACCGAGGTCGGCGTGCTGAAGAAGCTCACCGACGAGGTCCGGCGGCCCTACGCCGTGGCCCTCGGCGGCTCCAAGGTCTCCGACAAGCTGGCCGTCATCGACCAGCTGCTCGGCAAGGCCGACCGCATCCTCATCGGCGGCGGCATGGCCTTCACCTTCCTCAAGGCCAAGGGCTACGAGGTCGGCACCTCGCTGCTCCAGGAGGACCAGATCCCGGCCGTCACCGAATACCTGGAGCGCGCCGAGAAGCTGGGCGTCGAGCTCGTGCTCCCGGTCGACGTCGTGGTCTCCCCGGGCTTCCCGGACCTGAAGGCCAAGGCGCCCACCGAGCACACGGCCGTCGACGCGGACAAGATGCCCGAGGGGCAGCTCGGCCTGGACATCGGCCCCAAGACCGGCGAGCTGTACGCCGGCAAGCTCACCGACGCCGCGACCGTCTTCTGGAACGGTCCCATGGGCGTCTTCGAGCACCCCGACTACGCCGAGGGCACCAACGCGGTCGCCCAGGCCCTCGTCGACTCGGACGGGTTCACCGTCGTCGGCGGCGGAGACTCCGCCGCGGCCGTGCGTACGCTCGGCTTCGACGAGAACGCGTTCGGACACATCTCGACCGGTGGCGGCGCCTCCCTCGAATACCTCGAGGGCAAGACGCTCCCCGGCCTCGCCGCACTGGAGGACTGACCCCGCATGACCACCCGTACGCCGCTCATGGCGGGCAACTGGAAGATGAACCTCAACCACCTCGAGGCCATCGCCCACGTCCAGAAGCTCGCCTTCGCGCTCGCCGACAAGGACTACGACGCCGTCGAGGTCGCCGTCCTGCCGCCCTTCACCGACCTGCGCTCCGTGCAGACCCTGGTCGACGGCGACAAGCTGAAGATCAAGTACGGCGCCCAGGACATCTCCGCCCAGGACTCCGGCGCCTACACCGGCGAGATCTCCGGCCCGATGCTGGCCAAGCTGAAGTGCACCTACGTGGCCGTCGGCCACTCCGAGCGCCGCCAGTACCACGCCGAGACCGACGAGATCGTCAACGCCAAGGTCAAGGCCGCCTACAAGCACGGCCTGACCCCGATCCTGTGCGTCGGCGAGGAGCTGGAGGTCCGCGAGGCGGGCAACCACGTCTCCCACACCCTCGCCCAGGTCGAGGGCGGTCTGAAGGACCTCCCGGCCGAGCAGGCCGAGTCCGTCGTGATCGCCTACGAGCCCGTGTGGGCCATCGGCACCGGCAAGGTCTGCGGCGCCGAGGACGCGCAGGAGGTCTGCGCCGCGATCCGCGCCAAGCTCGCCGAGCTGTACTCCCAGGAGCTGGCCGACAAGGTCCGCATCCAGTACGGCGGCTCGGTGAAGGGCGGCAATGTCGCCGAGATCATGGCCCAGGCCGACATCGACGGCGCTCTGGTCGGCGGTGCCTCGCTGGACGCCGACGAGTTCGTCAAGATCGTCCGCTTCCGCGACCAGTGACCTGACCTGCTCGGAGCTCCCCGGGAGGAACCGGGCGGTCCTGAGTATGCGGTAGCGGCGATCCGTCGTACCCTTGCGGGGTCCAGCGCTGTGCTGGGCCCCGCGTCGTCCATCCGAGTCCGAGGAAGTTGGTCCAGCTGTGGTTATGGGGTTCTCCATCGCCCTGATCGTCTTCAGCCTGCTGCTGATGCTGCTGGTGCTGATGCACAAGGGGAAGGGCGGCGGCCTCTCCGACATGTTCGGTGGCGGTATGCAGTCCTCCGTCGGCGGCTCCTCGGTCGCCGAGCGCAACCTCGACCGCATCACCCTGGTGGTCGGTCTGCTGTGGTTCGCGTGCATTGTCGTGCTCGGCATCCTGATGAAGGTCAACAACTGACCCACGGCTCGCCGGTCGGCACGATCCGGTACGTAAGGCCCCATGTTCGGTACGCGCTCGTGAGCGCGGCCTATCATGGGGCTTGCGTCTAGGTGCGGGGCCCCTTGTTACGCCAATCACTGGACGCGCGTTGGGCCTTACGTAGACTGAGGCGCTCGCAACGAGGCGACACGCCGACTCGCTTCGCGGCACCATCACGCAGGGAGTTACACCGTGGCAAGTGGCAACGCGATCCGAGGAAGCCGGGTCGGGGCGGGGCCGATGGGCGAGGCCGAGCGCGGCGAGTCCGCCCCGCGTCTGCGCATCTCCTTCTGGTGCTCCAACGGACATGAGACCCAGCCCAGCTTCGCCAGCGACGCTCAGGTTCCCGACACCTGGGACTGCCCGCGCTGCGGGTTCCCGGCGGGCCAGGACCGGGACAACCCCCCGGCTCCGCCGCGTACTGAGCCGTACAAGACGCATCTCGCGTATGTGAGGGAGCGTCGCAGTGATGCCGACGGCGAGGCGATCCTGGCCGAGGCTCTCGCCAAACTCCGGGGCGAGATCTAGGGGTTGCTCCCCGACCTCCAGGGCTGCCCCCTGGCGTGACCGCTCGGCCGGCCACCTGTTGTTGCCTTCTGCGACGTCCCCGTGTCACTTCGTGTCCCCCGCTGATCAACTAGGTTGGGGCCGGCAGCGGGGCAAGGTACGCAGCAGGGACAGGTAGGAAAGAAGGCTGATGCCCGAGATGAACGCCGAAGGCCGTACCAGGCTCGACCGGACGCCCGAATGGAACGCCCTCCTCAAGCACCGCGAGCAGCTCGGCGAGGTGCGGCTGCGCGAACTGTTCGCCGCCGATCCCGGGCGCGCCTCCTCGTACACGCTCCAGGTCGGCGATCTGCACGTCGACTTCTCCAAGCACCTGGTCACGGACGAGACCCTGCGGCTGCTGCACGAGCTGGCCGTGGCCACGGATGTGTTCGGGCTGCGGGACGCGATGTTCCGTGGTGAGCGGATCAACAACACCGAGCGGCGGGCGGT
>NZ_JBVJGZ010000040.1:25186-52017 GCF_055587025.1 Streptomyces sp. NPDC048600 | reverse complement strand
ACATTCCGAACCCGGAAGCTAAGCCTTACAGCGCCGATGGTACTGCAGGGGGGACCCTGTGGGAGAGTAGGACGCCGCCGAACAATTCTTATAGCTCCGGCCCCTGGGTGAATAGCCCAGGGGCCGGAGCTTTTTTGCGTTGAGGTAAGGTCAGGGGGCATCATCGGCACGTTTACCGCAGGAGGCCCCCGGTTGGAGGTCCAGGAGACCCGCGTCCAGACGGACAGGGTGTTCACCATCCCGAACATCCTCAGCATGGCGCGACTGCTCGGAGTGCCGCTCTTCCTGTGGCTGATCCTGAGGCCCGAGTTCGGGGGCCCGAAGAGTGACGGATGGGCGCTTCTCGTCCTCATGCTCAGCGGGATCACCGACTATCTGGACGGGAAGCTGGCGCGGCGGTGGAACCAGATCAGCAGCCTCGGCCGGCTCCTGGACCCCGCGGCCGACCGGCTCTACATTCTGTCCACCCTGGTCGGACTCACCTGGCGCGAGATTCTGCCCCTGTGGTTGACCGCGGTACTACTCGCTCGTGAGCTGGTCCTGTTGGTCATGGTGGGCATCCTCCGACGCCACGGGTATCCGCCGCCCCAGGTGAACTTCCTCGGGAAGGCGGCTACATTCAACTTGATGTACGCGTTCCCACTGCTCCTGCTCAGCGACGGAAGCGGATGGATCTCGTCACTCGGCGCCGTTTTCGGATGGGCGTTCGCAGGATGGGGTACAACGCTCTACTGGTGGGCAGGAGTCCTGTACGTGGTGCAAGTCCGCCGTCTGGTCCGTGCGGACGCCATCGCCGATTGAACTCGCGGATGGACCCGGCCGCAACGGCGCGATCGCCCGCAACGTAAAAGTGCGGGACAATTCGTAGCGGGTGAAGTCGGCTAGACCGTCGTCTCTTCGAGGAGGACGCTTCCGACATGAAGGCCGTCGTGATGGCCGGAGGCGAAGGCACACGCCTGCGCCCCATGACCTCAAGCATGCCCAAGCCGCTCCTGCCGGTGGCCAATCGGCCGATCATGGAGCATGTTCTGAGGCTGCTCAAAAGGCATGGGCTCAATGAGACCGTGGTCACCGTCCAGTTCCTGGCCTCGCTGGTCAAGAACTACTTCGGTGACGGTGAAGAACTCGGCATGGAGCTCACCTATGCCAACGAGGAGAAGCCACTCGGTACCGCCGGTAGCGTCAAGAACGCCGAAGAGGCGTTGAAGGACGACGCTTTCCTGGTCATCTCCGGTGACGCGCTCACCGATTTCGACCTGACCGAGCTCATCAATTTCCACAAGGAGAAGGGTGCACTCGTCACCGTCTGTCTGACGCGTGTGCCCAATCCGCTGGAATTCGGCATCACCATCGTCGACGAAGAGGGAAAGGTCGAGCGCTTCCTCGAGAAGCCGACCTGGGGACAGGTCTTCTCCGACACGGTGAACACGGGCATCTACGTGATGGAGCCCGAGGTATTCAATTATGTCGAGGCCGATGTGCCCGTCGACTGGTCCGGCGATGTCTTCCCTCAGCTGATGAAGGAGGGCAAGCCGGTCTACGGATTCGTGGCCGAGGGCTATTGGGAGGACGTCGGCACGCACGAGAGCTACGTCAAGGCACAGGCCGACGTGCTCGAACGCAAGGTCGACGTGGAGATCGACGGTTTCGAGATCTCACCGGGCGTCTGGGTGGCCGAGGGCGCCGAGGTGCACCCCGACGCCGTTCTGCGCGGGCCGCTGTACATCGGCGACTACGCCAAGGTCGAGGCCGGCGCGGAGATTCGCGAGCACACCGTCGTCGGGTCCAACGTGGTCGTCAAGAGCGGCGCGTTCCTGCACAAGGCCGTGGTGCACGACAACGTGTACGTCGGGCAGCACAGCAATCTCCGCGGCTGTGTCGTCGGGAAGAACACCGACATCATGCGGGCGGCCCGGATCGAGGACGGCGCGGTCATCGGAGACGAGTGCCTGATCGGTGAAGAATCGATCGTTCAGGGCAACGTCCGGGTCTATCCCTTCAAGACGATCGAGGCCGGCGCATTCGTCAACACCTCGGTCATCTGGGAGTCCAGAGGCCAGGCGCATCTCTTCGGCGCCCGCGGTGTCTCCGGGATTCTGAACGTGGAGATCACACCCGAGCTGGCCGTGCGGCTGGCCGGTGCCTACGCGACCACGCTGAAGAAGGGCTCGACCGTCACGACCGCCCGTGACCACTCGCGTGGCGCGCGTGCGCTGAAGCGGGCCGTCATCTCCGCGTTGCAGGCGAGCGCCATCGACGTACGCGACCTGGAGAACGTACCGCTGCCCGTGGCGCGGCAGCAGACGGCCCGGGGGAGCGCCGGCGGGATCATGATCCGGACGTCGCCCGGGGTGCCGGACTCGGTGGACATCATGTTCTTCGACAGTCAGGGCGCGGATCTCTCGCAGGGCAGTCAGCGCAAGCTGGACCGGGTGTTCGCGCGTCAGGAGTACCGGCGGGCGTTCCCGGGCGAGATCGGGGACCTGTACTTCCCGGCGAGTGTCTTCGACTCGTACACCGGCTCGCTGCTGAGGAACGTCGACACGACCGGGATCGCCGAGTCGGGGCTGAAGGTCGTCGTCGACGCGTCGAACGGCAGCGCCGGACTGGTGCTGCCGAGTCTGCTGGGCAAGCTCGGGGTGGACTCGCTGACGATCAATCCGGGTCTCGACGAGTCCCGGCCGACCGAGTCGGCCGAGACACGGCGGTCCGGCCTGGTGCGTCTCGGCGAGATCGTGGCGTCCGCTCGGGCGGCGTTCGGCGTGCGGTTCGACCCGGTCGGCGAGCGGCTGTCGCTCGTGGACGAGAAAGGGCGCATCGTCGAGGACGACCGGGCTCTGCTGGTGATGCTCGACCTGGTGGCAGCTGAGCGGCGCAGCGGGCGGGTGGCGCTGCCGGTGACGACCACGCGTATCGCCGAGCAGGTGGCGGCGTACCACGGGACGCAGGTCGAGTGGACGACGACATCGCCGGACGACCTCACGCGCGTCGGCCATGACGAGTCGACCATCTTCGGCGGTGACGGCAAGGGCGGCTTCATCGTCCCCGAGTTCAGCAGCGTCTTCGACGGTACGGCGGCCTTCGTGCGGCTGATCGGGCTGGTGGCGCGGACGCAGCTCACCCTGAGCCAGATCGACGCCCGGATTCCGCGTGCGCACGTCCTCAAGCGCGATCTGGCGACCCCGTGGGCGGTCAAGGGTCTCGTGATGCGGAGGGTCGTCGAGGAGGCCGGAGACCGCTTCGTGGACACCACGGACGGTGTACGGGTCGTGGAGACGGACGGGCGCTGGGTCATGGTCCTGCCCGACCCGGCCGAGGCCGTCACCCATCTGTGGGCGGAGGGGCCGGACGACGCGTCGGCGCAGGCCCTGCTCGACGAGTGGTCGGCCGTGGTGGACAGCGCCGGGCGGTGACAGCGCGGTCCGCGGGGCGTCCGGCGGTGTTCGCCGGACGGTGAGAAGGCGCCACGCGCGCGTGCCGGACAGGTGCCCTCTGGGCGCCTGTCCGGCACGTCCGTGGGGCCATTCGGAGGTACCGGCCACGACGTGCGACGATGTGCGGCATGTCGCAGCCCCCCGTTCGGAGCAGTCCGACGCGCGCCCCGCGTCCGGACGCGTCCATGTCGCTGCTCACCAACGTGATGGATCACAGCCTGGACGACGGCTACGCGGAGGCTACGGCCCGCAAGGCCGCCGCCGGCGAGGGGGGACTGCCCAGGACACTCCGGGCGAAGCTGGGCCTGGCCGCCGGTCTGGTGCTCGCGGCCCTCGTGGTGACCGTGGGCGCCGCACAGGCGCGGGTCGCGGCCCCTGTGGTGGCCAAGGAGCGCGAGGAGCTGATCGACCGCATCGGGCGCGAGACCGACGCCGCGGACGAGCTCGAGAAGTCCGTGGACGAGCTGCGGGACGACGTGGGCGCGCGGCAGCGCGAGGCACTCAAGGACAGCGGCGGCAGCGGCCAGGCGGATCTGGTGGGCGTCCTGTCGGGTGCCGTGGAGGTCCACGGGCCCGGCGTGAAGCTGGTCGTCGACGACGCCAAGGGGACCTCCGACGGCGGGGACGCCAATCCGCGAGGGACGTCCAGCTTCTCCGACACGGGCCGGGTGCGCGACCGTGATCTCCAGCGCGTGGTGAACGGGCTGTGGGAATCGGGCGCCGAGGCCGTCTCCATCAACGGGCAGCGGCTGACGGCGCTGTCCGCGATCAGGGCCGCGGGCGACGCGATACTGGTCGACAACAGGCCGCTGGTGCCGCCGTACACGGTGCTCGCGGTGGGGGACGGCAAGGGGCTCAAGACCGCCTTCCAGGACAGCGCGGACGGTGTGTATCTGCATGTCCTCCAGGAGAGCTACGGGATCCGTACCGCCATCTCGTCGGAGGACGAGCTGCGGTTGCCCGCCGCGCCCAGCGTGATCGTCCGTACCGCACAGCCGATAACCGAGACAGCACAGCCGCAAGCTGAGAAGGGCACATCGTGATCGCCGTACTGGGCCTCGTCGTGGGAGTCGTGGCCGGCCTGTTGGTCCGGCCTGAGGTTCCGGCGGTGGTCGAGCCTTATCTGCCGATCGCCGTCGTGGCGGCGCTGGACGCCGTGTTCGGCGGTCTGCGGGCCATGCTCGACGGGATCTTCGACGACAAGGTCTTCGTGGTGTCGTTCCTGTCGAACGTCGTGGTCGCCGCCCTGATCGTGTTCCTCGGGGACAAGCTGGGCGTGGGCGCGCAGCTGTCCACGGGTGTGGTGGTCGTGCTCGGCATCCGGATCTTCTCCAACGCGGCCGCGATCCGCCGTCACGTCTTCCGGGCGTGAGGCCGATGAGCGACCAGGACGAGACGGCCGAGAACCGGCTGCGCAAGGAACTGCCCGAAGAGGTGCCCGTGGCGCCTCCCGTCGAGCCCGCGGAGGAGCCGGCGGAGCCCGTGCTCACGGGTCGCCAGCGGCTGGTGAAGGGGCTGTGGCCGCCGCGTGTCAGCCGGGCCCAACTCATCGTCGCCCTGCTGTTGTTCGGTCTGGGCTTCGGTCTCGCCGTGCAGGTCGCGTCCAACAGCGACGACGACACCGCCCTGCGCGGAGCGCGCCAGGAAGATCTTGTGCGCATCCTCGATGAACTGGATGACCGTACTCAGCGTCTTGAGGACGAGAAGCAGGGTCTCGAGAAGCAGCGGGACGAGCTGGAGAACAGCTCCGACCAGGCGGAGGAGGCCCGCAGGCAGACGATCGAGAAGGAGAGGCAACTCGGCATCCTGGCGGGCACGGTGGCCGCCCAGGGGCCCGGTATCACGATGACGATCGACGACACGAAGGGCACCGTCGAGGCCGACATGCTGCTCGACGCCGTCCAGGAGCTGCGCGCGGCCGGTGCCGAGGCGATCCAGGTGAACGGCGTGCGGGTGGTGGCCGGGACGTACCTCACGGATTCCGGCAACTCTGTGAGCGTCGACGGGAACAAGATCAACGCGCCCTATCGTTTCCAGGTCATCGGCAAGCCTCAGGACCTCGAACCGGCACTCAACATCCCAGGAGGCGTGGTGCAGACGCTGGAGAAGGAGCAGGCCACCGTTACGGTTGAGCGTTCGGACAAGATCATCGTGGACGCCTTGCGGCCCGCGAAGCAGCCTGACTACGCTCGGTCGTCCTCCCAGTGAACCGGGGGTGCATGGGGGGCGTCCGTCGAGGGCAAGAGGTTGCGGGGGGTCGCCGCACCGAATGGGTGGTGCGTGGTGGAAACTGTCTGGTGGTTACGGACGTTGTCATGATGTCCGACTCGGCCAGAGTGTGCAGTCAGGGTTCGTCCTGCCCCACGGGCGGGTCTATTTCGGTCAAGGGGAATCGCCCGTGAAGTTGTTTGCGAAGTTGTTCGGCAAGAGCGCGCGAGACGGCGGCGACAACAGCGCCACCGCTCGTCATCGCGCCCAGCCCGACGCCGAAGGCCAGCGGCCGCTGTTCCGTGACCAGGTCGCTGGTCCGGGCGGCGACATTTCCGGCGGTCCGGGCGCGCCGTCGGTTGACCCTGCCCAGGTGGGCGGCATAGGTTTCGGCCAACCGTCGACCCCAGGTGCGGGTGGAGGATATGCCGCCGACCCGTACGCGTCCAACGCCCCGGCGGGGCAGCCGCGGCAGGAGGATCCGTCCATGTCGGCCCTGGTGTGCCAGAGGTGCGGTAACCGCAACCCGGAGAACAGCCGCTTCTGCTCCAACTGCGGTGCTCCGCTGCGGGCAGGCGCGGCCCCGGAGCGTCCGTCCGAGACGACGTCCACGATCTCCATCAGCGGGCTCGAGGCCTACGACGCCGAGGTGACCGGCCAGACGCAGGTGCCGGCGCTGTCGCCCGAGGCGCAGGCCGCGGTCGACGCGCTGCCGCTGGGTTCGGCGCTGCTGGTCGTGCGCCGCGGTCCGAACTCGGGCAGCCGCTTCCTGCTGGACGGCGAGCTGACCACGGCCGGCCGGCACCCGCAGAGCGACATCTTCCTGGACGACGTGACGGTCTCGCGCCGCCACGTGGAGTTCCGGCGCAGCCCCGACGGCTCGTTCACCGTCGCCGACGTGGGCAGCCTGAACGGCACGTACGTCAACCGCGAGCGGATCGACCAGGTAGGCCTGCACAACGGCGACGAGGTGCAGATCGGTAAGTACCGGCTCGTCTTCTACGCGAGCCGCCAGGGCATCTGACCCGCCCCGGACCCAGGTCCGGGGGACCCCCAGGGAAGGTCCATGCTTCAAACACCGAGCGGCGGTGCCGGGAGTGGCACCGCCGCGGCGGACAGTGGACTGATGAGCATCGGCACGGTGCTGAACGCGCTGCGCGACGAGTTCCCCGAAGTCACCATCTCCAAGATTCGTTTCCTGGAGGCGGAGGGGCTCATCGAACCGCAGCGCACCCCTTCGGGGTACCGCAAGTTCAGCGTGAGTGACGTCGAGCGTCTCGGTCATGTGCTGCGGATGCAGCGGGACCACTATCTGCCGCTCAAGGTGATTCGCGAGTATCTCGAAGCCGTGGCGCGCGGCGAGGACGTGCGGCTTCCGGCCGTCGGCCGTCAGCGCGACGGCGAGGCCCTGCCGGAGGCAGCGGAGGGGCCCACGGCGGCCCGGATCGGGCGGGCGGAGCTGCTCGCCGCGGCCGGGATCGAGGAGTCCGAGCTGGTGGAATGGGAGTCCTACGGGCTGATCTCACCGCTGCCGGAGGGCGTGTACGACGCCGAGACGGTGACCGTGGCGACCCTGGTGGCCGAGCTGGGGCGGTTCGGGATCGAGCCGCGGCACCTGCGGGTGATGAAGGCGACCGCCGACCGTGAGGCCGGGCTGGTGGACCAGGTGGTGGCTCCGCTCAGGCGTCACCGCAATCCGCAGACCAGGGCCCATGCGGAGGCCCGTACGAAGGAGCTGGCCGGGCTCACGGTGAAGCTGCATTCGGCGCTGGTGCAGACGGCGCTCGGGGTGCGCCTGCCCTGAGGCATGGCCGCCCGCCGGGACCGGAGACGGGGTCCCGACGGGGTCGGGCGTGCGGCCATGGTGCCGCTCGGTGACCGGGGCGGGAACGGCCTCGCGGTTAGAGCGGTGACGAACCCGGCGTGGGCCGGTGGCCCGGGTGTCGACGGACCGGGCATGAGGTCCGAGGCCCGGACGGCGCCGGCTCGGAAGGGCGTTTCCCCGGGTCGGCCGCGGAGTGGATCATCGGGCGGCTCCCGGGCTGGTGGGTGACCGGATCGGTCGCCTTCGCGGCGTCCCACGCCCCGCGGGAACAGCCTCCTGTGCCGGGCCCGACTACCCAAACGTCCCGGGCACGGCCTAGGGTTGCTGTGTGAACGAGCTCGATGTCGTAGGTGTCCGGGTCGAAATGCCCTCCAACCAACCGATCGTGCTCCTGCGCGAAGTGGGAGGCGACCGCTACCTCCCCATCTGGATCGGGCCGGGGGAGGCGACGGCCATCGCCTTCGCGCAGCAGGGCATGGCCCCCGCACGGCCGCTCACTCACGACCTGTTCAAGGACGTGCTGGAGGCCGTCGGCCAGGAGCTCACCGAGGTGCGCATCACGGACCTGCGTGAGGGCGTCTTCTACGCCGAGCTGGTCTTCGCCAGCGGGGTCGAGGTGAGCGCCAGGCCGTCCGACGCCATAGCGCTGGCCCTGCGCACCGGAACGCCGATCTATGGCAGTGACGGGGTGCTGGACGACGCGGGGATCGCGATCCCGGACGAGCAGGAGGACGAGGTCGAGAAGTTCCGCGAGTTTCTCGACCAGATCTCGCCCGAGGACTTCGGCACCAGCAGCCAGTGAGGCGCGGTCGGACCGGCGCCCGGAGGATGTCTGCAGTGCTCGACGGGCCGTCCGGGGACACCGCCGCCTCGGCACATGCCAGCGGCGATTGAGAGCGTCCTGCGGCCTCCCGCGAGTGCATTCGGCTAGCCTTTCCCCGCGGTGGGGCACGGGAAACCACTCCTAGGGTGATTATCACTCGGCGTGCCGAGTGTGGCGATCGTTGACGCACCCTTGGTGACTGCCTACCGTCGAGAGGGCAGGTCAAGGACGGAGGTCGGCGTGAGAAGCAGCGGCGACGGTACGGCTGGGGGTGCCCCCGGACGCGGTCTGGGGGAGAGCGGCCCGTACCCTCCCCAGGGCTCTCGGCTGCACTCCAGCCGCGGATGTCCCGATCACGGCAGCGCGTCCGGTCATACCGCTCAACGGCCCACGGCCGTGCCCGACGGCGGGGCGGCGCAGGGGGCGGCCGAGGAGGTCGGCTACCGGGGTCCGACGGCCTGTGCGGCCGCCGGCATCACCTACCGCCAACTGGACTACTGGGCGCGCACCGGACTGGTCGAGCCCAGCGTGCGGCCCGCATACGGGTCGGGGACACAGCGGCTCTACAGCTTCCGGGACGTCGTCGTCCTGAAGATCGTCAAGCGGTTCCTGGACACCGGGGTCTCGCTCCAGAACATCCGCAGCGCCGTCCAGCATCTGCGTGAGCGCGGGTTCCGCGATCTGGAGCGCATGACGCTGATGAGCGACGGCGCCACCGTCTACGAGTGCACCTCGCCCGACGAGGTGCACGCCCTGCTGCAGGGCGGTCAGGGCGTTTTCGGGATCGCCGTCGGCGTGGTCTGGCGGGACGTCGAGAGCGCGCTGTCCCAGCTTCACGGGGAGCGCATCGACACCGGGGAGACGCTCGTCGGGCACAACCCGGCGGACGAACTGGCCCGGCGGCGCAACAAGGCGGTGTAGCCCGCGGCTGGAACGTCGAGTTCCGGCAGCGCCCCAGGTGAGACTCTCCGCCCTGCGCCGGGGCATTGTCAGTGGTGTGGTGCAGCATCGGAGATGTGAGAACCGCGCCCACGATCCTGCATCTCGACATGGATGCCTTCTTCGCCTCGGTGGAGCAGGCGTCCAAGCCGAGTCTGCGCGGGAAGGCCGTGATCGTGGGCGGGCTCGGGCCGCGCGGGGTGGTGGCGACCTGCTCGTACGAGGCCCGGGTGTTCGGGGTGCACTCGGCGATGCCGATGGCTCAGGCGCGGCGGCTGGCGCCCAACGCCGCGTATCTGGTGCCGAGGTTCGCGCTGTACCGGGCGGTCAGCGAGCAGGTGATGACGCTGCTGCGGGCCTTGTCGCCGCTGGTGGAGCCGCTGAGCCTGGACGAGGCGTTCGTGGACCTGGAGGCCGGTGAGGCGGCCTGGGACGCCGGTTCGGCACGGCTGAGCGGGGCCAAGCTGCGCGCGGACATACGGGCCGTCACCGGGCTCACGGGCTCGGTCGGGCTTGCGGCCTCCAAGATGCTGGCGAAGATCGCCTCCGAGCAGGCCAAACCGGACGGGCTGGTGCTGATCGAGCCGGGCACCGAGCGGGCGCTGCTCGGGCCGATGTCCGTGCGGACGCTGCCCGGGGTGGGGCCCGCGACGGGCGACCACCTGAGACGGGCGGGCATCCACACGGTCGGGGAGCTCGCCGAGGCCGGTGAGGACGAGCTGGTGCGGCTGGTCGGCAAGGCGCACGGGCACGCGCTGTACGCGATGGCGCTCGCGCGCGACGAGCGGTCCGTGGTGGCCGAGCGGGAGACCAAGTCGGTGTCCGTCGAGGACACCTACGACGTGGACATCCACGACCGGGTGCGGGTCGGGCTGGAGGTGCAGCGGCTGGCCGACCGCTGCGTACGGCGGCTGCGGGGGGCCGGGCTGTCCGGGCGGACGATCCAGCTCAAGGTGCGGCGGTACGACTTCTCGACCCTGACCCGGTCCGAGACGTTGCGGGGGCCCACCGACGACCCGGTGGTGGTGCGGGAGGCCGCGCTGCGGCTGCTGGAGGCCGTCGACACCACGGGTGGGGTGCGGCTGCTCGGGGTCGGGGTGAGCGGCCTGGCCGACTTCACCCAGGAGGACCTGTTCGCGCAGGCCGCGGAGGAGGCTGAGCAGGCGGCCGAGGAGGAGTCGGGCGAGGAACGGCCGAAGGAGGCCGAGGAGCCTCAGGAGCGGCGGTGGGCCCCGGGGCGCGACGTCCACCACGCCGAGCACGGGCACGGGTGGGTGCAGGGCAGTGGTCTGGGGCGGGTCACGGTGCGGTTCGAGACGCCGACGTCGGAGGTGGGGCGGGTGCGGACGTTCAGGGTCGAGGACCCTGCTCTTTCTGTGGCGGAGCCGTTGCCGCTGGTGCGGGGCCCTGCCGGGCGGGGTGCCTGGGCGTAGTGGTCGACGGGTGTGCGCCCTGGCGTGGAGGGGTTCGGCTGCGGGCCGGTTGTGGCTGTTGCGCAGTTCCCCGCGCCCCTTAGGGGGTGGTGGTGCTGCCTTGTGGTGGGGGTGTGGGGCGGTTTCGGCTGCGGGTCGGGTGGCTGGTTGCGCAGTTCCCCGCGCCTCTTAGGGGTGGTGGGGGATGGGTGGGGCTACTCGGACTTCGGCTGCGGGTCGTGGGTGGTTGGTTGTGCAGTTTCCCGCGCCCCTTAGGAAGGCATGGTTGCGGGCCCCGGGTCCTCTTGGTGGGGGAGGGGTGGGTTAGGCGGGGTCTTCCTTGCCTGCGATGTTTCCGAAGTCGCGGTCGGGGAGCGGGGGAGGTGGGGCCACGTCCAGGCCGTAGTGGTGGTAGAGCTGGAGTTCCTGTTCGGGGGAGAGATGGCGGCCCACTCCGAAGTCGGGTGCGTCCTTGATCAGGGCTCGCTCGAAGGGGACGTGGAGTGTGCCCTCGATCAGTTCGCTGGGCTCCAGGGGGACGAAGGCGTCCCTGGAGAAGAGGCCGGTGCGTATGGCCGCCCATTCCGGCACACCGGTCGCGTCGTCGAGGTACACCTCGTCGATCGTGCCGATCTTCGTGCCGTTGCGGTCGAACGCCTTGCGGCCGATCAGGTTGCGCGGATCGATGTCGGTCTGCACGAGCCCTCCACTTGGTCGGCACTCATCCGTAAGCACTACGAAAGAGCACATTGGTGACCCCGGCCACTCGAAGGCCCGCTCGGGAACCGCGCTGGTAGGCTTGCAGAGGCTGCTGACCCCGTGCGGGAGAGTCCTCCGGTAGTTGTCGGAGGCGCCGAAGGAGCAAATCCTCCCCGGAATCTCTCAGGCCCACGTACCGCACGGACGAGGTCACTCTGGAAAGCAGGGCGGGTGTTCACGGTCCGCTCTCACCGACGGTGAAAGCCGGGTGCCATCGAGGCGTCCGGTGAAGCTCTCAGGTTGAGATGACAGAGGGGGAGGCCGTCGGGGTACCAGCGCCGTGGTACCCCTCGAAGGTCGCGTCAGACCAGGAGGCCTCCGCAATGACCGCCCAGCGCACGCCGCTCTCCGAGCTCGAACAGGGCATTCCCTTCGAGCAGCGCCACATCGGGCCCGACCAGGAGGCGCGGGCCAAGATGCTCGCGCACGTCGGTTACGGCTCCCTCGACGAGCTCACCGCCGCCGCGGTACCCGATGTGATCAAGAACGCCGATGCCCTGGACCTGCCGGGCGCGCGGACCGAGGCCGAGGTGCTCGCCGAGCTGCGCTCGCTGGCCGACCGCAACCAGGTCCTCGGTTCCATGATCGGTCTGGGCTACTACGGCACCTTCACGCCGCCGGTGATCCTGCGCAACGTCATGGAGAACCCGGCCTGGTACACGGCATACACCCCGTACCAGCCCGAGATCTCGCAGGGCCGCCTCGAGGCGCTGCTGAACTTCCAGACCATGGTCGCCGAGCTGACCGGCCTGCCCACCTCCGGCGCCTCCCTGCTGGACGAGGGCACCGCGGCCGCCGAGGCCATGGCGCTGTCCCGGCGCATGGGCAAGAACAAGAAGGGCCTCTTCCTGATCGACGCGGACGTGCTGCCGCAGACGATCGCCGTGATCGAGACCCGCGCCGAGCCGACCGGTGTCGAGGTCGTCGTCGCCGACCTGAGCGAGGGCATCCCGGCCGAGATCGCCGGGCGCGAGATCAACGGTGTGCTGGTCCAGTACCCGGGCGCCTCCGGTGCCGTGCGGGACATCAAGCCGGTCATCGACCAGGCCCATGAGCTCGGCGCGCTGGTGACCGTAGCCGCCGACCTGCTCGCGCTGACGCTGCTGAAGTCGCCGGGCGAGCTGGGCGCGGACATCGCGATCGGCACGACCCAGCGCTTCGGTGTGCCGATGGGCTTCGGCGGACCGCACGCCGGCTACATGGCCGTGCACGAGAAGTTCGCGCGCAGCCTGCCCGGCCGCCTCGTCGGCGTGTCCGTGGACGCGGACGGGAACAAGGCGTACCGGCTGGCCCTGCAGACGCGTGAGCAGCACATCCGCCGTGAGAAGGCCACCAGCAACATCTGCACCGCCCAGGTGCTCCTCGCCGTGATGGCCGGCATGTACGCCGTCTACCACGGCCCCGAGGGGCTGAAGGGCATCGCACGGCGCACCCAGCGCTACGCCACGATCCTCGCCGCGGGCCTGGCCGGCGGCGGTGTCGAGCTGGTGCACGGCGCGTTCTTCGACACGGTCACCGCGCGCGTGCCCGGCCGTGCCGCCGAGGTCGCCGCCGCCGCGCGGGCGAACGGTGTCAACCTGCACCTCGTCGACGCCGACCAGGTGTCGCTCTCCTGCGACGAGACCACCACCCGCGAGCAGCTCGCCGCGGTCTGGGCGGCCTTCGGCGTCGAGGGCGACGTTGCGGCGCTGGACGCGGCCACCGAGGACGCGCTGCCGGCCGTGCTGCTGCGCACCGACGACTACCTCGCCCACCCCGTCTTCCACCAGCACCGCTCCGAGACGGCGATGCTGCGCTACCTGCGCAAGCTGTCCGACCGCGACTACGCGCTGGACCGCGGCATGATCCCGCTGGGCTCCTGCACCATGAAGCTCAACGCGACCACCGAGATGGAGCCGGTCACCTGGCCCGAGTTCGGTCAGCTGCACCCCTTCGCGCCCGAGGAGCAGGCCGAGGGCTACCTCACGCTCATCCACGAGCTGGAGGACCGCCTCGCCGAGGTCACCGGCTACGACAAGGTCAGCCTCCAGCCCAACGCGGGCTCGCAGGGTGAGCTGGCCGGTCTGCTCGCCGTCCGCGGGTACCACCGCGCCAACGGCGACGAGCAGCGGACCATCTGCCTGATCCCGTCCTCCGCGCACGGCACCAACGCCGCCAGCGCGGTGATGGCGGGCATGAAGGTCGTCGTCGTGAAGACCGCCGAGGACGGCGAGATCGACGTCGAGGACCTGCGGGCGAAGATCGAGCAGTACCGCGACCAGCTGTCGGTGCTGATGATCACCTACCCGTCGACGCACGGTGTGTTCGAGGAGCACGTCGCCGACATCTGCGCCCAGGTGCACGAGGCCGGCGGCCAGGTGTACGTCGACGGCGCCAACCTCAACGCCCTGGTGGGCCTGGCCAAGCCGGGTCACTTCGGCGGCGACGTCTCGCACCTCAACCTGCACAAGACGTTCTGCATCCCGCACGGCGGCGGTGGCCCGGGTGTCGGTCCGGTGGCCGTCCGGTCCCACCTCGCGCCGTACCTGCCCAACCACCCGCTCCAGCCGTCCGCCGGCCCGGAGACGGGCGTCGGGCCGATCTCGGCCGCCCCGTGGGGTTCCGCGGGCATCCTGCCGATCTCGTGGGCGTACGTCCGGCTCATGGGCGGCGAGGGCCTGAAGCGTGCCACGCAGGTGGCCGTGCTCTCCGCGAACTACATCGCCAAGCGCCTGGAGCCGCACTTCCCGGTGCTGTACACCGGCCCCGGCGGGCTCGTCGCGCACGAGTGCATCATCGACCTGCGGCCGCTGACCAAGGCGACCGGCGTGAGCGTGGACGACGTCGCCAAGCGGCTCATCGACTACGGCTTCCACGCGCCGACCATGTCCTTCCCGGTGGCCGGCACGCTGATGATCGAGCCGACCGAGTCCGAGGACATCATCGAGCTGGACCGGTTCTGCGACGCGATGATCGCCATCCGCGCGGAGATCGAGAAGGTCGGCGCGGGCGAGTGGCCCGCCGAGGACAACCCGCTGTACAACGCCCCGCACACCGCGGGCGCGCTGGGCGGGGAGTGGGCGCACGCGTACTCCCGCGAGGAGGCCGTGTTCCCGGCCGGTGTGTCGGTGGCCGACAAGTACTGGCCGCCGGTGCGCCGGATCGACCAGGCGTTCGGTGACCGGAACCTGGTGTGCTCCTGCCCGCCGCTGGACGCGTACGAGGACTGACGGCCGGTGGTCCGGGGCCCGAGGCCCTGAGATCGGTCACGGAGAGGCCCTGCCCCCTCGGGGGTGGGGCCTCTCCGCGTACGGGGCCGGCACCGCATGTCGATGAAGCGACCTGGAGGCCGTGCGGCCGCCGGAGGTCAGGTGCGGTCGATGTGGACGTTTGTCGACTTCACCCGGGCCGTGGCCTCCATGCCCACCTCCAGGCCGAGTTCCTCCACGGCCTCGCGGGTCAGCAGGGAGACCAGACGGTGCGGGCCCGCCTGGATCTCGACCTGGGCGGCGACGTCGCCGAGCTTGATCGCGGTGACGATCCCGGGGAAGGCGTTGCGGGCCGAGGTGTACGGCGGTTCGTCGCCCTCGGCGGCGGGCGACGCCTTGGCCAGCTCCACGGAGAACGCGGCGAGATCGCGGCCCTGGATGACACGACGGCCGCTGTCGTCGCGATGGGTGGCCACGCGGCCGGCGTCGGCCCAGCGGCGGGCGGTGTCGGGGCTCACGCCGAGCAGCCGGGCGGCCTGTCCGATGGTGTAGGACTGCATGCCCGTCACGATAGGAGGTCGCCCGCCGGTGATCGACTCCGGCTCCACGGGACGCGCCCGGCCGTCGGTGCGTCGCGGCACCCACGAACTATCGGTACGTCGGGACACCCAGGAGCCGTCGGGCCGTCGTGTCCGCTCCCGAACCGTCAGCCCGTGTGCACCCGCGGGCGGCGTGCCGGGTCCGGCTCCGCCTCGCGCAGCACCTCGCGGGTGACCGGCGCGACCTCGCCCTGGCCGAACAGGAAGAA
Organism: Streptomyces sp. NPDC048600; assembly: GCF_055587025.1. Classification (NCBI taxonomy): domain Bacteria; kingdom Bacillati; phylum Actinomycetota; class Actinomycetes; order Kitasatosporales; family Streptomycetaceae; genus Streptomyces; species Streptomyces sp. NPDC048600. Next base: position 36,621 of record NZ_JBVJGZ010000040.1, on the reverse strand, counting down.
GCGCAGGAAGTTGGCGAAGGGGTCGCCCTCGGTCCACTCGAAGTAGATGTGGGGCGTGCGGCCGGTCATGTCGCGGGCGTGCAGCAGCAGCGCGGCCAGGGCGTTGGGGATCGAGGACGACTCCATGGTCAGCACGCGGTAGCGGCCGTGCATGACCTCGCCGCGGACGCTCAGGCTGGACTCGAACTCGGAGGGATCGCCGACCGTGACCTCCAGGAAGACGAAGTCGTCCTGCTCGCTCAGGTCGTTGTCGGTCCGGATCTGCTCGATCTTGTCGCGGTACTCGGCCACGTCCCGCGCGTCGGGCTCGTTGGCGATGAACCGGATCTTGCGGGTGGCGATGTCCCGGACGAACCGCTGCGCCATGTCGTCGAGCGTCACGTCCGTCACGCGCACTTCGAAGGCGCGCATCAGCCGCGACAGCATGGAGATGAGGATGATCTCCGCGATGAAGGCGGCGCTGATCTTCACGCCGTCGGGGCGCTCGATGATGTTGACGATCGTCGTGTAGAGGAAGACGACGGAGATGACGCCGAACCCGATGGTCCAGTTGCGCTGGCCGGCCTTGCGGGCGGCGATGGTCACCGCGATGGCCGCGGAGCAGATCAGGACCAGGACGCCGGTCGCGTAGGCGCCGCCCTGGGCGTCGACGTCGGCGTCGAAGATCCAGGTGACCAGGAAGGCCTGGAGCGTGAAGATCAGGACCATCGGGCGCACCGCGCGGGCCCAGTGCGGGGCCATGCCGTAGCGGGGGAGATAGCGCGGCATCAGATTGAGCAGGCCCGCCATGGCGGAGGCGCCGGCGAACCACAGGATGGCGATGGTGGCGACGTCGTAGACCGTGCCGAAGGCGTTGCCCAGGTACTCGTGCGCCAGATAGGCGAGCGCGCGGCCGTTCGCCTGCCCTCCCGGCTCGAACTCCTTCTCGGGGATCAGGAGCGTGGTGATGAAGCTGCTGGTGATGAGGAAGCAGCTCATGATCAGCGCGGAGGTGGTGAGCAGCTTCTTGGCGCCACGGATACGGCCGGCGGGGTTCTCCTCGGTGTCGGCCGGGTCGCCCTTGATGTGGGGCATGACCGCGACGCCGGTCTCGAAGCCGGACAGGCCGAGGGCGAGCTTGGGGAAGACGATCAGGGCCATGCCGATCATCACGAAGACGTTGCCGTGCTCGGCGGTCAGGGCGTCGGACCAGTCGGTGACGACATGGCCCTCGGTGGCGACGTGCCAGAGACCGACCGTCACCACGACCGCGTTGAGTACGAGGTACACCCCGACCAGGGCGACCGCCACGCCGATCGCCTCCAGGAACCCCTTGAGGAACACCGCGCCCAGCAGGGCGACCAGGACCAGGGTGATCACCATCTGCTTGTCGTGCAGGGCGTCGTTGAGATGGGGGTTCTCGACCAGGTGGGTCGAGGCGTCGGCGGCCGACAGGGTGATGGTGATCAGGAAGTCCGTCGCCGCGAAGCCCAGCAGGGTCAGGACGAACAGCTTGCCCTTCCAGAACGTCAGCAGCCGTTCCAGCATGGCGATCGAGCCCTGGCCGTGCGGGCTCTCCTCGGCCACCCTGCGGTACACCGGCAGGGCGCCGGCCAGGGTGACGAGGACCAGCACGACGGTCGCGATCGGTGACAGCAGACCGGCCGCGAGCGCGGCGATGCCCGGCTGGTAGCCGAGAGTCGAGAAGTAGTCGACACCTGTCAGGCACATCACGCGATACCAGGGCTGACCCGGATGCTCGAGCCTGGACTCGGCCGGCCGTTCGGCCTGCCCGCGTCCCTTCCCCATGTCCGAGAGCCCTTCCAGCATCCAGGCCCGCAGGCGGCTGGGCGGGCGGTGCTCGGTCGTGGCCATCGGAGTGCTCCTGGTGTGCGCGTCCGTGGACGGCTGGGCGTACGGTTCCCGCCATCACGCGACGGCGCGACCAGCGTAAGCGGAGAGTGATCTACGGGCCTGCGGTTGGGCATCAAGCTTCCGTTAAAACTGGCTGCTCAGATGAGGGTGAGGGGCCCGGGTGCGGGTCCGGACGCACGGGGGAGTGCGCGGCGGTCGGCGACTGAGCGTCACCGTGCTCCGCGACGGCGGCACGGCTGCCGACGTGACAGGGCGGCGCGCAGAGGCCGTAAGAGGGGCGTCAAAGGCGGGCGGCGGGCCGTAAGAGAGGCGTCAACGGCGGTCGTTTCCGGCCGTGGAGGAGGTTCGCTCGAAGCGTTCCTGTCCGACCGAGCCCACTCCAGGAGTTCACGATGGCCGATCTGGCCTTCGTCGTCATCACCGTCGCGGCCTTCGCGCTGGTGGTCCTCGTCGCCAAGGGGGTGACCAGGCTGTGACCGCCGAGAACGTCGTCGGCCTCGTCGTGGCCGTCGCCCTGCTGGGCTATCTCGTCCTCGCCCTGATCTTCCCGGAGAGGTTCTGAGAGCCGCATGGGTCCCGTAACCGCCGGCGTGCTCCAGCTGGTCGCCCTGATCGGCGCGCTCGCCCTCGTCCACGCCCCCCTCGGCAGCCATATGGCGAGGGTCTACTCGTCCGACCGGCACTGGCACGTCGAGAAGTGGATCTACAAGGGGATAGGCGCCGACCCCGACCGCGAGATGCGCTGGCCCGCGTATCTGCGCGCTGTTCTGGCCTTCTCCGTGACCGGGGTCGTCCTCCTCTACGCCCTCCAGCGGCTCCAGGGCGTCCTGCCCGGCTCGCTCGGCTTCGACTCGATCGACCCGGACCAGGCCTTCAACACGGCCGTCTCCTTCGTGACCAACACCAACTGGCAGTCGTACTACGGCGAACAGGCCATGGGCCATGTCGTGCAGACCGCCGGACTGGCCGTGCAGAACTTCGTGTCGGCCGCGGTGGGCATGGCCGTGGCGATCGCGCTGGTGCGCGGCTTCGCGAGGTCCCGCACCGGTGAACTCGGCAACTTCTGGGCCGACCTGGTGCGCGGCACAGTACGTGTCCTGGTGCCGCTGGCGTTCCTCGCCGCGGTCGCCCTGGTGGCGTGCGGTGTGCTCCAGAACTTCTCCGGCATCCACGAGGTCGGCCAGTTCATGGGCGGCTCGCAGCAGTGGAACGGCGGCGCGGTCGCCTCCCAGGAGGCCATCAAGGAACTGGGCACCAACGGCGGTGGCTACTTCAACGCCAACTCCGCCCACCCGTTCGAGAATCCGACCCCGTTCTCCAATCTGCTGGAGATCTTCCTGATCCTCGTCGTCCCGTTCTCCCTGACCCGCACCTTCGGGATCATGGTCGGCTCGGTGAAGCAGGGCTACGCGATCCTCGCCACGATGGTCGCCATCTGGCTCGGCTTCACCGCCCTGATGATGTGGACCGAATTCGCCCACCACGGACCGGCGTTCGAGCTGGCCGCAGGCGCGATGGAGGGCAAGGAGGTCCGGTTCGGCGTCGGCGGCTCGTCGATCTTCGCCGTGGCGACCACGCTCACCTCGACCGGCGCGGTGAACTCCTTCCACTCCTCCTTCACCGGCCTCGGCGGAGGTATCACGATGCTCGGCATGATGCTGGGCGAGATCGCGCCCGGCGGAGTCGGCTCCGGCCTCTACGGGATGCTGGTCATGGCGGTCATCGCGGTGTTCATCGCCGGACTGATGGTCGGCCGCACCCCCGAGTACCTCGGCAAGAAGATCGGCACCCGCGAGATCAAGCTGGCGGCCCTCTACATCCTGGTCACCCCGGCCCTGGTGCTGGTGTTCACCGCCCTGGCGATGGCCCTGCCGACCCCGCCGCACTCGATGACCAACAGCGGGGCGCACGGCTTCTCCGAGATCCTCTACGCCTACACCTCCGCCTCGAACAACAACGGCTCGGCCTTCGCCGGGCTCAACGCGGACACCCAGTGGTTCAACAGCACCCTGGGCCTGGCCATGCTGTTCGGCCGTTTCGTGCCGATGGTGCTCGTCCTGGCGCTGGCCGGCTCGCTCGCCCGGCAGACCCCCGTGCCGGCCACCGCGGGCACCCTGCGCACCGAGAAGCCGCTGTTCACCGGTCTGTTGGTGGGGGCGGTCCTGATCATCACGGGTCTCACCTACTTCCCCGCCCTCGCGCTGGGCCCGCTCGCCGAGGGGCTGGCGTGATGACCACTCGTACCGAAAGCGATGAGGACGCCATGTCCACTTCCACCCTGGCGCCGCGCCAGGACGTGCCCGGCGGGCACCCGGCACCCGAGCGGCGCGTCGGCGCCGGACTCTTCGACCCCGGGCAGCTGGGCCGGTCGCTGCCGGACGCCCTGCGCAAGCTCGATCCGCGGGTGATGGTCAAGTCCCCCGTGATGTTCGTGGTGTGGGTCGGCTCGCTGCTGACCACCGCCTTCGCGTTCAATGACCCGGGAGACTGGTTCGGCTGGGCGATCAGCGCCTGGCTCTGGCTCACCGTGGTCTTCGCGAACCTCGCGGAGGCGGTCGCCGAGGGCCGCGGCAAGGCGCAGGCCGCCACCCTGCGCAGGGCCAGGACCGACTCGGTGGCACGCAGGGCCGACGGGACCGTGGTCCCGGGCACCGAGCTGCGGATCGGTGACCTGGTCGTCTGCGAGGCCGGTGACGTGATCCCCGGCGACGGCGACGTCGTCGAGGGCGTGGCGTCCGTCGACGAGTCGGCGATCACCGGCGAGTCGGCGCCCGTCATCCGCGAGTCCGGCGGCGACCGCAGTGCCGTCACGGGCGGCACCAAGGTGCTCTCCGACCGGATCGTCGTCCGGATCACGACCAGACCGGGCGAGACCTTCATCGACCGCATGATCGGCCTGGTCGAGGGCGCGGACCGGCAGCGGACGCCCAACGAGATCGCGCTGAACATCCTGCTCGCCTCGCTGACGATCGTCTTCCTGCTCGCCTGTGCCACGCTGCCGCCCTTCGCGGACTACGCGGGCACGCGGCTGACCATGGTCGTCCTGGTCGCGCTGCTGGTCTGCCTGATCCCGACCACGATCGGCGCGCTGCTCTCCGCGATCGGCATCGCGGGCATGGACCGGCTGGTCCAGCGCAATGTGCTCGCCATGTCGGGGCGTGCCGTGGAGGCCGCCGGTGACGTCTCCACCCTGTTGCTCGACAAGACCGGCACCATCACCCTCGGCAACCGCAGGGCCGCCGAGTTCCTGCCGGTGCGCGGCACCACCGAGGCGGAGGTCGCCGACGCCGCCCAGCTCTCCTCACTGGCCGACGAGACACCCGAGGGGCGGTCGGTCGTCGTCCTGGCGAAGGAGAGGTACGGCCTGCGCGAGCGGCACGAGGGTGAACTGGTGGACGCCGAGTGGATCGGTTTCACCGCGCAGACCCGGATGTCGGGCGTCGATGTCGGCGGCCGCAGGATCCGCAAGGGCGCGGCGGGTGCGGTCGTCGCCTGGGTGCGCGAGCGCGGCGGCGCCGTCGCGGGGGACGCGAGCCAGGTCGCCGACCGGATCGCCGCGGCGGGCGGTACACCGCTGCTGGTGGCCGTGGACGACGAGCGGGGCGCGCGCGTCCTGGGCGTCGTCCACCTCAAGGACGTCGTCAAGGACGGCATGCGCGAGCGGTTCGGGGAACTGCGCCGCATGGGCATCAGGACGATCATGATCACGGGTGACAACCCGCTGACGGCGAAGGCGATCGCCGAGGAGGCGGGTGTCGACGACTTCCTCGCCGAGGCCACCCCCGAAAACAAGATGGCCCTCATCAAGCGGGAGCAGGCCGGCGGCAAGCTGGTCGCGATGACCGGCGACGGCACCAACGACGCCCCCGCCCTCGCGCAGGCGGACGTCGGCGTGGCCATGAACACCGGGACGTCGGCCGCCAAGGAGGCCGGCAACATGGTCGACCTCGACTCCGACCCCACCAAGCTGATCGAGATCGTCGAGATCGGCAAGCAACTCCTCATCACCCGAGGGGCGTTGACCACCTTCTCCATCGCCAACGACGTCGCGAAGTACTTCGCGATCATCCCGGCGCTGTTCGCGGCCGTGTACCCGGGCCTGGACACGCTGAACATCATGCGGCTGTCCTCGCCGGACTCCGCGATCCTGTCGGCCGTCGTCTTCAACGCGCTGATCATCGTCGCGCTGGTGCCGCTGGCCCTGCGGGGTGTGCGGTACCGGCCGATGAGCGCGGACCGGATGCTGCGGCGCAACCTCGGGATCTACGGACTCGGCGGTCTGGTCGCGCCGTTCGTCGGCATCAAGCTCATCGACATGATCATCTCGCTGATTCCCGGGATCGGGTGAAGGACCCTCATGAACAACTCCGTCGTGAACACAGGCCGGTTCCTGATGGCGGCCCTGCGCGCGCTGCTGGTGCTGACCCTGGTCACCGGCGTCGTCTATCCCCTGGCCGTCCTGGGCGTCGGCCAGGCCCTGTTCCGCGACCAGGCGAACGGTTCGCAGCTGCGGGCGGACGGCAGGGTCGTCGGCTCCTCGCTGATCGGGCAGGCCTACAATCTGCCGCTGAAGAAGGGCGAGCAGACCCCGGCCGCCGATCTGAAGTGGTTCCAGGGCCGGCCGCAGAACGGCCTAGGCACCAACAGCGTCAACACCCGGTACTCACTCGTCCTGTCCGGCGCGACCAACCGGTCGGGCGACAACGACGAGCTGGTCCAGTGGGTGAAGGACGCCAAGGCCGCCGTCGTGAAGGACAACTCCGTGCCCGGTTACACGATCGAGCCGTCCGATGTGCCCGCCGACGCGGTGACGTCCTCCGGCTCGGGCTTGGACCCGGACATCTCCCCGGCCTACGCACGGCTCCAGGTCCACCGCGTCGCCGAGCGGAACGGGCTGTCCGTCGCCCGGGTGGACCGGCTGGTCGCGGACCACATCGAAGGCCGCACCCTCGGCTTCGTCGGGGAGCCGCGCGTGAACGTCCTGGAGCTCAACGTCGCACTCCGTGAGCTGGTCGGCGCGGGGCGGTCCGCCGCCGCGACTCCCTGACGTCCACCTGGCCCCCCGGGGCGTGACCGCGTTCCGTGCCCGCTCGCACCACGCGGTGTGACGGGGTGCGGACATGCGTCGGGGCCGGTGCGCGGCGAGTGCCGCGTCCGGCCCCTGTGGTGCGTCGCGCGGGCGGGTGCCCGGCGGTGTCAGGCGGCCGTCACGACCCGGCTGGTGCCCAGCGGGCGGTGCGGGGCGATGATCTGGCCGTCCGGCAGGAGCTCACCGGTGTCCTCGAAGACGACGACGCCGTTGCACAGCAGGCTCCAGCCCTGCTCCGGGTGAGCCGTCACAAGACGGGCGGACTCCCGGTCGGCGGAGTCGGCTGAAGGGCACGGTGGCTGGTGCTGGCACATGGATGGGATCTTTCGCTCTGGCGTGGTGGGTGTGATCGCTGTGGTGTCTGTCCCGCGGCGTGAAACGTCGTTCATGGCCGCCCCCCGTTGTGATAAGTCGGTCCGGAACCAAGTGTTGCCCCACGGGCGTCGATCCGCAGGGATTTCGCAGCACCGCTTCTCACCTGTTCATGACGCGTCACCCGCGCGGGCGGTTCACCTCAACCCCACTGTCCTTTCGGGTGGTTCTCGGTGGCCTCAAATGCCTAGTCAAGATGGGTGGCGGGCTTCTGGCCAGCTCCTCCGAGCGTAAACGCGCTCGCATGAGTGGGCAGTTGCGGTCCGTCGCCGGTCGTGCGCGGCTCGTGGCGGGGCGTTCTCCATGTTCTTGTGCGGCTCCTGGCGGGGCGTTCCTCCACCGCACCGCACCGCAGCCCGGCCCCGGGCATGGCCGAGCCCCGCCGCACGGACGGGTGCGGCGGGGCGGTCGAGGCCTCGTCAGGCGGGCGAGCCCAGAAGGGGCGGCGGGGCCGGGGCCACGCCACGGGTGAGCAGTGGGAGCAGCTCGGTGACCTGGTGCGGGCGATGGGCCGCGATGCCGGGTGGAGCGGGGGCCAGCGGGACGAGCAGATCCGCGGCCCCGGGGCGGCCGGCCGATCCGTCGGCCTGGCAGTCGCCGTGCAGCCACAGCGTCAGCATGTACAGGCCGGGGATCGACAGCAGGCGCGGCTGGTACGCCTGCGGCAGCGCCTCGGCCTGGCGCAGCGCCCGCTCGGTGGACGCGATGTAGGGCCCCTCGAAGAAGTGCGCGAAGGCCCAGCCGTCGGGGGTCAGCCTGGTCTCGGCGGCGGCCAGCGCGCGGTCACCGCCGAAGATCAGGAAGCGCCACCCGGCGAGCCGTGTGACGGGCGCGCCCTTGCCGGTGATCCGGTCCAGGACGTGCACGGGCAGCGGCAGTTCGGGTGTCAGGGGGCCCTGGACGGCGCGCAGGGCCGGGGTCGTGGCCTCGCGGACGGCGGTGGGGGAACCGAGGGCCGTGAGGATGGAGCGAAGTGCGGGCGAGGGAGCCTCGGGGACATGCAAGGGCATGGTGGGTCGCCTCTCTGACTCGACAGGCAGGGTGACGCGAGGGCGGGCGGACGGCGCTGTCAGCTCACGAGGTCAGAGAGGCGGAGGCCGGGGTACGTGACGAAAGGGCGGGCGGTTTCGCCGGATGACGGCTCGACGGCAAGTCCGTGCCACCGCGGGCGCCGACCTTCTCTGCCTTGTGCGCGGAGTTTATACGACGAGTGTTCGGTCGATGTTTCGTCTAGCGTTCGCCGGGAAGTCCGGCAAGGGGAAATCCGGTCCCGGATATGCGGGAGTCCTCCCGGTTCCGGTTCGCGCGCGAGGGGGTGACCTCGGACTCTGCGGTTACCGCGGTCGGCCTATTCTTGTCGGCGTTTTTCACGAGTCGCAAGACCCTGGAAACCATCCGGTGCTTGCCCGTGGAATGTGCCGCGGATCACCTAGCCGCCGTGCGGACCAGACTAGCGGGGCGGGAGCGGCCGCGGGGGCGTTACGGATCGCTCCCGCTGGGCATCATCCCCTTCCGACCCGGGAGCCCGGCGACCGGACAACCCGGCTCGCCCGCTGGAGGAGGGACGCCTCGATGGGGGAGAAGGTCGTGGCAGGAGCGTTCGACCTGTCCGATCGGCAGCGCTACCGCGACAAGCTCAGGCGGTGCCTGAGGGGACTGGAGCGACTTCTGGAGGAGAAGCGGTTCGATCGGCCCAAGAACCTCATGGGGCTGGAGATCGAATTGAATCTTGCCGGGGCCGACGGCATGCCGAGAATGTTGAATGCGCAAGTCCTCGAGCGGATCGCCAGCCGTGATTTCCAGACCGAACTGGCCACATTCAACCTGGAGGTCAACATTGCCCCGCACCGGCTGGGCGGTCGGGTTTTCGACCGGCTCGCCGAGGAACTCCGCACCGGTCTGGCATATGCCCATCGAAAAGCCGCCGAACTCGACGCCGGCATCGTGATGATCGGCATTCTGCCCACCCTGGAACGCGACGACCTGGTCTCCACGAACCTCTCTGCGGCCGACCGCTACACCCTGCTCAACGACCAGATCGTCGCCGCGCGGGGCGAGGGCTTCACCCTCGACATCGACGGGGTCGAACGCCTGACCTGCACCGCGACGTCCATCACGCCCGAGGCGGCCTGCACCTCGGTGCAGCTGCACCTCCAGTGCACGCCCGCCCGGTTCGCCGACGTCTGGAACGCCGCCCAGGTGGCCGTCGCCGCGCAGATAGCCGTCGGCGCCAACTCGCCCTTCCTGTTCGGCCGGGAGCTGTGGCGCGAGTCGCGGCCGCCGCTGTTCCTCCAGTCCACCGACACCCGCCCGCCCGAGCTCCAGGCCCAGGGCGTCCGGCCGCGCACCTGGTTCGGCGAGCGCTGGGTGAGCTCGGCGTACGAGCTGTTCGAGGAGAACCTGCGGTTCTTCCCGGCGCTGCTGCCGATCTGCGACGACGAGGACCCGCTGGAGGTGCTCGACGCGGGCGGCGTGCCCAGCCTCGCCGAACTCGTCCTGCACAACGGCACCGTGTACCGCTGGAACCGCCCGGTGTACGGGATAGCCGACGGCGTCCCGCATCTGCGCGTGGAGAACCGCGTGCTGCCCGCCGGGCCCACCGTCACGGACGTCGTCGCCAACGCAGCCTTCTACTACGGGCTGGTCCGCGCGCTGGCCGAGGAGTCACGGCCGGTGTGGACCCGGATGCCGTTCGAGACCGCCGCCGCCAACTTCGACACCGCCTGCCGCCTCGGGATCGACGCCCGCTTCCGCTGGCCCCGGCGCGGCCGTTACGGCGGCCTGGCCGAGGTGGACGCCGTCACCCTGGTCCGCGACGAACTGCTGCCGCTGGCCGAGGCCGGCCTGGACGCGTGGGGCGTGGAGCCCGCCGACCGCGACCTCTACCTCGGCGTGATCGACGAGCGCTGCCGACGGCGGGTCAACGGGGCGTCCTGGCAGGCCGCCACCTTCCACAAGGCCCGGGAGGCCGGGCTGTCCCGCCCCGAGGCGCTGGCCGCGACGACCCGCCGCTACAGCGAGCTGATGCACCTGGGCGAGCCGGTGCACACCTGGCCGGTGGGCCTGCCGGAGCCCGCGCCGCTCGGCTGAGCCGTCCGTCCCGGCGCCGCCGGGCCGCCCGCCCGGCGGCGCCCGCTCCCGCCCCTGACGCCCGTCGTACGTCCCGACAGGTGATGATGGGGCGAAACACGGGTGAGCGGCTGGAGGCTGGTGTGCAGGCGGAGGCGGGCGCGGTGGGAGAGTCCCTGCCGGGGGAGGGGCCGTCCAGGCGGATCCTGCGGGACGAGACGCTGCTCGTGCTGGCGCTCTCGCTGGGCGCGAGCGGTGTGGCCGCGCTGATCAGTTTCGTCGGTTCGGTGACCAAGCCCGGCGGGCTCAAGGACCAGGCCGCGACGCTCAACGCCTCGGCCGCGCCGGGCCGCCCCTGGCTGGACCTCGCCTGGCAGCTGTTCGGCATCACCACCGCGCTGGTGCCGGTCGCCCTGGTCGCGCACTTCCTGCTGCGCGAGGGCGCGGGCCTGCGCTCCCTCGGCTTCGACCGCACCCGTCCCTGGCCCGACCTGGGCCGGGGTGCCGCGGTCGCCGCCGTGATCGGCAGCACCGGCATCGCCTTCTACCTCGCCGCCCGCGGCCTCGGCTTCAACCTCACGGTGGTGCCCGAGGCCCTGCCGGACGTGTGGTGGAAGTACCCCGTGCTGATCCTGTCGGCCATCCAGAACGCCGTCGTGGAAGAGGTCATCGTCGTCGGCTATCTGCTGCGCCGGCTCCATCAGCTCGGCTGGTCGCCGGGCAGCTCGCTGATGGCCAGCTCGGTACTGCGCGGCTCGTACCACCTCTATCAGGGCATCGGCGGGTTCATCGGCAACATGGTGATGGGCGTGGTCTTCGTCTACCTGTACCGCCGCTGGGGCCGGGTGGGTCCGCTGGTCGTGGCGCACTCGCTGCTCGACATCGGGGCGTTCGTCGGATACGGCCTGCTGGCGGGCCGGGTGGACTGGCTGCCGACCGCCTGACCCGTCGGGGGGGGGGGGGGGGGGGGGGGGGGGGGGGGGGGGGGGGGGGGGCGGGGGGGGGGGGGGGGGGGGGGGGGGGGGGGGGGTGGGTGGGGGGGGGTGGGGGC
>NZ_JBVJGZ010000040.1:0-25177 GCF_055587025.1 Streptomyces sp. NPDC048600 | reverse complement strand
CCCCTTTGGTTGCCGTCCCCCCCACCCACCCCCCCCCCCCCCCCCCCCCCCCCCCCCCCCCCCCCCCCCCCCCCCCCCCCCCCCCCCCCCCCCCCCCCCCCCCCCCCCCGCGGCCGTGTTCAGACCAGGAGCTCGCCGTCGATCGTCGTTACCGCGCGGCCGGTCAGCAGGGTGCGGTCGCCCAGCAGGCGGGTGCGCACCAGACCCGAGCGGGGCGAGGCCTGCAGCCCGGTCAGCTCGGTGCGGCCGAGGCGCTCGGACCAGAACGGGGCGAGCGCGGTGTGGGCGCTGCCGGTGACCGGGTCCTCGTCGATGCCGACGTTGGGGAAGAAGCAGCGCGAGACGAAGTCGTGGTCGCGGGCCGGGTCCTCGGCGCGGGCGGTGGCGATGATCCCGCGCTCGGAGTGCGCGCCGAGGGCCCGCAGGTCGGGGAGCAGGGTGCGGACGGTCTTCTCGTCCGGCAGTTCGACGAGCAGGTCGCCGACGTTCGGTCCGGTGTCGAAGCAGCTCAGCGGCTCGGCGCCGAGGGCCTCGGCGATGCCGTCCGGGACCGCTACGCGGGTGAGCGGCGCGGTCGGGAAGTCCAGGGTGATCCAGCCGTCCTCAGCGGGCGTCGCCACGAGCACCCCGCTGCGGGTGGCGAACCGCACGGGACCCAGTTGCGTGCCGGTGGCGGCGAGCGCGTGGGCCGTGGCGAGGGTGGCGTGGCCGCACATCGCGACCTCGGCGACCGGCGTGAACCACCGCAGGGCCCAGTCCGCCTCGCCGCCCTCCGGAAGGGGGTGCGCGAACGCCGTCTCGGCGTGGTTCACCTCCATCGCGATCCTCTGCATCCGCGCGTCGTCCGGGAAGGCGTCCAGCAGCAGGACACCGGCCGGATTGCCCGCGAAGGGGCGGTCGGTGAAGGCGTCGATGATTCGAATCCGCATGGGCACGAACCGTAGCCGCGGGACGAACCCGCAGGCCAAGGCCAATTCACCCTCTCTGGACCGATGAAGGGTTGTCGAACGAACTGTTCCGATATATCGTTGAAGCATCGCGACAGATCAACGATGGAATGGAGTGGTTGTGATGCGTACCCATGGATTCGAGCGTGGATGCAGGCCGGACGGTCCCTTCGGGCGTGGCCGGCAGGGTTTCGAGGGGCAGCGGGCGGCCTTCGGTCCGTTCGGGCCGGGAGGGCCGGGCTTCGGCCCCGGGGGGCCCGGCTTCGGCCCCTGGGGCGGCCGCGGGCGAGGAGGTCCCAGGGGGAGGGCGCGACGCGGTGACGTACGGGCCTCGATCCTTGCCCTGCTCAGGGACCGGCCCATGCACGGCTACGAGATGATCCAGGAGATCGGCGAGCGCAGCGGCGGGGCCTGGCGGCCCAGCCCCGGCTCGGTCTACCCGACCCTCCAGCTGCTGGAGGACGAGGGCCTGATCGTCAGCGAGAGCGAGGGCGGCAAGAAGCTGTTCTCCCTCACCGAGGCCGGCCGTGCCGTCGCCGAGGAGGGCCCCGAGGCCCCCTGGGAGGAGGCCGGGCGCAGCGTCGACTGGGAGGCCCTCGGCGAGATCCGCCAGGCCGGGTTCGGCCTCATGGAGGCCTTCGGGCAGGTCTGGAAGACCGGCAGCAAGGAGCAGCGCGAGAAGGCGCTGGGGGTCATCAACGAGGCCCGCAAGAAGCTGTACCTCATCCTGGCCGACGAGGACTGAGAGCCCGACGAGGGCTGAGGCCGGGCTCCGGTGGGTACTGTCCCTCAGGGCGCCCCGCGGTGTACGCCGCGGGGCGCCCGCCGCGTTCCGGCGCCCTCACGTCACCAGGCCGCCCAGCTTGCGCAGCGACTCCTCCAGCGCGGCCGTCGCCGAGTCCTTGAGGCGGCCCGCCATCAGCGAGACGGCGGCACCGGTGAACTCCCCGTCGATCCGCACCGCCGTGCCCCCGCCCTCCGGGCTGAGGGTGTAGCGCGTGACGAGGGCGACCGCCATCGGGCCCTTGCCCCGGATGGCCAGCAGCCGGGCGGGTTCCAGTTCGGCCACGGTCCACTCGACCTCGGCCGGGAACCCCATCAGCTTCATGTTCTCCATGAACGTCACGCCCACCGCCAGGGCCGCGGGTCCGCCCGAAGGGAAGCCCGTGTGGGTCGCGTTCCACTCGGCGTAGGCGGACCAGTCGGTGAGCCGCTCCCACACCTTCTCCGCGGGTGCCTCGATCCGTGCCTGAGCGCTGACTTCGGCCATGCGACCACCTCTTCGTGTCGGGCTGCGGTGTCGCGGAACGTAGCTCCGGAGGCGTGAACCTTCAATACTGATGAACCGTCAGGAAGTCTGCGCGGGGCGCGGGTTCGGCCCACCCGACGGTTCGGTCCATGTTTCGGATCAGCCCACCTTGCGGATCAGCCCACCTTGCGGATCAGCCCACCTTGCGGATCAGCGCGGCGTCGAACACGTCCCAGGCGCGCGGGTGGGGGCCCTCGTCGTGGCAGTGCCAGGCGTCCCAGAACAGATCGGCGAGCAGCGCGTCCTCCGGGGCGTACACCCGGTACACGTACTGCCTGCCGTCGACGGCAGGCAGCTCCACCAGCCAGTACCGGCTCTCCACATGGAGCAGTGACGTGCGGCGTGGGTCGCCTGGTTGCCTGCGGGGCGTGAGGCAAATCGGCGCGCGCCCCTTCCTGAGGACTGGCCTGATCTCATCCCCGAGGAGGAGAAAGCGGGCGCCCTTGTCCACTCCCCGTGGGACCCGAGAATGCTCCCAGCCGGGGATGACCGCGGCGGCCGGGGCTGATGGGGTGGAGGACGTGCAACCCCGTATTCCCCGCCAGTCGACCGGCGACCAGGCCGGCCGGCGCGCAGAGGACGACGCCGCCGGGCTCAGCGCCGAGCTCGTGGCGGTGCTCGCGGGCGCCCGCAGAAGGGCCCTGCGCGACGGGGACCGGCAGATCGACACCGCCCATGTGCTGCACTCGCTGCTGGAGTCCGACCCCGAGGTGAGTGCCGCCTTCGAGGGTGAGGCGCAGGTCGCCCGGCTGCTCGGCTATCTCGTCCAGCGCAGCATCGGCTACGGGCTGCGCTGGCAGAGCACCGTGGAGGACTCCGGCGCCGTCCCCGTGGTGAGCGGCGCCGCGGGCTGCTCTCCGCCGGCCTCGGCTGCGCTCGAGCAGGCACGCGCGCGTGCCGCCGATCGCGGTGACGCGCCCGTACGCGGGCTCGACCTGCTCGCGGCGGTCGTCGCGGACCCGCAGTCGCGCGCCGTCGAGGTGCTCACCCGCGCCGGGATCGACGCGCGCGAGCTGCTCCTGCGGATCGAGGCGACGGCTCAAGGACTCGAGGCGACCGCCCAGGGGCTCGAGGGCGATCTGACGCTCTGACGCTCTGAGGTCCATCGGTTGAGACAGGTGTCATCGGGGGTGACGCTCATGTCGTCGCCTGTCATCATGTGCCGGTGCAGACGAACAGCAGCAGTGCGGGTGGCGGCGGGAAGGGCGTGGGCCTCGCGCTCGCCCTCGGTTCGGCCCTCGCCTTCGGTGGGTCCGGAGTCGCGGCCAAGCCGCTCATCGAGGCGGGCCTGGACCCGCTGCACGTGGTGTGGCTACGGGTGGCCGGTGCCGCCCTGGTGATGCTGCCGCTCGCGGTGCGCCACCGGGCGCTGCTGCGCCGCCGTCCCGCGCTGCTCGCCGGGTTCGGACTGCTCGCCGTGGCCGGTGTGCAGGCCTTCTACTTCGCCGCCATCTCCCGTGTCCCGGTGGGGGTCGCGCTGCTCGTGGAGTACCTCGCGCCCGCGCTGGTGCTCGGCTGGGTGCGGTTCGTCCAGCGGCGGCCGGTGACACGTGCCGCCGCGTTCGGGGTGGTGCTCGCGGCCGGTGGTCTCGCCTGTGTGGTCGAGGTCTGGTCCGGCCTGGGCTTCGACGCGTTCGGACTCCTGCTGGCCCTCGGCGCGGCCTGCTGTCAGGTCGGCTACTTCGTGCTGGCCGACCAGGGCAGCGACTCCGGCGAGGACGCCCCCGATCCGCTCGGTGTCATCGCCTACGGCCTGCTGATCGGCGCCGCCGTGCTGACCGTGATCGCCAGGCCGTGGGGGATGGACTGGTCCGTGCTGGGCGGCACCGCCGAGATGGACGGCACCGAGGTGCCGGCCGTGGCCCTGCTGGCCTGGATCGTGCTGATCGCCACCGTCGTCGCGTACGTCACCGGCGTCGTCTCGGTCCGGCGGCTCTCGCCGCAGGTCGCCGGGGTCGTGGCCTGTCTGGAAGCGGTCATCGCCACGGTCCTGGCCTGGGTGCTGCTGGGGGAGCACCTCTCCGCCCCGCAGGTGGTGGGCGGCCTGGTCGTCCTGGTCGGCGCCTTCATCGCCCAGTCCTCCACCCCGGCGAAGGGCTCCGCCGAGGCGGTGGCGAGCGGCGGCGCGCGGGAGCGGGAGGACCGCGAGCTCTCCTCGCGGGGGACGGGGTCCTAGCGGGCGAGACCGACGGGGGCGCCTCGCGGTCGCAGCCGACGCCTCCACACTCGCCCCCACGCCCGCCTCCACGCCCGCCTACGTCGGACTACGCCGGCCGTCTGCGCAGCACGTGCTCGCGGGCCGCCCCGTCCCGCGGACCCGCCCGTCCGGCGAGGTGCTCCGCGATCCGGTCCTGGACGACGGCCGCCTTGCTGCCCGCGTACTTGAACTTCGCCCGGACGCCGGTCACCTCCAGCCGCAGCCCGCGGATGCCCGGCAGCATCCGGCCGTACGGTGCCTCACCCGCCACCACCGGCGCCGAGCCGCCCTCGGGCTGGAAGTGCCCCATCTGCCGGGCGAGCAGCGCGGCCTTCTCCTCCGGGTCGTCGACGATCCGCGCCCGGCAGCGCAGCTGGACCGCCGCGTAGAGGCTGGTCGGCGTGCCGTGCTCGGGCGGGGTGCCGGGGACGGCCTGCCAGGGGCCGGGCACGTACACATAGTCGTCGACCACGCTGAGCACGACGTCGGGGGCCGCCTCCAGCGCGGGCCACAGCGGGTTCGGGCGGGCCAGATGGGTCACGGCGTCGCCGCGCCCGGCGTCGTAGGCGAAGTGCAGGGGCTGGACGTGCGGCGGCTCGCCGGGCAGGCCGTTGACGGCGAGCTGGCCGAAGTCGTGCACGGCCAGCCAGCGCTGCCACTCGGCGTCCTCCTTGGGCGCGTCCCAGGGGTGGACGAGCATCAGAGCATCGCCGTCAGGTAGTCCGGCAGGCCGGAGCCGGGGGCGAGTCCGGCGTCGGGCAGCGGGGCGTCGTAGCCCTTGCGGAGCGGTACGACACCGGCCCAGTGGGACAGGGCGTAGTCCTCTGGCTCCTCGTTCACCCCTCCGGTGCGGACCTTGGCGGAGACCTCGTCCAGATCGAGGCGGATGACGGCCGTGGCGGCGAGTTCCTTCTTGTTGGCGGGCCGGGAGTCGGCGGCGCGGCCGGGTACGACGTGGTCGACGAGCGCGTCGAGGGCGGCCCGCTTCTCCTCGGGGTCGGTCACGTCGTGGGCGACGCCGTGCACCACCACCGAGCGGTAGTTGATCGAGTGGTGGAAGGCCGAGCGCGCCAGCACCAGTCCGTCGACATGGGTCACCGTCAGGCACACCGGCAGTCCCGGATCCGCCTGCCCGGTCATCCGCAGCGGGCGCGAACCCGTCGAACCGTGCACGTAGAGGCGGTCGCCGACCCGGCCGTACAGGGTGGGCAGCACCACCGGGGCACCCTCGCGCACGAAGCCGAGGTGGCAGACATAGCCCTCGTCCAATATCGCGTGCACCAGCTCCTTGTCGTAGGCGGCGCGTTCCGCGGAACGGGTGGGGACCGTGCGGTCGGTCGGCGTGTAGGCGGCGGGTGCCGTCGGCTGCGAGGTCCCCTGCATGGCGTTCTCCATTGCACTAGTGCATAATTGCGTTTGTGCTAGGAGAATATCGGATCGCAGGGCGGGGCGCAGCGGAGATTTCTGCCAGCGTCGAGCGCGCGGTGGCCGCGGGTGAGCTGGAGCCGGGTCAACTGCTGCCGCCCATGCGCGAGTTGGCCGAACGCCTCGGGGTGAATCCCAACACCGTCGCGGCCGCCTACCGCGTCCTGCGTGAACGCGGTGTCATCGAGACCCACGGCCGTCGCGGCAGCAGGGTGCGGCCGAGGCCCGCCACCAGCGGGCGCGAGTACATCCGCGTCGACGTGCCCGAGGGCGTACGCGACGTGGCGAACGGCAACCCGGACCCGGCCCTGCTGCCCGCGCTCGCCCCGGCCTTCGCGGCGGCCGCCGAGCAGGGCGACCGGCGGCCGGTGCTGTACGGGGACGCGGAGGTCGAGCCGGAGCTGGCCCGTTCGGCGCGCGCCGACCTGGACGCCGACGGAGTACCGGCCGGGCCGGTGGCCGTCACCTCCGGGTCCCTCGACGCCATCGAACGGGTGCTCGCCGCCCACCTCAAGCCCGGCGACACCGTCGCCGTGGAGGACCCGGGCTGGGGCAGCGTCCTCGACCTCGTCCCGGCGCTCGGGCTGCGCCTGCACCCCGTCGGCGTCGACGACGACGGGCCGCTCCCCGACGACGTCCGCGCGGCCCTGGCGGCCGGGGCGCGTGCCCTGATCGTCACCTGCCGGGCGCAGAACCCGACCGGCGCCGCCGTGACGGCCCCTCGCGCGCGTGCCCTGCGCGAGGTGCTCCGGGAGCATCCCGGCACCCTCCTGATCGAGGACGACCACGGCCACCGGATCGTCGACCTGCCGCTGCACCCGCTGGCCGGCACCACCCGGCACTGGGCGCTCGTACGGTCCGCCGCCAAGGCCTACGGCCCCGATCTGCGGCTCGCCGTGCTCACGGGCGACGAGGTCACCCTCGGTCGGGTCCGCGGGCGGCAGCGGCTGGGGCCGGGCTGGATCAGCCGGATCACCCAGCGCGCGGTCGTGCGGCTGTGGGCCGACGGTGCGGTGGACGCGGGTGCCGTCGCGGCGGCCTACGGGCGGCGCCGGGACGCGCTGATCGCCGCGCTCGCCGAGCGGGGCGTCATAGGTCACGGGCGCACCGGCATGAACGTCTGGATCCCGGTGCCGGACGAGACCGGCGCGGTCGCCCGGCTGCTGCACGCGGGCTGGGCGGTGGCGCCCGGCGCGCGCTTCCGGCTGAAGTCGCCGCCCGGCATCCGGATCACCGTGTCGTCGCTGACCGCCGACGAGACGGGTCCGCTCGCGGACGCCATCGCCTCGGCGGTGGGGGCGGGGGAGGGGCGGCGGTACGTCTGAGGAGGGTCGGGCGGCGGCCTTGGGCCGCAGGCGCCTGGATGCGTGGCTCTCCCGCACCCGGGAAGTGCCTCCCGCGCCCGCCCGCGTCGGTCGCGCGCCCGCGGCCCTGCCCGCTTCAGTCCCGCGCCCGCGGCCGCGCCTGCGTCAGCGCCGCGCCCGCCAGCACGATCACCGCGCCGACCGGCGTCGACCAGGCCAGGGACTCGCCGAGCAGGGCGACCCCGGCGGCGGTGGCGATGACGGGGATGAAGTACGTGACCATCTGGGCCGTCGTCGGGCCCACCTCGTCGACCAGGCCGTACTGGATCAGGACGGCCAGCCCCGTGCCGAGGGCGCCGAGGGCGGCGATCGCCAGCAGCGGGCCGGGCGCGAAGCGGGTCGGCAGGGAGGTGAACAGCGGTGTCACGACGGCCAGTTGCAGGGTGGCGATCAGCAACTGGGCGCCCGTCAGGGACAGATGCGAGTGCCCGGCACGGGCGAGCGTGCGGCGGACGTAGATCCAGCCGACGGGGTAGCTCAAGGAGGCGAGCAGCGCCAGGCCCGTGCCGGTCGCGTCCAGCCCGGCGAAGCCCTGCCAGGCGCCCAGCACCGTCAGCACCCCGAGGAAGCCGATGCCCAGCCCGGCGACCCGCAGCCGCGTCGGCCGGTCCTCGGAGAGGGCGACCAGGGACAGGGCCATGCCCCACAGCGGTGAGGTGGCGTTGCAGATGCCGGCCAGGGTCGAGGGGATGGTCAGCTCGGAGTAGGCGAACAGCGAGAACGGCAGCGCGTTGAGCAGCAGCGCGGCGACCGCCAGATGCCCCCAGGTCCGCGCGCCCCGCGGCAGCCGCTCCCGCTTCACCGCCATCGCGGCCGCCAGCACCGCCGTACCGAAGACCAGGCGGCCGAGGGTGACCTGGAAGGGGGCGTAGCCGTCGGTGCCCACCTTGATGAGCAGGAAGCTGAAGCCCCAGATCAGGGAGAGCCCGGCGAAACGCAGGCGCCAGTCGAGGGTGCGGCGGGAGCGGGCGGGTGTGGCTTCCGGTCCGGCCGGGCCGGTGGGCCGGGTCGTCGCGGGCGTGCGGGCGGTCGTCATGGGGACCACGATGCCGCCGGACGATCTCTTAGCACAATCGAGAATACGCGCCCGTTATCTCGTAGCATCGCTTATATGTTGAACCTGGAGCGCCTGCGCACCCTCGACGCCCTCGCGCGGCACGGCTCGGTGAGCGGCGCCGCGGAGGGGCTGCACATCACCACCTCGGCCGTCTCGCAGCAGATGGCGAAGCTCGAGCGGGAGGTCGGGCAGCAGATCCTCGCCCGGCACGGGCGGGGTGTGCGGCTCACGGACGCGGGCCGGCTGCTGGCGGAGCACGCGGCGCGCATCCTGTCGCAGGTGCAGCTCGCCCAGTCCGATCTGGAGGCGCAGCGTGGACAGGTGGCCGGTGAGCTGCGGCTGTCGGCGTTCCCGACGGCCGCGCGCGGGCTGTTCCCGACCGCGCTGGCCGCCCTGCGCGCCGAGCACGCCCGTCTGCGCGTGCGCTCCTGCGAGCTGGAACCGGAGGACGGCATCCGGGCCGTGGTGCGCGGCGATCTCGACCTGGCGGTCGTGCTCGACTGGTACAACAAGCCGATGCCGCTGCCGGACGGCCTGGTCAAGGCGCCCATCCTGGACGATCCCGCCGATGTGGCGATGCCCGCCGGGCACCGGCTCGCCGGCCGCGACGAGGTGGACCTCGGGGAGTTCGCCGAGGACGAGTGGATCACCTGGGGCGAGGGGGAGTTCTGCCACGAGTGGCTGATGTTCACGCTGCGCTCCCGGGGCGTCGAGCCGATCGTCGGCCATCGCGCGGCCGAGACGCACACCCAGCTCGGGCTGGTCGCAGCGGGCCTCGGGGTGTGCATCGCGCCGCTGCTCGGCCGGCACCCCATGCCCGAGGGCGTGGTGACCGTGCCGCTGCGCCAGCGGGTGCGGCGGCACGTCTACGTCGTGTGGCGCGCGGACGCCGACCGCAGGCCCTCGATCCGGGCCGCGGTACGGGCGCTGCGTGCGGCAGGGGAGTCCGTGTCGGGGACTACCGCGGCGACGCCAGCTTCCGGAAGTCCCACGACCTGACCGTCTCGGGAACCAGGCGCAGCCACGCGTGCCGCCCGTCGTGCGGGAGTTCGTCGATCGCGAAGTACTTGCGGGCGAACAGCCGCTCCACGGAGACGAGTTCGGGGGCCTCGAGACCGGTTCGCGGCACCTCGCCCACGACGTCCACCCGGCCGGTCAGCTCGACACCGCGCAGTTCGTCGTAGTCGTGCCCGGCGTCGACCGTGACGGCCACGCGCGGGTCGCGGCGCAGGTCGGCCCAGCGCTTGCTGCGGGTGATCGAGTACAGCCACAGCGCGTCGCCGTCCCAGGCGAACCAGAGCGGGCTGACGTGCGGGGCGCCGTCGGCGGACACGGTCGCGACCCGGCAGGTGCGTTCGGCGGCGAGAAAGGCGTCCGTCTCCTCGGCCGACATCATGATCCTCCGGCCCCGGCGCTGGGTCACGGCCATGCCAATCCCTCCGGCCTCGCGATCGCCTCCGCCCACCGCGGAGCTGACGGTCCGTCAGAACAGAGCATGGCTCGTCTTCCGCCCGTACGCAACGGCCGCTACTCTCGCCCGACCGGCCGCCGGTGACAAGGGGGAGTGCCATGCCGTCGTACGACGCCCTGCGCGAGATCCTGGACCCCGCGTCGACCGTCCTGCTCACCGTCGAGTGCCAGCAGGGTGTGGTGGGCCCGGACGCCGCGCTGCCCGAACTCGCCCGCGAGGCAAGGGCGTCGGGCGCGCTCCACCGGATCGCCCAGCTGGTCACGGCGGCCCGCTCCAGCGGTGTGCAGGTGATCCACGCCCTGGCCGAACGCCGTCCCGACGGACGCGGCGCGAACCGCAACGCGCGGCTGTTCCGGGCCGCCGAGCGACTGCCCGTGCGCCAGCTGTCCGGCACGACCGCGGTACGCGTGGCCCCGCCGATCGAGGCGGCCGAGGAGGACTTCGTCGTACGGCGGCTGCACGGGCTGTCGCCGCTGCACGGCACCGAGGTCGACGCGCTGCTGCGCAACCTCGGCTGCCGCACGCTCGTCGTCACCGGCGTCTCGGCCAACGTGGCGATCCCCAACGCCGTCTTCGACGCGGTGAACCTCGGCTACACCGCCGTCGTCCCGACCGACGCGATCGCCGGGGTGCCCGCCGCGTACACGTCCGCGATGATCCGCAACACCCTCGCGCTGGTGGCCACCCTCGCCACCACCGACGACGTGCTGAGCGCCCTCAAGAGGCCCCGCCGGGGCTGATCCTCACACCAGGGTGATGGTGTCGCCGTCGACCGTGATCTGCTCCGCGGGCAGCGGCTTGGTCGCCGGACCCTTCTTCACGCTGCCGTCCGTCACCGAGAACTCGCTCTGGTGGCAGGGGCAGTGGATGATCCCGTCCGCGATCTCCTTGACCTGGCAGCCCTGATGGGTGCACGTCGAGGAGAAAGCCTTGAACTCGCCCGCGGTCGGCTGGGTCACCACCACCTTGGCGTCCCCGAACACCTTGCCGCCGCCCTCGGGGATCTCGGACGTCTTGCCGAGGACGGTCCCCGCGCCCGTCCCCGCACCTGTCTCCTTACCGCCGTCGCCGCCTCCGTCGTCGCCGGACCCGCACGCGGTCAGTGCGACGGCGATCCCCGTCGCCCCGGCCGCCGCCATGACGGTGCGCCGGGCCGGGCCCGTCGCGGGCTGAACCGATTCGCTGGTCATTGCCGTTCCCTTCACCTGACGTCACCTGGTTCCGTAAAGGGTTACGGCCCGCGCGGCGCCCTCGTTCAGCCGCCACGCGTGTCGTCACCCGAACGTACCGCCCGGTCCGCCGGGGCGCGTCCCGGCGGACGTGAACGCCCCAGTAACCTGGGGCGATGCTCAAGGAAGTCATCGCGACCCGGTTCATCACGCCGCTGCGCGAGGGCGGCTCGCTGCCGGGGCTGGTCGAGGCCGACGACGGCGGCGCCTACGTCCTGAAGTTCAGCGGCGCCGGACAGGGCCGCAAGACCCTCGTCGCCGAGGTGGTGGTGGGCGAACTGGCCCGCAGGCTCGGTTTCCGGATGCCCGGCCTGGTCACCGTCGAACTGAGCCCGCTCCTCGGCCTCGGCGAACCCGAGCAGCAGGTGCAGGACCTGCTGAGGTCCAGCGGCGGCACCAACCTCGGCATGGACTTCCTGTCCGGCGCCCTCGGCTTCGACCCGCTCGCCTTCGCGGTCGACGCGCGCGAGGCGGGCCGGATCGTCTGGTTCGACGCGCTGGTCAACAACGTCGACCGGTCCTGGCGCAACCCCAACCTGCTGATGCGGCAGGGCGAGCTGTGGCTGATCGACCACGGCGCGACCGTGATCTGGCACCACAACTGGCCCGGCGCCCTGGCCTCCGCCGCCCGGCCCTACGACGCCTCCGACCACGCGCTGGCCTCCTTCGCCCCGGACGTGGCTGCGGCTGCCGCCGACCTGGCACCGAGGGTCACCGAGGACCTGCTCGCCGAGGTGACGGCCGAGATCCCCGAGGTGTGGCTGGCCGGCGAGCCCGGCTTCGACTCCGCCGACGCGCTGCGGCGGGCCTACGCCGAGCCGCTGCTCGAACGGGCGGCCGTGATTCACGAACGGATCGAGGGGATCAAGTGAGCGACACCCGGATCAATGTCGCCGGGCACATCACCGAGCGCCACTTCACCCGGGCCGGACAGGGCGGCGACCGCGAGGTGTTCGAGTACGCCCTGCTGCGGGTCGTGCCGCGCATCGAACGCGGCGAGTGCGTCAACGCGGGCGTGATCGTCTACTGCCGCGCCAGGTCCTACCTCGCCGCGCTCACCCACCTCGACGAGTCCCGCCTCCTCGCCCTGGACCCCCGGGCCGACCTGGCCGGGGTGCGTGCCGCGCTGCGCGCGGTCGAGAGTGTCTGCGAGGGCGGCCCCTCGGCGGGCCAGGCGGCCGCCGACGCCCCCGGCCCCCGCTTCCGCTGGCTCGTCGCCCCCCGCTCCACGATCGTCCAGCCGGGCCCGGTCCACACCGGCCTCACTGCGGACCCGGAGGCGGAGACGCGGCGACTGCTGGAGCTGCTGGTGCGCTGACGGACCGCAGGTCCCAGGCAGCCGGGTCGCCCCGCCGCCGCGCTGACGGGCAGCCGGTTCCAGGCTGCCCTGTCCTCCCGCCGCCGCACCGGCGGGCCGCCCCGTCGTCCCGCCGCCCCGCGGTCCCCGTCCGCCCGCCCACGCCGGTCCCGCGCCCCCCGAGGTCGACCGGGCGTTCGACGCTGCCCGCGATCGGGCGACCGTCGGCGGGTTTCCCGCGCATCCGTCGGCAAGGGAGGGCGCGGCGGGTAATGGATCACATGGCGCCGTGTGGCGTTGACACGGAGTGTCATGGCTTCTAGCGTCTCGACTGCTGAAGGTACTAAGCGGTCGCTCACCGCACGTCACGTCTCTCAAGGGCGAGGAGATCCAGCAATGTCCACCACTGAGCAGCGGGTCGCAGTAGTCACCGGTGCCGCGCGCGGTATCGGTGCGGCGACCGCCGTACGTCTGGCGGCCGAGGGCCGCGCGGTCGCCGTGATCGATCTCGACGAGGCCGCCTGCAAGGACACCGTCGAGAAGATCACCGCCGCGGGCGGCCGGGCCGTCGCCATCGGCGCCGACGTCTCCGACGAGGCCCAGGTCGAGGCCGCGATCGCGCGCGTCGTCGAGGAGCTGGGCGCGCCCACGATCCTCGTCAACAACGCCGGCGTCCTGCGCGACAACCTGCTGTTCAAGATGAGTGTCTCGGACTGGGACATCGTCATGAACGTGCACCTCAAGGGCTCGTTCCTGATGACCCGGGCCATCCAGAAGCACATGGTCGACGCCGGCTTCGGCCGCGTGGTCAACCTCTCCTCGTCCTCCGCGCTCGGCAACCGCGGCCAGGCCAACTACTCCGCCGCCAAGGCCGGCCTCCAGGGCTTCACCAAGACCCTGGCCAAGGAGCTCGGCAAGTTCGGCATCACCGCCAACTCCGTCGCCCCGGGCTTCATCGCCACCGACATGACCGCGGCCACCGCGGAGCGGGTCGGCATGGGCTTCGAGGACTTCAAGGCCGCGGCCGCCACGATGATCCCCGTGGCGCGCGTGGGCGAGCCCGACGACATCGCCAACGCCGTCGCCTTCTTCACCGGCGAGGCCGCCGGATTCGTCTCCGGCCAGGTGCTGTACGTGGCCGGCGGCCCGCTCGACTAGCGATCAGGAGCACGGACATGACTGAACTTCCCGCACTCTCGGGCAAGGTCGCGCTGATCACCGGCGGCAGCCGGGGCATCGGCTACGGCGTCGCCGAGGCCCTGATCGCCCGCGGCGACCGCGTCTGCATCACCGGCCGCAACGAGGACGCGCTCAAGGAGGCCGTCGACAAGCTCGGCGCCGACCGCGCCATCGGTGTCGCCGGCAAGGCGCACGACCTGGACCACCAGGCCCAGGCCGTCGAGCGCACCATGGAGGCCTTCGGGCGGGTCGACTACCTGGTGAACAACGCCGGCACCAACCCGGTGTTCGGCGCGATCGCCGACCTCGACCTGAACGTCGCACGCAAGGTGTTCGAGACCAACGTGGTCTCCGCGCTCGGCTTCGCCCAGAAGACCTGGCACGCCTGGCAGAAGGACAACGGCGGCGCGATCGTCAACATCGCCTCGGTGGCCGGTCTCGCCCCCTCGCCCTTCATCGGCGCCTACGGCATCAGCAAGGCCGCGATGATCAACCTGACCGTGCAGCTGGCGCACGAGTTCGCGCCCAAGGTGCGGGTCAACGCGATCGCCCCGGCCGTGGTGAAGACCAAGTTCGCCGAGGCCCTGTACGAGGGCCGGGAGGCGGAGGCCGCCGCGGCCTACCCGCTGGGCCGTCTCGGTGTGCCCTCGGACATCGGCGGTGCCACCGCGTTCCTGACCTCGGAGCAGTCGGCCTGGGTCACCGGCCAGACGCTCGTCGTCGACGGCGGCATCTTCCTCAACGCCGGCGTCGCCTGACGCGCCGGCCCCCGAGGGCGTGAAGGACCCGGGCGCCGTTTCCCTTCCGGACCGTCGAGTGTGACGGATTCCGGTTGACGGAAACGGCGCCCGTGTCTTCGCCGAAAGGTGTCAAACGAGTCGTAACGGCGCTGCCCAGAGTGATGACAACGTAGTCATTCTTGAAGGTGTCAACTACGTTATGTTTGAGCGCTCCTACGGGCCTCGACGACGCGGTAGGGTCTGCCGACCCTTGGTATGGCAGATCGAGGAGCGTGCGCGTGTTCAACCGGAACCGATTCCTGCGGAGTATCGCGGCGATCGCGTCCATATCCCTGGCAACCGGATGCAGCCTGTTCTCCGACGGCGGCGACGACGACCAGGGCCCGATCGTGGTGGGGACCACCAGTGCCCCCAGTACGTTGGATCCGGCCGCTTCCTGGGACGGCTCATGGGAGCTGTTCCGCAACGTCTACCAGACCCTCCTCAGCTACTCGGAGGGCTCGACCTCGCCCGAGCCGGACGCGGCCGAGAAGTGCGCCTTCACGGACACCTCGAACACCACGTACCGCTGCAAACTGCGGGACGGGCTGAAGTTCTCCGACGGCTCCACGCTGGACGCCGAGGCCGTCAAGTACTCCGTGGACCGCATCCTCAAGATCAAGGCTGACACCGGCCCGTGGGGACTGCTCGGCAGCCTGGAGCGGGTGGAGACGCGCGGCGACGACCAGGTGCTGTTCCACCTCAAGACCCCGGACGCCACCTTCCCGTTCGTGCTCGCCACCCCGGCGCTGTCGATCGTCAACCCGGACAAGTACCCGGCCGACGCGCTGCGCGAGGACGGGCGCCTGGACGGCTCGGGCCCCTACAAGCTCGACTCGTACTCCGAGAACGACAAGGCCGTCCTGGTCCGCAACGAGAACTACAAGGGCAGCGCCGAGCGCCGCAACAACGCGGTGACGATCCGCTACTTCCAGGACTCGGCCTCCATGGTCAGTGCCCTGCGGGACAAGCGCATCGACGTCACCTACCGAGGTCTCGCCGCCGACGACGTCGTCTCCCTCCAGATCAAGAACGAGAGCGCCGGCCTCCAGCTCGTCGAGGGCAGCGGCATGGACATCAGCTACGTGGTGTTCAACCCCAAGGATGAGTGGGCGGGCAAGGCCGCCGTCCGCAAGGCCGTCGCGCAGATCGTCGACCGGTCGGCCATCTCGCACAAGATCTACAAGGACACCGTGGACCCGCTGTACTCCATGGTCCCCACCGGCCTCACCGGCCACACCACCGTCTACTTCGACAGCTTCGGCGACCCCGACGCCGAGCAGGCCTCCAAGATCCTCAAAGAGGCCGGCATCAACGAGAAGGTGCCGCTGACCTTCTGGTACACCACCGACCGCTACGGCTCCGAGACCGCCGTGGTCTTCAAGGAGCTCAAGCGGCAGCTGGAGGCGTCCGGGCTGTTCGAGATCACCCTGAAGAGCCGGCCGTGGAAGACCTACGTCGGGGGCTACCAGAAGGGTGAGTACGCGGTGTTCGGCCGTGGCTGGTCCCCCGACTTCCCCGACCCGGACAACTTCATCGCCCCGTTCGTCGGCGACGAGAACGCCCTCGGCACGCCCTACACGGCGCCCGAGATCACCGGCACCCTGCTGCCGCGCTCGCGCCGCGAGAGCGACCGCGGGCAGGTCAAGCGGGACTTCGAGGAGGCCCAGCAGCTCCTCGCCGACGACGCGCGGCTGCTGCCGCTGTGGCAGGGCAAGCAGTACGTCGCCGCGAACGAGGACATCTCCGGCGGGGCCCAGGCCCTCGACCCGTCCTCGATCATGATGATGTGGCAGCTTTCCCGGAAGACGAGCTGGTAGACCGCCCGGCACCGGCCTCCGGGCCGGGCCGGGGCACCGGCGGGTGTGCGGTACCGGGCCCCGTTGTCAGTGGGCGCCTGTAGGTTCTGAGTACTGGAAGTCCTGGTAACTCTGGAACCGACCGCACACCGTAAGGAAGTTGACGTGACCGACACCGCCATGCTGCCCGAGTCCTGGCGCGGGGTCCTGGGCGACGAGCTCCAGCAGCCCTACTTCAAGGAGCTGACGGAGTTCGTCGAGGAGGAGCGGGCGAACGGTCCCGTGTACCCGCCCCGCGAGGAGGTGTTCGCCGCGCTGGCGGCCACCCCCTTCGACGAGGTGAAGGTTCTCGTCCTCGGCCAGGACCCGTACCACGGCGAGGGCCAGGGCCACGGCCTGTGCTTCTCGGTGCGGCCCGGTGTGAAGACCCCGCCCTCCCTGCGGAACATCTACAAGGAGATGCAGGCGGAGCTCGGCCTGCCCGTCCCGGACAACGGCTACCTCATGCCATGGGCCGAGCAGGGCGTCCTGCTGCTCAACGCGGTGCTCACGGTCCGCGCCGGTGAGGCCAACTCCCACAAGGGCAAGGGCTGGGAGAAGTTCACCGACGCGGTGATCCGCGCGGTGGCCGGGCGGCCCGACCCGGCGGTGTTCGTGCTGTGGGGCAACTACGCGCAGAAGAAGCTCCCCCTGATCGACGAGTCCCGGCACGTCGTGGTGAAGGGCGCTCACCCCTCCCCGCTGTCCGCGAAGAAGTTCTTCGGCTCGCAGCCCTTCACCCAGATCGACGAGGCCGTCGCCGCGCAGGGCCACGCCGCGATCGACTGGCGCATCCCGAACCTCGGCTGACCCGCACCGCCCCGGGCCGGTTCCGTACCGCGCCCGGGGCGGCACCGGCGTGCCGTACGGGCGCCGTACGGGCCCGCCTGGCCGGGATCGGAGGGCGCTGCGGTTAGCGTTCGGAGCGTCGAGCTTGTCCGGCGCGATCCGTGCGGAGCGGCGTCGGGACCTGGGAACCTGCGAAGGGCGGCCTGGTGGCGGAGCGACAGGAACAGGCGGCGCCGGACGCCGTGATGACCCGGATCGGCCAAGGGGTCATGCTGCATCACGCGGGCGACCGCGAGGAGGCCCGCGGGCGCTTCCTCGCCCTGTGGGCCGAGATCGGCCAGGACGGCGACCCCCTGCACCGCTGCACCCTCGCCCACTACATGGCCGACACCCAGGACGACCCCGACGCGGAACTGGCCTGGGACCTGCGGGCCCTCACGGCGGCCGAGGAGCTGACGGACGACCGGCTGGCCGCCCACGAGGGCGCCCCTGCGGTCCGCGCCCTCTACCCCTCCCTGCACCTCAACCTGGCCGCCGACTACGTCCGGCTCGACCGGCCCGACGCCGCCCGCACCCACCTCCGCCGTGCCCGCACCGCGGCGGAGTGCCTGGCCGACGACGGCTACGGGGAGGGCGTCCGCGCCGCGATCGGCCGTCTGGAGCGGCGGCTGGCGCAGGAGGGCGGGGAGGACCCGCCGGGGGAGCCGTGGGGAGCGCCGCGACGGCCGTAGGCCGTGCTTCGCCCCGGAGACGCCGGGGACGCCGGACACCGGAGCTCCGGGCTGTCCGCCCGACGGCGATCTCAGCGTCCGTACACCTGCTCGCACGCCCTCGCCTCCGGGCTGTCCGCGCGCCAGCCGCCGTACCTTCTGCCGAGCGCGCAGACGTCGGTGTTCTCCCGGACGGACTTCGAGACGTCCGACAGCTCCATGGGAGGTACGGCGGGGCGGGAGCGGTGGGGCTTGTTCGCGTGGGGCTGCGGGTGTGCGCGGCCGGGGCCATGGGTGCGCGGGGCCGCGGGTGGCCCGGCGGGTGTGTTCCGGGCCGCGGCGGGCGGCCCGGAGGCGCGCGGCGCGGGCGACGGGGGCGGCGTCGGCGGACGGCGGCCCGCCAGCTCCAGTGCCTCACGGGCCGGGGCCTGGACGATCTGCGGCCCGGGGTGACCGTCCGGACGGGGCGACGCGGGCTGGGCCGGTGTCGTCGCGGGGCCGGGCGCCACGGGGCGCTGGACCGTCACACAGCCGGTGAGGGCCGAGACAGCCACGGTGACCAGGAGCGTTGCGGTGGTCGTCGTTCGATGCACCCGCGCAACTCTGGTGGCTCCGCCGCCTCCCGGGACGGCGGACAGGCGCAGGATGCCCCGCACGGGTGATCTCCGGCCCCGTACGGAGGGCGCGGGCACCCGCCGGGTGACGCGGCGCGAGCGTGCCGGGCGTCGCGACGCCGCGGAGATCCCGCGGGAGTTTGACGACAGGGCCTAGAAGCCGGTGGAGCCGTCGATGCGCTCGCGCAGGAGGTCCGCGTGGCCGTTGTGCCGGGCGTACTCCTCGATCATGTGGGTGTAGATCCAGCGCAGGCTGGGCACGTCGCCGTGCCGTGTGCGGCCCTTGGACAGGTCGTCCAGGCCGAACCCGGCCGCGTTGCGCCGGGCCACCTCCAGCTCGCCCTGCCAGGTGGTGTGCGCCTCCTGCCAGGTGTCCGCCTCGGTGAGATGGAACTCGCCGTCGGGGTCCTCGTCGCTGAAGTAGATCGGCCCGGGGGAGTCGTTCGTCAGCACGTGGCGGAACCAGATGCGCTCCACGTCCGCCATGTGCCGCACCAGCCCCATCAGGGTCAGCTCGGACGGCGGCACCGACGCCGAGCGCAACTGCTCGTCGGTGAGTCCCGCGCACTTGCGGGCGAGGGTGGCGCGGTGGAAGTCCAGCCAGCCCTCCAGCATCGTGCGTTCGTCGGCGGCCGGGGCGGGCAGGTCGCGGATGCTCGTCATGCGCCCATCGTCACCCGGCCGGCCGCCCCGCCACCAGCCGTTTTCCCGCCCCCGGCGTGTCGTCGGCCGGGCCACACCGCCGTATGCTGCCCGGCAGGGCAGGCACGGCAGGCAAACGTCTAAGGAGTACCTCGTGAAGGTCGGCTGCATCGGACTCGGCGACATCGCGCAGAAGGCGTATCTGCCGGTGCTCGGGGCGCAGCCCGGGATCGAGCTGCACCTCCAGACACGCACCCCGGCCACCCTCGACCAGGTCGGCGACAGCCTGCACCTGCCCGCCGGGCAGCGGCACCGCGACCTCGACGCGCTGATCGCCGAGGGCCTCGACGCCGCGTTCGTGCACGCGCCCACGACCGTGCACCCCGAGATCGTCACCCGGCTGCTCCAAGCGGGCGTACCGACGTACGTCGACAAGCCGCTCGCCTACGAACTCGCCGACTCCGAGCGGCTGGTCGCCCTCGCCGAGGAGCGCGGTGTGTCGCTCGCGGTCGGCTTCAACCGGCGCTGCGCGCCCGCCTACGAGCAGTGCGCGGACCATCCGCGCGAGCTGATCCTGATGCAGAAGAACCGTGTCGGGCTGCCCGAGGAACCGCGTTCGATGATCCTCGACGACTTCATCCACGTCGTGGACACCCTGCGTTTCCTGGCGCCCGGCCCCGTCGACGACGTCACGGTCCGCGCGCGCGTGCGGGACGGGCTGCTGCACCACGTCGTGCTCCAGCTCGCCGGGGACGGCTTCACCGCGCTCGGCGTGATGAACCGGCTCAGCGGCTCCAACGAGGAGATCCTGGAGGTCTCCGGGCAGGACACCAAGCGCCAGGTGCTGAACCTGGCCGAGGTGATCGACCACAAGGGCCAGCCGACCGTGCGGCGGCGCGGCGACTGGGTGCCGGTGGCCCGCCAGCGGGGCATCGAACAGGCGGTGCTGGGCTTCCTGGACGCCGTCCGCGAGGGGCGGGTGCTCAGCGCACGGGACGCGCTGGCCACTCACGAGCTGTGCGAGCGGGTCGTGCGCGCGGTTCAGGAGCGTTCCGCCGCGGGCGCCTGAGGACCGCCCGGACGCCCTCCGCGCCGCACAGCGCGGCCAGCACCAGCAGGGCCGCGTACACCGGCCAGTCGCCGAAGCGGACGTACGCCGTGGTGCCGGAGGCCAGTGGCACGTCGTACACCCGGCCGGCCGCCGTGTCGGTGCCGAGCCACGGGCCGGCCCGGGAGCCGTCCGGCCCGTACACCGCGGAGACGCCGGTCAGGGTCGCGTGGACCATGGGCCGGCCGGTCTCGGCGGCGCGCAGCGCGGCCAGCGAGGCGTGCTGCTCGGGTGCCCAGCTCTGCTGGAACGTCGACGTGGCGGACTGGGCGATCAGCACCTGGGCACCGTCCGCGGTGAGCGCCCGGCTCATGTCGGGGAAGGCCGACTCGAAGCAGACCATCGGGCCGACGCGCAGGCCGCCCACGTCCATCACGACCTGTTCGGTGCCGCGCCGCCGGTCCTCGCCGGCCGCCTCGCCGACGGAGGTGGCCCAGCCGAGCACGGACCGGAAGGGCACGTACTCGCCGAAGGGCACCAGGCGCATCTTGTCGTAGCGGTCGCCGGTGAGGCCCTCGGGGCCGACCAGGACCGAGCTCTTGTAGATGCCGGGCCGGTCGGAGCGGCGCGCGTCCACGTTGACGAGTATCCCGGCGCCCGTCGCCCGGGACAGCGCCGCGACCCGGCGGGCCAGGTCGGGCCGGTCGCGCAGGTCGAAGCCGACGCTGCTCTCGCCCCACACGATCAGATCGGGGCGCTGTCCGACGAGGGCCCGGGTGAGCTGTTCCTCGCGGTCGAAGCGGCGGTCGGGGCTGCCGGCGCCCTGGATCACACCGGGCTGGACCACGGCGATCCTGACGCGGCCGTCGGTGTCCGGACGGGGCGCCCACATCCAGGCGGCCGAGGCGACGGCGGCCGTGACGAGCAGCGCGGCGAGCGAGGGCAGCCGGGCCGCGCGGTTCACGACCAGCGCGGCGACGGCCGTGTTCACCGCCACCAGCAGCAGGCTCAGCAGCCATACACCGCCGACCGACGCGAGCCGCAGTGCGGGGGCCACCTGCCACTGGCTGGCGCCGAGCATGCCCCACGGGCCGCCCAGCCCCTCCCAGGAGCGCACCAGCTCCACCGCCAGCCACGCCGAGGGCAGCACGAGCAGTGCGCCGGTGATCCGGCCGGGTCCCGGCGTGCCCGCCAGGAAGCGGCGCACCAGCAGGCCCCAGGGGGCCCAGAGCGCGCCGAGCAGGGCCGCGACGACGAAGGTGAACACATGCAGGTTCGGCACCAGCCAGTGGTGCACCGCCAGCATGAAGCCGAACCCGCCGGACCAGCCGTCGTACGCCGCTCTGCGCGCGGTCGGCGCCGTGCGGGCCAGCAGGATCCACGGGACCAGCGCCACGGGGGCGAACCACCACAGGGCCGGGGCCGGGAAGGCGAGCATGGGCAGCGCCCCGGCGAGCGCCGCCAGCAGCGACCTTCGCCACGGGGAGGTGAGCCAGTGCCCGAACGTCCTCATACGACGCCTCCCTACCCCGTGGCCTCCAGTGTCACGCGCCCGACGATCTCGGTACAGGGCGCGCGGCCGGAAAGCGCCCCGTGACGAGGCCCGGTCCGACCGGCTCAGTTGATCACAGGAGTCCCGGCGCGGTCCGTCAGGCGCCGCCATTTCTCGTGCACGACCACCTCGCGCAGCCGCCACCCGTCGTACGTCCGGACCAGCGCGAACGCGTACCGGCCGCCGCACACGAAGTCGGGCACGGCCGGGCCGTCGCCGAGCGTGCTCATGGGGTTGATGTAGTCGGCCTGGACGAGGGCGGTGTCGCCGGTGTCGCGCTCCAGGATCCCGAACCGTATCCGGCGGTTGACGATCAGATGCTGGCGCATCGGGAACGTCCGCATCGTCCGCGCCAGCCATCCGGCGACGTCCGCCGCGTGCCCCTCGATCCCGCCGGCCGACCGGTAGTCGGCCCGCCCACCCGGCGCGAACAGTGCCCGGTACGCCTCCCAGTCGCCGTCGTCCACGGCCACCGCGTAGTCGGTGACGACCTCGTCCACGGCCATCCGGTCCATCACGGTCGCAAGCTCCACACGCTGCGTCATCGGCTCAGTTTCGGGGGTGCCGGGCGGGGAGCCAAGGGGAGTGCGGGGGGATGTTGGACGACCGTGGCGCGGCGCACGGTCGGCCGACGGGTGACGCGCCGGGCGCGCGGCGCGAAATTCGGTGGCTGTGCGAGGTGCGCTGCGGCAAGGCTGGGCCCGTGAACGAACGACATCAACTCGGCGCGGTGGAGACCGCGCCGCAGACCGCCGCCGCCCCGAGATTCCAGGTCCGCGCCCGCCACACCGACACCACGATCACCGTCTACCAGGCCTACCGCCCCGGAATCGGCCGCCCGGCCGCCCGCGACGGCCGCTTCCCGTCCTCCTGGAAGCGCGACCGGATGACGTGGATCACCAAGCCGCGTTCACAGACCTCTTCCATGCCGTCGGCGCGACTGTGAGCTCTGTCGGCGCGCTGCTCCTCGCAGGTGGGACGGCCAGCGTCCCTGTTGCGGGTGAGTGAAGCCAGCTGTGGTGTCCGGATTGCCGGTCAGGAACGCAGGTGGGCCAGTGGTTCGTCGCCGGTGGGGTAGCTGTGTTCCTGGGGGAGCAATCGGGTCGCTGCGTCCAGGTCGCCGCTGCTGACGCGTGCGTGGATCTCGTGGGCGAGGGGGGTCACGTCGCGGATGGACGCGATCCACTCGTTCGCGTAACGCGACGATGCCTCGCCCGAGAGTCCTAGTTGCAGCGAGCGGTGCGGCAGGGGGCGCAGGTGCAGATCGCGTTCGGGATCCCACTGGACACGGGCCGGTGAGCGCTTGAGGTCACGCTGCCAGGCGGCGCGATCGGGATGCAGGCCGGGGCGCGATGTAAGAGGCGTTCAATCGGACGTTGTGCCATTGGTCTGTGTACGCCATGACTGGGATGGTGCTGTGGCCTTGAGATGCGCGTTCGGGGTGGTTTGGGCTTGGTGGGGTGGGATGATGGGCGTCCGCGCGTGTGAGGGGGCGTCAGGTGGGTCGGACGGGGCGTTGGTTGCTGGTGGTGCTTGGGTCGTTGGTGGTGTTCGGGCTGTGTGTGCTGCTGGGTGATCTGTTGTTGCCGTGGGATCAGGCGACGCGGATCGGGACGGGTGCGGGGGCTGGCGCAGTGCTCGCCGGGGTCCTGGGGGCTTGGGCTGCGTCGCTGATTGGTTCCTCCACCTCGCCTACGGCGCCGGCCGCGGGTACGTCAACGGCATCGGGTGAGCGGTCGGTAGCAACGCAGGACAATTCCGGGATCATCATCACGGGAGACAACGGCAACGTTCAGCGATGACCGACGCACCCACACCCCCCGCGTCAGGAGACCGCTCCGCTGCTGTCGGCCGCAGCTCCGGCATCGTCGTCACTGGCGATCAGGCGCAGGTCGAGCAACGCACTCTCGTCATACCGCCTGGCGCGTTGCAGGCCGCGGTACCGGACGAGGCGATACCTCAGCTGAACAATCTTCCTGCGCCTGACAGTCGTGTCTTCGAGGGCCGTGAAGGCGCGCTTGCTGCGCTGGGCGCCCTGCCGTCGACGGGGGCGGGAATCGTCACACAGACCGTGCGGGGCATGGGCGGAGTCGGCAAGAGCACCCTGGTTCTGCATCATGCCCGTGCGCGCCTGGCAGCTGGGCAGGGGCCGGTGTGGTGGGTCGAGGCGTCCTCGGCCGCCACGGTCACGGCTGGTTTGGCATCCTTGGCCACGGCGGCCGATCCTGTGCACGCCGCGCTGCCGCTGGACGAGGGTGCTGCCTGGGCCGTCGCGTGGCTGCAGGGCCGCACCGGATGGCTGCTGGTCTTCGACAATGTGGAAGAACCCGCGGACCTGGCCCCCTATCTCGGCCGGCTGTCCACCGGTCAGACCCTGCTCACCACCCGACGCGATCTTCCCTGGCGCGACCTCGGCACCCCCCTGCGCCTCGACACCCTGTCACCTGAAGCCTCCCTCAGCGTCCTTCAGGAGATCGCCGGACGTCAGACTGGCAGTGATACTGCCGGGTTCGCCGAGCTGGCCGAGGAACTCGGATATCTGCCGCTGGCCCTGCAACAGGCCGGCGCCTACTTGGCACAGACCCGCACCAACCCTGCGGACTACCTCACACAGTTGCGCGCCGATCCGGCCGGGGTACTGGCCGCCACCACTCCCGGCGACCCGCAGCAGCGCACCATCGCACGATTGTGGAGCGTCACCCTCGACGCCATACAAGCCCAGGACGCGCACGCGGTCGAGTTGTTGCAGATCCTGTCCTACTGTGCGCCCGACTCCTTGCCCCGCCGGGTGCTCGCCCCGGCCCTGCCCGCCACGCGAGAAGTGGACCAAGCCCTGGGCATCCTTGCTGCCTATAGCATGATCACCCTCACCGAGCACACGGTCACCGTCCACCGCCTCGTGCAAACCGTACTGCGCAGCACCACACCCCCACCCGCCCGAAAATCACAGCTCAGGCGGGTATGGAGACTGCTTCGCCGGTCACAGCTGACCAGCAGTCCCCATCCATACGAAGCCGCGCTGAACCTCCTGTGCGCCGCGATGCCATCGGGTAGTCCCGGGGAGGTGCAGACCTGGCCAGCGTGGCAGGTGTTGTTGTCCCACATGCAAGCAGTGAACACACACTGTGCCGACACGGAAACGCCCGCCAACCTCGCTGCGCTGCTGGGCCAATCAGCGTTCTATCTCAGGGCTCGCGGCCAAGCCTCGCTAGCCCTGCCGTTGGAGGAGCGGGCGCTGGCCATCAGCGAGGCGGCTCTGGGCGCCGACCACCCCACCACCGCCCTCCGCCTGGGCAACCTCGCCAGAACCTTCAGCAACCTGGGCCGGCACGCCGAGGCCGTGCCGTTGGAGGAGCGGGCGCTGGCTATCAGCGAGGCGGCCTTGGGCCCCGACCACCCCACCACCGCCCTCCGCCTGGGCAACCTCGCCGCCACCTTCAGTGATCTGGGGCGGTATGCCGAGGCTCTGCCGTTGGAGGAGCGGGCGCTGGCCATCACCGAGGCAGCCCTGGGCGCCGACCACCCCACCACCGCCAACCGCATGGGCAACCTCGCCACCACCTTCAGTGAGCTGGGGCGGTATGCCGAGGCCGTGCCGTTGGCGGAGGGGGCGCTGGCCATCAGCGAGGCGGCCTTGGGCGCCGACCACCCCACCACCGCCCTCCGCCTGGGCAACCTCGCCAGAACCTTCAGCAACCTGGGCCGGCACGCCGAGGCCGTGCCGTTGGAG
>NZ_JBVJGZ010000039.1:0-52337 GCF_055587025.1 Streptomyces sp. NPDC048600 | reverse complement strand
TCCCACTCCGCGTTCGTCAGATCACCACGTCCCATACAGCCAGCCTGCCCCCAACACCCCACTCAGGTAGAGAGATCCGAGAAACAGCGCCTAGGCCGGTGTCGTGGGCGAGGCGGGCGACAACCGAGTCGCCAAGCCGGAAGTCGTCCACGGCCCACCCGGCGACGGCCACGACTCCCCTGCGCGCCGAACTGCCTTAAGGAAGCGCCCAGTTCAAATGCGTCGCCGACACGAAACGTCGGCAACTGCCGCGCCCCACGTCGGTGGTGCTTCGGAGCGGCGGACCACACCCCTCATGCGTTGGGCAGCCTTGGACGCCGCCTCCGAGCCGACACGCAGACTCCTCGCCGCAACCCGGCGTCACGGGGTGCGGGGTGGCGGGGTGGCGGGGTCCCGCACGGGCCGGGGCTCTGGCAGCAGCCGGCCGTGTTCGGGTTGTCCCACTGGCAGGCGGGGCAGCGCCACAGCGCCCCGACTGTCAGAGCCGCTGTGCGGATGGCTTCCCTGTGCCCGTCCCTGGCCGCGTCCAGCAGCGCGTCGATCAGGGACGGTTGTGCCGCGCCATGGGTGCCGGTGTTGTCGTGGACAATGCTGTCGTCGATCTCGATGTGCACGGGGACGGTGCCGTCGGTGCGCTTGAGGTGGTCGGGGGCGGTGTCGAGGTGGACGGTGATGCGCAGGGCGCCGAGGCCGGGGTCGAGGTGGGCGAAGACGAGGACGCCGTCGATCTCCACGCAGGGAAGGTCGCCGTGGGTGCCGGGATGTAAGACGGCGTCGGCGTTGGCGCGTTCGCAGGTATCCGTATCGGGGAAGCGGAAGACGCGTGCGTGCGGCTCAGGGTTGGTCGTGGCGGGGTATGCGGGGGTGTGGTGCGGTGTAGGGCTGCTCACGGCATGACTCCGGTCTGTTCGGGCGGGCGTTGTCGGGAGGTCGCGGGGGCGGCGGGGCTGTCTCCGCCTGTCGCCGGTGAGGTTTCCGCTCAGGGGTGGGTCCAGGGGTGAGGTGGTCCGCCGGTGAGGGGTGTCCACAGGGGCTGGGTGGGGCCGTGGTGTTCGAGGTCTTCGAGGACGGCGGCGGCGAGGGGGACGTCGCGGGCGAGGTGGGCGACGAGGGGGTGGTGGGCGGTCATGGCCTGCAGGTCGCCGATCCGCTGTTCGAGGGGGGGCCGGGTGGCGCCGGTGAGGACGAACAGGACGCGGGGGAAGACGGGGTACCAGCGCAGCCACGCCGGACCCTGGACGGGCTGCCGGCGTCGGCCGGGGGGCGTCGTGGTGGAACAGGCGGGCGTAGTCGATGAGTTTCGCGGCGAGGCGTTCGCCGCTCATGGTGGTGCGGTCGACCTCGACGAAGGCGCGCAGCTTGCGCCGCTGCCCGCCGGCGGTGATGGCGGTGTATTGCATGAGGGCGTCGGCGGTGACGCGTTCGCCGTCTCCGATGGCGTGCGATACCTCCGGTGTCCAGTCCCAGGTGCCGTGTTCGTGGCCGAGGCGGCGGGCGTCCTCGGCGAAGGCGAGATGGGCGCGGACGACGGCGAGGGCGTGCGGGGTCTTCAGCGAGGCCGCGGTGTGCGAGGTGACCGGGTAGGGCGGGCGTCCCCGCAGCACGGGCAGGTGACGGGTCAGGCGCGCACCGTCCGCGGTGAGGTACCAGACGCGGGTCCGGCGGGCCCGGTGCAGGGCGGTGGCCTCGGCGAGGCCGTCGGAGCGCAGACGGTTCAGGACGCGGGAGATCAGCTGCCGGGAGCCGTCGGGGCGGAGCATGCTGCGCAGCTGGCCGGTGGTGGCGATCCGGTGCTGCGCGAGGGCGGCCAGCACCTGCGCGGCCAGGGGCCGGGCAGGGCCTGCTTCCGGCGCCCTCGCCGGACTGGGCCTGTGCGGGGCACTGGTCATGGGACGGGAATTCCTCCGCGGGCCGTGGGGGTGCGGGCCGGGATGTCGGCCTGTCCTGAGGAAACCCGCCGGCCCTGACCACCAGCCTCACCATGGAGCCCTCACCACGGTCACGAACGCATAACAGTCCCCCGTGGTCGGGGCATGGTCGGACCATGGTGAGGCCGTGGTCGGGCCGTGGTGAGGCCTGAGGCGGCCTCCCGGCCCGGGACCGCGGCGAGTTCCTTCACCGTCCAGCAGACCCGGTTGCGCAGTTCCTGGGCGTGCCGGGGGACGTGCAGCTCCCTAAACGGTCGCGGCGCAGCAGCAAGGCCGTGGACAACGGTGGGTGGCGGATGAGGCCCGCCGAGGGCAGGGCGAAAGGCTCCCTAGAGCCGGAGGCGCGGAGAAGCGGCACGACGAGAACGGACGCCGAGGCCGCGTCCGCTCCGAGCCGTGCAGGCCATGGCGATGACCCTCCCCTCCGCCACGACGGAGGCGGACGGTGTGGATGAGCCACCGGGCTCTGGGCCATGCCTGCCCGTGAGGATGCCTGCTGCCCGGGGGCGCTGTAGGTGCGGGCGGCGGGACGCTGCGCCGGGCGGGCGCTGCGGCGATCCCCGCCTGCTTCGCGTGTGCTGTTCACGCGTCCCGGGCGGGCGGGAGGCCGCGCCAACAGCCTTTCCGCCCGCCCGGGGAGAGGCGCCGGACCGTCATCCAGGATGCCTCGGGCTGGGATTTGGTTCGGGTGTTGCCCAGCCGGGCCAGTCTCGGAGATAACGGCATTGATTGACAGCGGCCGGCGCCGATGCCGGACAGCGAACCAGGCCAACCCAGTTGGCGGGCTTCGTGAGCTGCGGTGATGTACGGAGTCGGGGTGTTGTCCACTGCCTGGACCGGCGGCTGGGGAATTGTTTCGCGTGTCCGCCTTGAGCAGCCCCATTAATTGGAATTGGTGGCAGAACGCCTCATAGGCCTCATTCTGTCGACTGTTCCGGCACGGCAGTGTCGGGCATCTTGAACGCATCGCCTCCTCCGGCCGTCCGGCTGGGCAGCGCCAACTGTGCGGGGCGAACACATGCTTGACCGGACCGTCAACCAGGAGGACCTCTCATGACCGCCAGTTCGCTTTCCTGTGTGTCGTCGTTCCCGCACGAAGTGCGGATCCGCATCGTCGTGATCGTCCTTGTGGTGATCGCGACGGTCGTTCTCGTCCGACACGGCTACGAGGCCGGCAGCGCGCTGGCGCTGATCACCCTGGCCGGCGGGACCGCGCTGGACCTCGCCCGGCGCCTCCTGACGCCGTCCTCCCTGCCTTCGCGTGCGCGCGGACGCAAGGCCGCGGGGGAGTGACACGCCATGCCTCGAGGACGCCCCGAGAAGCCCGTCGACGCAACCATCCCGGAACTCGCGGAACTGGCCACCTGCATGCGGGTGGCACGGCACGAAGCCGGACTGACCCTTGATCAGCTCGCCCGCAGCACCAACTGGAGCAAGGCGATGCTGCAGGTCGCCACGACCGGCACCACCCTGCCCCGCTGGAACCTGGTCGAAAGCTGGGCGAAAACCTGCGACCCGACGACCAGTCTGGACGTGTGGCGCAGTCGCTACTCCGACGCAAGCAGCGCCTACCGCCGACACCACCGCCCCGAGGACAGGCCGGCCGCCGGAGCGCGGCCGGCCGCGGGCGCCGCGGCTGCGCCGGAGGGACAGCCGTCAGCGACCGGCAGCGTCCCGGTGCAGCATGACGCAAGCGGGTCGGCAGCCCGCCTGCCCCTTCTGGCCGCCTCCCAGCACGCGCTGTCTCCGGGACTGTCTATGTGGAACTTACGCAGCGACGGACGTGGCGAAGACGGTGTCGGCCCGCTGCCGATCCGGTTCGTTCCGGCGCCTGTCGACCTCATGGACGGCCCCTCGCCCATCGATCTTCACGGCCGTTTCGACGACCTGCGGGCCCTCTTTGCACTGCTGCCGTCCCAGCGCCTGGTGATCCTGGGCCGGCGCGGCAGCGGCAAAACCGAGATCGCCGGCCACCTGGGCAGGACGCTTCACCACAGCAAGGCCGTCCCGGTGTGGTTGTCACTGGCAGAATGGGACCCCGACCACTCTTCCCTGTCGTACTGGATGGCGCGCCGCCTGCCGTCCGCAGCCTCGCACGATCCGGTCCCCGCCGACCGTCCGGCCATGCTCGGCGC
The DNA here is from genome assembly GCF_055587025.1 of Streptomyces sp. NPDC048600. Classification (NCBI taxonomy): domain Bacteria; kingdom Bacillati; phylum Actinomycetota; class Actinomycetes; order Kitasatosporales; family Streptomycetaceae; genus Streptomyces; species Streptomyces sp. NPDC048600. Next base: position 48,274 of record NZ_JBVJGZ010000039.1, on the reverse strand, counting down.
CGGAGACTTCCTGCCGATCCTGGACGACTTCGACGCGATCGAGCCCCGCTACCGGCAGCAGGCCCTCGAGGAGATCGACACCCAGTTGGACGGTGTCATCCTGGTCAGCGAGACCGAACCCTTCCGCACCCTCGTCGAGTCCACCAACACACCCCTGGCCCGCAGCAGCGGCATCGTCCTGTGCCCCCTGCAGCCCGACGACCTCGCAGGGTGGCTTCCCCAGACCAACCGAAGCGCGGACAAAGGCCTCGTGCGCAGCAAATGGGAGCCCGTGCTCGCCTCCACCGAACCGTCAGACCTCTGGGACACCCTGTCCACCCCGTCCATGGCCTGCGCCGCCCGCCTGGCGTTCAGCGACGGAAGGTCCGATCCGGCCGACATGCTGAACAAGTCACGCCAGTCCATCGAGCGCCAGATCATCGAATTCGGCTACCTCCCCGCTGTCGCCAGGCACGCCTGCGCGACCGCCTACTCCGCGCCCGCATCCCCTGAGCGATTCCTTGACGCGATGGCGCTGTTCCTGCGCCAGCCCTCGCGCGCCGACGGCAGCCGCACGGTCGGCGGCATCGGATGGCAGCGCTCAGGGCGGCGGCCCTACCTCACCGTGCTGATCGCCATCCTGGCGTTCTTCTACACGTGGGTGACCATGGCCGAGTTCACGATCAGCTCCACGGGCGAGTTCGACGGCACACTGCCTCTGGCAGGGGCGCCCTACGCCCTGATACCTGCTCTCACCATCGCCGCCATGATGCATCCGGTCGTCACCCGCAGGCCCACGGCCGTAATCCGCGTCGCCCCCGGGCGAGCGATGCTGCGGGCTGTCGCAAGCCGTGCAAGCCTGCCCGCTCTTCCCTGCCTGCTGTGCTCCCTGATGACCTCCGCCGCCGGGGGACCCAGCAGCACCGTTCTCGGCCCCCTCTTCCTCGCCTACGCAGCCGCCTTCGTCGCCAGGGCGGCGTACTCGGATCCCAACCCCAAGCATTACCGTCCGGGCCAGAGCCCCCACGTATTCCCGGACGACGACCACACCACCAACGGGCTCTGGCTGGAAACGTTGTGCGCCTACTTCCTTCTCAGCATGACAATCTCCGGGGTCATCGCCGTTCCGCGGGAGAACACCACCGAAGCGACCGGCCTCGTGGTCGCCTCCGGTGCCCTCGGGTCGGCCCTGCTCCTCGCGATGCTGGTCGGCACGATGGCGGCCCCCAACTGGGTGCGAGGCTATGTCAACCGCCACGACCGTCGCGTCCTCCACGATGTCGGGGACACGCTCAGCGCCGCCCACAGACAAGGACTTCTCGGTGTTCGCGAGGGGGCCTATCACTTCACCGACGCCGTACTCGCCCGGCACTACACAGTGACGCCCCCGCACAGCGACGGCAGCCCACTGACCAGAGCCATCCGCAAGAGAGGCCAGGACGACTGACCTGCCCGGTCTGCGCCACCGCAACGGCCCCAGACGCGATCCCATTCCCGAGCAACTGGGCCTGCCCGGCCGGACCTTCGCTGCAGCCTCCCGCCTGGGATCCGGGTGAGCTGGTCCGCCGATGCGACGGGCACCGGCGCGGGGCCAGGGGACAGCAGCCGGCAGACGGCCGCGCTGATCCCAGGCGCCGCCGGTACGCAAGAAGGGGTGCCCCTCCGCGCTCAGGCGGAGGGGCACCGCCGTTTCAGTGCAGTCCTTCGATCGCGCGCAGGATCAGTGTCCGGGCGTCCTGCCCGTACACGGCCATGCTGTGCAGCTGTTCGAAGGCGTGGAGGTACAGGGCGACTTCGGATGGCTGTGTGATCCGGATGCGGGCCGACATCAGCTCCACGGAGACCAGCTGGTCGTCGTAGACGTGGAACAGCCCCTGCGGCCACAGGGCCGCTGCACGGTGCGGGGGATGGCGCCGAGGGAGACCGCGGGGAGCGCGCCGGCCGTGAGGAGGTGGCCGAGCTGGGCGGCCATCGCGTCAGCGTCTCCGAGACGGTGACGCAGGACGCTCTCTTCGACCACCATGACGAACCTGCGGCCCGGCTGTTACATGATCGCCGACCGTTCCACTCTGGCGGCGACGGCCTCGCCGACGTCGTTCGGAGCGTCGTAGAGGGCGGCGACGCCGGTGAGCAGGGCACGCGCTTAGCCCTCGGTCTGGAGCGGACCGGGCACGAGGGTGGGGGAGTAGAGCCGTCACCGGACCCTGGTGAACTGCTTTCTCCTTCTGCTGGGAGCAGTGGTTCGCCCCACCCGGACCCCTGGATGCCACCGCGCCGGACCCGTGCCCCGACGAGGGGTCAGAGAGGGGGAACAGTCCCGTCCCACCAGCCCCAACAGCCCTTTTGACCCAGGGCCTTACGAGCCGTCCGTTCCTGGCTCAACCCCGCCGCCACCCTCAACCGGTGGTGGCGAGCCCGGACGGACATGGACCCGCCCTCGGAGCCCCAGGCCTTGATCGACGCGGTCACCACGGGTACGGCATCGACTTCTACCTCCGGATTTGACGAACTACCGGTAAGCCACTCCGGATCGTCGAGCTCGCGCAACAACGCCAGCAGATCCGCCTCGATCTCGGTCATGCGCTCAGCGTGCCAGCCAGCCACAGGTGGAGTGGCTCGGGGTGCGCCCACCTCCACGACCTCGGAACCCATCTGCTCGCGCGGAGAGGACGCAGAGCTGCATGCGGACTGTCTGCCTGGGACGGAGTGGACGCGGTCGCGTCCACCACGAGTGCCTCCCGCGACAGCACCGCATCCCGTGCCGTGACGGTGTGGCGGAGGCGTCCAAGCCCTGGTGGGAGAGGCCGTGTGCTTCCCGCAGGAGCACCCCAGGCCTCGTCGTCGACGGTGGGTGCGGCTGCTGCCACGTCGAGCAGACGCTGGGTGGAGGCCGTCATCGTCATTTGGACGCCTCTCCGGGCGGGACGCATGCTGCCGGACACCAGGCCACAGTCGCGGCAGCGCAGCTGTCGCACAGTGCCCGCCCGGCCCGCCGCGCCAGGTCGGGCTCCTTGCGCGGCGGTTTCCGAAGGGCTGCGCGCACCTGCTCCTCAAGGGCGATGAATTCGGCTCTGTCGTGGCACACACGACTCCCGGTTCGGTGGGCGGCTGGTGGTGGCGTGATGGACCAGGTGTACAAGGCGGACAGGCGGGGCGGGCGGGCGATGCCGCGGGCCTGCCCAGCGTGCGGCACCCTCTCGTTCCGGATCCATAGCCGGTACTTACGCCGACTCGATGAAGCCGCGGCGGGGTGGCGGGTGGTCTCGAGTGGGACGTTGGGCCAGGCCGGGCCGGCATCCTCGATCCGTTCAAGCTACACATCGACAGGCGTTCGCGCAGGGCTGTACCAACGTACGTCGCCTGTTCGAGGAGATCGCCAGCCGCGGCTGCCCGGGCAAGGAGCAGATCGCCCGCCGGCCCGTCCACCGGCTCCGCCTGGCATGAAGTAGAGGTCGAGGCCGAGTCCAGCCGAGGTGTTCCGGGCGACGGGGCGGCAGCCGGTGTCGGGCCGGGTCTCCTCGATGAACCGCCGCAGTGCCTCGGCGTCCTCGGCGACGACGTGGCAGCGGAAGACCGCAGGGACCTCGTCCCGTCCGGCCGCGGTGTCCGTGCCGGTTATCGCGTGGGCTCTCCGGCTCGTGCCGCTGATGCCGTACGCCCTCCCGCGACCAGTTGGGCGAGCGCGACGGCTTGGGCGGCGTTCACCCGGCCGAAGCCGTAGTCGTCGTTGTGGCCGTTGCCGTCATAGGCGACACCCGGGCCGCCGATCTTGTCGGCCGACTGGTGCATGATCTCGCGCAGTTGGTCTCGGGTCAGGTCGGGATTGGCCGCCAGCGCCAGTGCCGCGCAACCGGCGGCGCAGGGGGCGGCGAAGCTGGTGCCGGTGCTCGAGCCGAAGCCGCCTCCGGACGTCGTGCTGAAGACATCGACTCCGGGGGCGATCAGTTCGACCTCGGGGCCGCGGGCCGCGTTGTCCTCCCGGTCCTTGTTGTTCGACCGGACCACCGCGATGACATCCGGATGGGACACCACCTCGTCCAGCATGACGTCGACGTTCCTGCCGTTGCTGGCCGCCCAGAAGATCGGCAGCCCCTTGCCCTGGCGTCCGTTGGCAGCGGCGAATTCGATGGCCAGCTTCAGCGTGCCGGTCAGGTCCCACTCCGCGCCGTTCGGACCCAGGCTGCTGACCAGGATGTCCGCGCCCTGGTGCGCGCCGGTTCCGGACTCGATCGAGGGGACGGCGGCATACGCCACGGCACGGGCCAGGGTCGATTGGGTGCCGACCTGGTCCCCCATGCACGCCACCAGCATGAGCTCGCACTCGGGGGCCGCACCGACCCCGCCCGCGCCGTTGTGCCGGGCGCCCACCATCCCGGCGCAGAAGGTGCCGTGGTCCTCGTCGGGCATACCCGCGGTGCTCTGGGTGAAGGTCACGCCCACCACACCGCTGCTGTAGAAGCCCGAGCCGGAGTCCAGCCCACTGGCCAGATCCTCGTGCCCCGCGTCGAAGCCGTTGTCGATGACGGCCACGCGGACGCCGTCGCCGAGAGTGAGGTCCCACGCCTTCTCGATGTTGACGTCGGCGCCCGGCTTGCCGCCGTTGGTGCCGGTGTTGTCCCACTGCCACTGCTTGGGGTACCCGGGGTCGGAGGGGTGGAACCGGGTCGGGACATGCTCGATGAACGACGGTTCGGCGAAGACGAATCGGTCGTTGTCGTGCAGCTCCACGGAGGCCGCGAGGGCGTCCTCGGCGGCCCTGGCCCGCACCTCGTACAGGTTCGTCGCGAAGCCGAGCTTGTTGACCACGGTCAGGCCGGCCGCCTCGATCTCGCGCTCTGCCTCCTCCTGAGAGAGTGACGGCTGCAGCTGGACGTTCAGTGCGTCGGTCGCGATGCCGATCCTGCCGTTGGGCCGCCGGATGACCTTGCCGGCCGCCTCCGCCCCGGAGATGTCCTCGCCCACGTCGACGGCCGCTCGGGTCTGCCGGTTCGGCCTCACGAACACCCAGCGCGCGCGGGCGAAGGCGGCGGCGGTCTCGTCGTCGATCCCGGCGTCGCGCATCGCTCCCCGTGCGCTCGTGCCCAGCTCCGCCTCCGCGTCGGCGGCGGCTCTGACACCGTCCGTCTCCACCTTCACCGCGACGACATCGTCGAGTTCCTCCGCCTCGACGAGATTGCCACGTTGGTAGTACTGACGCGACATCGCACTCGCCTCTTCTCATGGGCGTGGCTGTCCTCAGGGACGCAACTGTCCCGGCCAGATATGTCACGGCGACAGGACGCGGCCCGAAGGAGAAAACCCCGTTGAGATATAGATCCCTTTCTCACCAGCCTCCTCGCGTTTTGGAATGGGGGCAACCGCACGGGCGCGGGAGGATATGGGGGGATTCGCCGTCTGCGCTGAGCAGCGTCCGGCCGTAGCCACGGCGAGACGTCCGCCGGCTGCACCAGGTGGCCGTCCGCAGCCCGGGCAGCGGGAGCCGGCCAGCGCGCGACGCAGCCGGGCGATGTCTATCCGCCCATGGTGGTGGCCGGACGCGCCCCGGCTCGGCCCGCTACAGTAACTCCTTCACCACGGCCTTGACCTGCCTGGTCAGGCGAGTCGTACACCGCTGGTACCGGTCCAGCACTCCAGGCACCTGTTCGCGGAAGGTGTGGCGGCAGCCGCGGGTGGGACACACCAGACGCCGCACCCGCACACGGACCACCACTCGACGCCCGTCGACCGGCACATCCGCGACGGTCCGCCAGTGATGGCCGTGCACGCGTCCCGACGCCGCCCCGCACACCGGGCAGGCCGCGGTGTCCTGCGGAGTTCGTGCCCGCACCATGATCCGCTCACCCTCGTCAGCCACGTCCTCGACGACCAGCGGCGAAAGGCCCGAAAACACTGTCTGCACAAGCTCGTTGACATCCTTCACGTGAAGGCCAACGACCCTGACCACCCTCCGTCACCACCGAATGTGAGACAGGGCCGTTCTCTTTACAGTCCCGCGCAGCCAAGGTGTACGGCGAGGACGAAGGAATGGTGCGCACACTCGTCACCGAGTACGGTCGCGTCGCAGCGGAACGCGAGTTTGTCGTACTTGGTGGCCATGGCTCGAGGCCTCGTGGGGCGATTGATGCCGCTTTCGACCGCATGCCGGACCCGGTCGGACTCTCTGCGTTGTTCGGGGGAAGGCGGCGCCCCCTCAGGCGGGCCCAACCCTGGGAAGAGAGAGTGGCGTGCCGTCGTCCTGGTCGGCCGAGGCGTCGTCCCTCCTGCGCACCTAGGGATTTGGCGGCGGCCAGCCCGAGGGCAGGGTGACTGTCGCAGGAGCAGGACTGCCGATGGCAGCCAGGAGTCCTTCGGGAGCTGGGCCGCTTGCGCTCTCGAAGGACACTCTGCTGCCGGAGAACTCCGCGTAGTAGAAGGACGCCGTGCCGCCGGAGAACCTCGCGCCGGCGAACGACAGCGAGCCGCCGGAAAACCTCGCCTGATCGAAGGACCCCGTGCCGCCGAAGGCCACGGTGCCGCCGGAAAACCTCGCGCCCTCGAAGGACACCGTGCTGCCGGAAAACTGCACCCGGTCCATTCCCACCGAGCTGCCGGAGAACCTTGCCCCGGCGAAGGAGACAGTACCGTCGGGGAACACCGCGCCGTGGTAAGTCACCCTGCCGCCGGAGAATGTCGCGCCGCCGAAGGACACCATGTCGCTGGAGAACCTCGTGCCGTTGAAGGACACCTTGCCGCCCGAGAACCTTGCGTGGTCGAAGGTCACCGTACCGCTGGAGAATGTCACGCTCTCGAAAGACACCCTGCCGCCGGGGAACCGCGCACGGTCGAAGACCACAGTGCCACCGCAGAAGGATGCGCCGTCGAGGACCACCGTGCCCGCGGCGAACGTTCCACGATCGAAGGACACCGAGCCGCCGGAGAAGGCCGCGTTGTAGAAGGACGTCGTACCGCCGGAGAAGGTCGCATGCTCGAAGGACACCGTGCCGTCGGTGAACGTCCCGCGGTCGAAGGACACCGTGCCGCCGGAGAACACTGCGTTCTCGAAGGACGCCGTGCCGCCGCGGAAGGATGCGCCGTCGAGAACCACTGTGCCGTCGGCGAACGTCGCACGCTCGAACGACACTTTGCCGGATGAGAACGTTGCGTCGCCGAAATGCACCATGCTGCCGGTGAACGTCGCGCCGTCGAAGGAGACGTCGCTGCCGGAGAATACCGTTTCGCCGAAGAACACCAGGCCGCCAGAGAACGCCGCACGGTCGAAGAACACCGCTCCGGCGCAAAGCGTCGCACGGCGGAAGGACAGCTGGCCGCCGGAAAACGTGGCGCTGTCAAAGGAGACCCCGCCGGAGAAGGTTGCACCGTCGAAGGACACCCTGCCGCTGGAGAACGCAGCACCAGTGAAGTCCATGTTGCCGTCGATGGTGACGCCGGTGAGGTCGATGTCGTAGCCCTGCCACGAGCGGTGGGTTCCTTTGGGGCGTCGGTAGTGGTCGCCGATGAGGCGCAGGATGGTGTGGCGGACTTTGCGCAGGGCGAGGTAGTGGTGGCGTTCCTCCTGGTGGCCGGGCTCCTCGCCGGGGTCTGGCGTATAGGGGAGCTGGAGGTAGGCGCACAGGACGTCGATGCATGTCTGGCGGAGGCTGTCGTCGGGGGCGTCGTCGGCGAGGCCGGCGAGGGCGTGGACGCCGCCGAGGCGGACGGCGGGGGAGTCGTCGCCGAGCTGGGAGACGGCGGTGGTGAAGCGTTCGGTGTGCAGGCGGGTGGCGTCGCGGTGGGCGCCGGCCTCGTCGACACGCTGGCGGCGGTAGGCCACGACCAGGGCGACGAGTGCGCCGGCCCCGGCGACCACTCCGAAGGAGAGCTTCACCAGGTCGAACAGCGTTGCGGCGTCGAGCTTCGCGGAGCTGTCGATCTCCTGGAAACCCAGCAGAACGATCAGGCTGTAGAAGACGCTGCCCGCTGCCAGAACTGCGGCGGCGAAGGCGGCCGTGAGGGCACGGCCGACCTTCCACAGTCGTAACTCCCGCTCGTTCGGGGATGATCGGGGCCGTCGGATGACTGTCATGGGGGAGAAGACCAGGCTTGCAGACTTATGGTTGCGGCGCTCCTGCGGGAGCGGCTGCGCCTTCACCGGAGGCTGGCCTGACCGGACTGGCCCTGCGGTTCCGGGCCTTCTCGACGCGCTAGCCGGTGAATCGGTGGCCGGTGGGACCTGCGGACCGCGAAGATCGTCGCCGCGCTGGACGACGAGTTCTTCAGCTTGGCGAGCTGGGACTGGTACGTGCGGGTCGTCCGCTATCCCAAGGTCTATCCGGCGCTGGGCATGCCGGATTGCGAGATCCCCGACTCCACGAAGGGCATCCCGCTCGAGCTGCCAGCCCGGCGAGGTCCTTGGGATGAGCGGAGCAGGCCGCGCCCTGAGCGGCAGGTCTGGGAACGAGCCGCTGTTCGTGCCAGACGCCAGCTGAGCTGCCCCGAGTTTCGTAGCGGCCTGTATGTGGGTTCAGCCAGTACTTCTACTGGAAGCGGAACGGCGACAGCGTGTGGCAGCAGGATCTGGTCGCTTCTGCCGGCACGATTGCCTCAGACCCGACGATCGTCCGTGACAGCACCTCCACGGCGATTGTGGCGCGCGATGTGAACAACGGCGTGCGCTACTACCGGAACGTGCACGGGAGCCCCGGCTGGCTCTGGACTCAAGTCAGCCCTGCTCAGTCCGTGGGCAACGCCAGCGACCCCCAGATCGCAGACGACGGTACGACGTCATCGATCGTTGCGCAGGCTGCGAACGGCGAAATCTACTTCTGGTGGAAGCCGAACGGCACGGGCTCGTGGACCCGGGACGTTGTCGAGTGGCCCAACACCGTGGGTAAACCGTCGCTGACCCGGAACACGACAGCGAGTCGGATCTCTGCCCCCGGGAACGCGGGCACCACGATCCGCGTCTACCTCAACTTCCATGGCCACTCAACCTGGTCCGCGACTGCCTGCAACATCCGCTGATCCGGGGCCTCCAGCGCTCCCTCGCGGTGGTCGGGTCTGTACGGTCTCCGGCCCTGTCTCCCTTTCGGTGGTCACCCAAGGCCACTGTTATCCGAGAGCGATGCGGTGGCGGGGCAGAGCCAAGCCTATTCGTCCGTGCATCTGGCGCGCGATGCACTTGGTCTTGGTGTTGACACCCTCGGTGGGCCGTTGCTGTACGGAAGCGTGAGAGCTGCGTCCACGGCTTCGCGATCTCGTTCCAGACCTCGGGCGAAGCCATGCAGGTGAGGCAGGCCGCGTCGCGGACCCGGGCTGCCCAGCGGGTGAGCGCGTCGGCGTGAGGCGAAAGGAGCGGGGCGAAGTCCCTGATGCCTGCAGTCAGTGGGGTCATATCAGGAGGGCGCCGATGCCCGCCTTCATGCTGACCTTCTGGATCATGAGGATCGCGACCAGGCCGAGGAGACCGGCGCCGAGGCCCTTGGTGGCCCAGTCCTCCAGCATGGTGATCCAACTGTCACCGAGGTTGTCCAGTTTCCCGGCCAGAACGATCGATGCCGACGTATTCATCGCGCGCCTGCCTTCCCGGGCGCTGCTGCGGCGGGGAGGCAGGAGATCTCCCACCGGCCGGAGCGGGCGGTGAGGTTGAGCTCGTAGGACAGGGGCCAGCGTCCGGCTCTGTCTCGGGCCTTTACTACCGCCTGGACGCGCACCGCCGTCTCGTCCGCAGGGACCTGTTCCGCAGCCGCAGCTTCCCTGGCGGCGGACACCTGCTGGACCGAGACCGCGGTGTAGGGGGCGGGGGAGACGGGCGTGAGGGTCACTAGGCCGTTCCACCACGGACGCGCACTGGTGGTCCGACCTCGAGGGTCCCGTCACGTTCGTGGCCGTCGACCCGTCGGATACCGTCCTCGGCGTCGTTTCCTGCGCGGCGCGGCCCAAGGACAGCCACGGCGTGATCCTGTGGCTGCACTGCCGTGAGAACGGGACGACCGCCCGAGCCCTGATCGACCACGCCGGACAGGAGCCCGGCCCCCGCTCCCTCGACGCCTTCGGCTTCGCCACCGCCCTGACCCTCGGCCTGGAAGCCGTCCCGGCACGCGACCGCCCGGCCACCCGCCAGGCCCTTGCGGCGGCCGGATTCAGCGGGGAGGCCCTGTGGCGCTACATGCACCGTGCCCTTCCCGCCCACGACCTTCCCCGCCTCGACCACCACGCCACCCGAACGCTCACCCCCACCACCCGGCATCTGCAGGTCACCGACCACGACGAGATGGTCGCCGGAGCCACCATCGACAGCCCTGTCCACGGTGTCGGAGTACTGCGGTGGATCGGCGTGGAACCCGTCGCACGCGGCCGGGGAATCGGCCGGGCCCTGCTGGGAACCGCCCTGGACACGCTGCACCGGATGGGCGCGGCAGAGGTGATCCTGTACGTGGACGACGACGCTCCGCCCGGAGACGAGCGGGACCGCACCGCAGCCGACGCTCTCTACGAATCCGCGGACTTCCGGGAAGTCGACAGGCTGTATTCCTTGGTCGTCAGTGCTGGGTGGCTGGTGGTGTGGTGTGGTGCATGCACACCAGGTCGTCTCGGTCGTCCCATGACTCGGTGACGGTGAAGCCGTACCGCTGGTACAGGGCGATGGCGCCGGTGCGCCATTTCCACACCGAGAGCCGCACGGTGTCGGCGCCGTTCGCGGCGGTGTGGGCGAGCGCGGCTTCGAGGAGGCTGGAGGCGATGCCCCGGCCGCGGGATGCGGGGTCCGTCCAGAGCCTTTTGATCTCGTACCGGCCGCCTACGGGAGCGGTGATCACCAGACAGCCCGCGGTGGTGTGGCCGGTGCGGGCGACCAGCACGGTGTCGTGGGCGAATGCGGTGTGCGGGTGGCGGATCTCCGCCCGGTAGCGCTCCGGGAGCCCGTCCGCGTCGGCGACGGGCCGGCCCTTCTCGGCCTCGGTCTGCAGGTGGTAGGCCGTCAGCAGGGCGGCCAGGCCGTCCGTGACCTTCGGGTTCGGGCCCGGCCAGACAACGATGGCAACCTCGCGGTGGTCCGTCATGCCGCCAGCATCACATGCGACGGGTTGTGGTCCGTCGAGCCCCCCGGCCGACCCGCCCGTCCTGCGAGAAGGACGGGGAAGGGCTGACCAGTCGGCGGCCGGGGCGGCGGCGCGGGCCTCGTCCGGTGCGGGCCGGTCGGCATGGACGGAAGCCGATCTGGACGCAGCCGAGGCGAGGCTGGGTCTCCAGCTGCCGACGGCGTTGCGTGAGGCGTATGTGCTGTTCGCGCGTCGGCGGGATCTCACCAGCAGCCACGATGTGCTGCTCGGCCCGGCAGAGCTGTATGTCGATGACGCCAAGGAGGCCCTGGTCTTCCGTCATGAGAACCAGGGAGCCGCGTCCTGGGGAATCCTCCTCGACAGCCTCCATGATGACGATCCTGCGGTGTTCATCCGGCTCGATCTTGCCGACAAGAGCGCCGAGCGATGGGAGGAGTGGCTGGAGCGTCTCTCCCTCTGCTTCGTCGAAGTTGTTCTGTCCGAGTCCCTGCAGGCCGATGACGAGCTCTGCGACTTTCTCGACCCGGACGACGACAGCCTGGAGCTGTTGAAGACGAACTTCGTCCAACTGCCGTTCCCCGCGTATCCCATTGGCGAGGAGACCCGGTGGCTCCTGGGCCAAGACGTCCTTGTGCGAGATGACGACGGCGCGGCCATCCTGGCCCGCGGTCGGACGGCAGAAGCCATTGACCGCGTTCGTGACCTGATCCCGGGCGACTGGCTCAACGACTATCGCTGACCACGTCCCAGACTCCTGCCGACCGAGCTGCCCGTGTTGGTGTCGGCCTGAGTTCTGCTGTTCGGCACGGGCCCGAGTGGTGGCGAGGCGGTAGGAGTCGGTGCCGGTTTCGATGATGTTGCTGCCGACGGTGAGGCGGTCGACGATGGTCGCGCCGGGGGCTGGGCTGCTCGCTCTCTGGTAGGGGGCCGCATGCGTTCACCGGGTTGGTGGTCGATGGCGTGGGGAGCGGAGCTTCTGGAGTGAGGTGTCGCAGGTCGGCAGCTGGGTGGGGAGGGGTGCGTGACGGGGATTGAGGTTCCTGGGCCGGAGCCGGAATGGGAACGCGCGCCGCAGTACCAGGGCGGCAGGCGGAACCCGGCCCTGCAGGCCGGCATGTGGGAGTACGCGGCCAGCTCGTTCAGGCTGGTGGCGGGCCTGTCGCCGTCCCTGGACGTCCTCGCGGCGCGGCTGCGGCTGAGTGTCGAACGCAGCTGGGAGGACCTGGGCGCGGTGGATGCGGCCATGTTCCGCATCCGGAAGATCGACTTCGCGCTCAGCCGCTTGGATGGCAGCCCTCGTCCCGACGTCTTCGTCTGGGTTGACCGCACCCAGACCGACATCGAGGCGGCCCTCGACATTCTGCTCGACGCCCTCGGTATCGGAAGAGGAGCCATCACCTTCCGCGCCGACGCCGAAGGTGAATTCATCCACCTGACCAGCGCCCCCGGCTCCGACACCTGAGGGGCACACTGCTTCAAGGGCACGGCTGCCCCCTTTCTCGCTGCGAATGCGGCCCCGCTCACCGGCCGGTGCTCCTCGTGGGCCCGCCGGGCGGGAAGGCACGTGACCTGATGGCCGGGGCGGGACGGTCAGGACGTGCACGGCGCCTGCGAGCACGATGAGGCGTTCGTCGCGATGGGCCCTAACGGTGTTGCGGCAGTGCGGGTGCCCCAGGGCGTGTAGCGGTCCCGACCGCACCCGTCGCACAGGATCGGGACCGCCAAGGCAGGGCGCCTTCGCGTGCGGGCGCCGCAGCGTCCGCAGGGGGTGGGTGGTTCGCCGGCCCGCGACCGCGCCTACGACTGCCTGTGCGCCTTCCGGAGGATCTCCTCGCGAAGCCTCACGCGATCTGCGTCTCTGCGGAAGCGAATGCCCCTCTGCCTCTCTACTGTTTCAGCCAGTCTCATGGCCTGGTACCCGTCGAGTTCGTCGACCATCTGCACCGCGAGCCGCATTTCGTGGTACTGCTCGAAGTGGCTGCGCGGGCGCGTGATGGCGGTGAGGGTGGCTTCGAAGTCCCGGAGTTCAGGCCTGGCCTGCATCAACCAGTGCAGGACCTCGGCCACCGCGAAGGACTGCTCCTGTGCCAGGCGGCGCGCACGGGCGATCACCTCTTCCAGGGCGCGGGTGCGTGCCGAGCCGGGGCGCATCGATCCGCGCACTGAGCTGTAGTCGGCGGCGACGGGTCCCGCAGCGTCCAGCAGCGTCCTCGCCTCCGCACGCAACTGGCGAGCCGTGGCACTGTCGCCCAGACGTTCGGACTCCTCCGCCAGTGCGAACCTATCTGCTGCGGCGGCCCGAAGCCGCAGGGAGGCCACTGCGAACTCAAGGCTCTCGACACGACTCCCCAACAGAGCGAGGAGGAGCAGGACGCCACCGAATACGATCAACGCCGCCGCGCCGGTCCCGTTCTCGGTCGTGAAGACCCCAAGTGCGCCTCATCCGAACGACCCCGCGCCCAGGACGACCGTGTACGTCGTCGATGATGCGGCGTTCCGTGGTGGGGAGATATGCGCCCTGTACTGGGCGGCGGGCTGCTTCCCAACCAGGGATCTTAGGAAGGTGTTGGTGAGAACCCGATCTTATGGGCCCCGGCGATGCTGTCCTTCGCCCAGGCCAGCCAGAAGTCACTCCGATTCCGCCCTGGGGGTATCCCAGGCGGAAGAAGCGGTTCAGGAACCACATCTGCCTGTCGTAGCCACCGCGCGTCCGTGAGTCAGTGTCGTCGCACCATGCGCGAGGTTGCGGCTCGCGCGAGATCCAGGAGAGGTCGAGAGGCGGCAGCAGCAGGATGCCGCGCCCCGGGGCTGCTCGCGAGGACGACCGCAGGACGTGCGGATGAGTCAGAACCCTTGCGGCGTCGGGAACGGGCTACGTTCACGCCCGGCATGTCGTGTCACCGGCGATACCGCATCTGGCGTAAACGAGGTGTGTTCGAGGTCGTGGCGCCGAAAGAGCGGGCACGGTGCGGTGGTTGCCCCAGTTTCCTGAAAGGCGGGGGAGTTCCATGACGGAACCGATGACGTACACCGTGGTCACGCTGGGGCCGTCCGGTGCGGGGAAGACGGTCTATCTGGCCGCGCTGTGGCAGGCGTTACGGCTTCAGCACCCCACGTTGTGCTGCTTCCTCACGCTCGACGACCCGGTACTGGAGCGGCGGTTGCAGCACACGTACCAGCAGGTGGCGGGCCCGGGGGACTGGCCGCTGCCCACTGATGGGAGGGAGTTCCCGGAGTGGGTGTTCTCGGTGAGAGTGCGCAGTCAGCACGGGCAGTTCACCGCCATGCGTGTGCGCTATATCGACTATGCCGGTGACCGGCTGACCGACCCGCAGGAAGGGAGCACCGAGCAGCAGCGTCTGGACGAGACCATGCGTGACGCCGACGCTTTGCTGGGCCTGCTGGACGGCCGCAAGGTCCTGGAGACGATGCGTGGCAACGGTGACTTTCTCGACCAGGACATGGCCCGGGTGTTCGGCCTGCTCCAGGGGTGCAGCGGCCCCGTCCACTTCGTCATCACCAAGTGGGATCTGCTGGAGGGGCACTACTCGCTGAAGCAGGTGCGTGACCGCCTCCTCGAGCATCCGGACTTCCGGGTGCTGGCTACTGGGCGTCAGGACTGGCGCACAGCGGGCATGCCGGTGCCGCCGGGCCGGATCCGGCTGATCCCGATCAGCTCCGTCGGCAGCAACTTCGCCTTCCTCGGTGCGGACGGCGCCATGCACAAGAGAGCCAACGCCCGTCCACACCCGCTCAACGTGGACGTGGGCTTCGCCGCCGTTCTGCCCGACCTGCTCGCCAACGCGGTCTCGGCGATGAGGGAGCAGCAGAAGCAGGAGAAGCGAAACAGGCGGGCTGCCGCCCGTGCCCAGCGAGAGGCCGAGGGCCCGAGCCTGATACGCGCGATCACGGAGATCCTCGCCACTCCCGCCGCGGCCCTGCTCTCGTCCAGGGAGATCCAGCTTCCGGTCCAGGCCCTGGCCGCGTTCATGGTGGCTTCCGCAGAGGGCGCGGCCGACCTGGTCAAGCTGCCTCCGAACGAGTTGCGCAAGGCTCGGCGTCTTCAGAAGAGCTTCCGTAAGCGCAGCGTCAACGCGGTCCGGGACGAGGCCTCCGCGGCGCAGTTCGTCACCCATAGACTGGTGAGTCTGCTCGTGGATTTCGAGAGGAGTCCCCAGAACGATGGTACGAACCTCAGTTGACGCGCACGAGCCGAGTCCGTTCTGGCCGTTCGTGATCAGTCGCGGCAGAACCATGACCTACCGGGTGGTCGTCGCTCCCGACTTCCTCTGTGAAGCGAAGCTGAGCGGTGTCCTGTGGGACCTGGCCGGGGGCGAGCCGACCGAGCCGGGCCACGCCCGCTATCGCGTGGTGACCGGCGGTCGTACGGGAGACTTCGTGCTCATGTTCCGAGTGCTCATCGCCAGTTCGCTCCCGGATCCCGTGATCGGTGCCCCCGACCGCGACGAGCACGGACGCCGTATCCCTGTCATCACCGGAACGATCGAACGCGGCGCCACCTTCACACCGCAGACCCGTGCCGGGGTGCTCGACGAAGCGCACCGGCGCTGCCTGCCGGCCCTGCGCAGCTTCTGGAGGGACGACACCACGGTGGCGCCCGAGCCGGCTCGCTCTTTCCGCACCTTGCGCGGCGACGGCGGGACACTCACGTGGGAGGAGCTTCCCCCCTTCCGTATGCCTGACGACGGGGATGCGTCCCGTGGCGGTGGCGGCGAGCATCCGAGCGCCGACTGTGACGACGGCCAGGCGTCCGGCGACACCCCCGACGCACCGCAGCCCCCATCGGAGTCACAGCGCAATGGTCGTAGGTGGCGGGTCGCGGCCGGACTCGCTGCCGGCGCGGCGGCAGGCTGGGCTGCGGTCACCCGCCGGGGCCGCCGATGACGCCCAGGGCCCGTCGCGGGTCCGTCAGGGTCCGCGGAGTGTGTTGAGCGGCTCAGCGGCGTACCCCCGGACCGTGGGGTGGCCGATTTCCACGGAGCGGACGGTCGAGCCGAGCCGGAGGCGGTCACCGAGGTGCGCGGCGAGGAGGTCGGTCAAGGTTTGATTTCCGCCGACCGGCAGGGCGAAGTTCGGTTCCTTCGCCGGGTCCGTCAGGGCGATTCCGATCGACACCACGAGCTGGGTCGCCGCCGTCTCCTCCGGCTCACAGCCCATCCACTGCCCCGACCAGGACCGGACCACGGCCCGGGTCAGCTCGGAGCGGACACCGCGCAGGAGGTCACATCGTCGTCCTGCTGCCCCCCTGAAGCCGCATGACTCACCTGAAGCCGCATGACTCACCATCGCCGATGGCGAACCCGGACGCCGTCCCGCTACGCCGCAGCTGACCAACGCGCGTCACTGACCCCCGTCTGGCCCCTGGTCGGCAGGGTCGGTCTGCGGCAACTCACCAGACGTGGCGGCGGCGGTCCAAGTAGGGGTTGGTGTGCCTGCGGGCCGAGGACCTCGTCTCGACGATCAGAGCCTGCGGGTCGCCCGTCCGCCGGATTCGGGCTGGGCAGCACTTTCGGGCGTGGGGCCGGTGGGCCGCTGGCGGGTCATGTCAGGCCGTCGGGGGCTGCCCTGAGTGCGGGCGATGTCGCGTAGTGCCTGTTCCAGAAGCAGTTCCAGGGTCGTCGGCGCGGTCAGGGTACCGCTGCCGTCCGGCGGACAGAGCCATCGCAGCGCACCCCAACGGCAGTGCGGGGAGGGGGCGGCGATCCAGCCCCCTCGTGTCACGTGCCGCAGGTCGTGGCCGGCCCAGACGACGGCGGGGTCGGGAGGCAGGAGGAATCCGACGCGCCGGCTCTTCGCGTCGTGCAGCACCGGGCCGCGGCCTGCCGCCGGTAGTGTGCTCAGCCGGTCAACGGCGTACAGGCCGATGCGCTCAGGCACCGCAAGGACATCCCACAGACGTCCGGCCTCCAGCAGATGGACGCCCGTGCTGCCGTGCTCCCATTCCTCACGGCACGCCCCCGGGTCCTTGGCGGCCGCGGCCAGCCATTCCAGAGCTCTGCGCCAATGCGTCAGCGTCATTGCCAACCCTCCAAGCGGTGTCCGGATGGGAACGCCCTGCTCCCTGAGCCCCTCAAATCGTCCGTGGCCGCTGTCCGCGGTCGCGGATGGACTACGCGCGCGTTTCGGCAGCCCCGGAGCATCCAGCGTTCAAATTCGCGCACATCCGGGCGACGGATGCGCAATCCGTGAGCCAGTCCACCGGAGCTAGGACCACTCGGCTACAGGGCGACGGCACACTTCGCCCTATACAGCGAGCGCCAGCGCGCACCAGGCAGGCGCAAGGCGTGGGCGCGCGCTCCTCTTCTCCTACGACGGCTGATCGGCAGCCGGGCGTCACGCGGTCTCAGCGGATCTGAAGGCCTCGGCGAGGGCGCCCCGGTCGGAGTACCGATGTCCCGGTCACGGTGCAGACGCGGCGATGACCGGCCTGACGGAGTCCTTCCAGGGCCTTTTGCGTCATCTTCCGAGGCGGCGCGGTCAGCTGGCCGGGCGGGGACGCGCGGCGGCTCCTCGCCTTCGTGGGGCTGGGCGGGCGCGTCAGTCGCAGCGTCTTCGCCGGGACGCTGTCGCCGGATGTCACCGAGGAGCATGTTCGGCGCAGTCTGCGCATCACCTCGTGGAAGCTGCCGCACGGCGTCCGGCCGCTCGTGCCTTGCAGCGGGGGGTCCGTGGCGCTCACCGATGCCTGTGGGAAGACGCCCAGGCCTTGTCCGAGACGGCGCTCGGCGTCGTGCGTGCGGAGGCTCCGCTCCTGCACGGCCCCCGCGCCACCGGTCCTGCTGGGCGGCGGTGGGCTGCTGTCGGGCTGGGATGAGGAGTGGGTGCTCCTCGAGCGTGAGCGGCTGCGGCTGCACGCGCTGGACGCGCTGGACGCCCCTGGCGGACAAGCTGACCCGACAGGGCAGCCCGGCTCTCTCTGGCCCTGGAAGTGGTGGTTGCGCGCGTACGGATCGAGCCGCCCCGGGAGAGCGTGCACCGGGCGGTCGTGGCGGCGTACCTTTCGGAGGGCGAAGTGATCCAGGCCGCGCGGCAATACCGCGCGTACCGGCTGCTGCCTGGGGACGAGCTGGGCCTGGAGCCGTCCGCTCAGCGTGCCTGGATGATTCCGGCGGCCCGCCGATGACGGCGCGATGACAAGGCGGTGACGGCACCGGCGTACCCTTTTGCATTGACGAAAGGGTGCAAAAAGGCGCGGAAGGGTCTATTTATGACGTCGCTTCTCGAATACCGGAGCAACCGGATCGTCGAACTGATGGAGGAGCCCGCCGAGCGCCGCGACGCCGACTGGCTGAAGGAGTCGCTTCAGCAGGCGATGATGCTGGAACTCGCCACTCTTCCCCCGTACTTGTCCGCAATGTGGTCCATCGAGCCCCAGAGCGGGGAGGTGTTGAAGGCGTTCAAGCGGATCGTCTTCGACGAGATGTCCCACCTCGGCCTCGCCGGGAACATGCTCACCACGATCGGCGGAGTTCCCCGCCTCGGCGACGGGCACACGGTGCCGAAATACCCCGGTCCGCTGCCCGGCGGCGTACGTCCGTCGCTGACCGTCTTCCTGAGCGGGCTGTCGAAGGAGTCCCTGGATCTGTTCGCGCAGATCGAGGAGCCCGACTCCCCGATCGCGGAGGCCCGGTCGCACACCTCCATCGGCGCGTTCTACAACGCGATCCTGGAGGCGTTCCAGGACCACGCGGAGCTGATCACCGGGGCTCACCAGCTCGAACGGGACATGCAGCACCATGGCGCGGGTAACACCCTCGCGGCACTCAACTCGCTCGCCGACGTCGAGGCGGCCATCAAGGTGATCAAGGAGCAGGGCGAGGGCAGCGCCGCCTCGCCGGAGAACCCGCACCCCGGAGTGACCGACGAGCTCGCCCACTTCTTCGTCTTCCGGGAGCTCTTCCACGGCCGCAAGCTGGTCAAGGTCGCCGAGAACCCGAACCGGTGGGAGTTCACCGGGGACGTCATCGCGATGCCCGCCACCCGCCCGATGGGCACGGTGCCCGGCGGCGGCTGGGGAGCGCCGGGGCAGCCGACCCCCGACGCCGAGACACAGGACCTGCTGGACCAGGGCAACCAGGCGTACAGCCGGATGCTGGACCTGCTGGAGGACGCCTGGCGGGCGAACGACCCGGACACGGCGACCGGCCTCTTCGACGAAGCCGTCTTCAAGATGGTCGGTCTCAAGGGACCGGCTCGGGCCCTGATGCTCCGCGAAGTCCCGGGCGGCGACGGCCAGACCTACGGACCGGAGTTCCGGTACATCGACGGCGACTGATCTTTTCGTACGTGCCGTGGGTGTGCTGGGTGGATGGTCCAGCCGGTGTGGGCGAGAAGGGCCTACGGCAATTGTGGGTTGTGGTTGATGCGGTGGATGCCTTGTTCGGCGACATCGGCGAGGTGGTCGCCGGCAAGCTTGGCGAGTTCATGCTTCTCGAGCGAGGACCACAGCAGTTCCACCGTGTTCAGCTCGGGAGCGTGAACAGGTTATCGTTCCAGAGGCCGCCCACGCAGCCTCGTCGCCGCGCAGCGTGTAGTAGACGGCCCGGATATCGGCCAGGTCGCCGCATACGAACCGCTGCCGCCCGTCGCCAGGCGACCACCCAGTACGACCCGGCCGCCTGGTCAGCTCCACCCACCGGCCCGCGTGCACGGTCCCTGAGCCGTTAGTTCACGCTTCGTTTGGGAACACGGGCCTCACCGGCCCGTACCGCTTTGAGACCTCCCCTGGTCGTTGAGGAAGGTGCAGGACAGCCTGCTCAGCCACAGAAGGGCAGGGCGACGGCGAAGGTGCGCCGGATTGGCGGCGCCGCGTGCATGGGTGCCCGAAGAAGGCGCTGGGCGCAACGCGCAAGATGACGTGCCTCGCGTCGGCTCCTGGACGATCTTTAGCACCGGCAACAGACTCAAAGACGTGCTGGCCGACTGGGACATCGTGGTGGAGGTCCTCGGCGCGGACGGGCCCGGTCAGTTCGGTAGGCGCCGCTCCCGGTGCACTTCGCCGCGGCGCGCCTGGGGAAGCGGCGGATGGAGGTCGCGGTGGACCCACCCACCACCTCCGGCACGGAGGAGAACGGCCGTTGTGAGAGCGGTCTGCCGGGCCGTGCTCAACAAGCGGAGCACGAGCGATTCGGGCCCACGCTCCACCGTCGCCTGCGGCTCTACGGGGCTTGCCTGCTTCTTGCACTGGCCGTACTGCTCGCACCCGTCAGCGTTGTCGCCGCATGGGTCAACTCCGAAGCCAATGATGTCGACCGGTATGTGCAGACCGTCTCGCCTCTCGCCAGAAATCCCGCTGTTCAGAATCTGGTGATCGACCGTGTCACGGACGAGCTGGTCGAGAACATCGACGTTCGTAGCATCACCGACACGCTCGCCGACACCATGGCCGACCGTGACGCACCCCGCTTCCTCGTCGACGCGACCAGGTCGCTGGACGAACAGCTCAAGGGTGGACTGAGGACCGGCGTGCGCTTGGCGGTCGAGAAGGTGGTGACGAGCGATGCCTTCGCTCAGGCCTGGGACAGCATCAACCGTGGCGCGCACACCGTCGCGACGAATGTCCTCATGGGAAAGGGTGGCGGAGCGATCGAGGTCCAGGGTGACACCATCACACTGAACGTCGGCCCTGTGATCGAGGAACTGCAGAAGCAGCTGATAGGCGCGACCCTTGTCGAGGGGGAGGACATTCCCGGCGTCGACAGGTCGATCGTGCTGGTCCGGAACGAGAATCTCGCCGAGGCCCGGACCGGTGCCGTCTGGCTCGGAGTGGTCGGTCCGTGGTTGCCGCTCGCGGTGGTCGTGCTGGGTGGGCTGGGGATCTGGTCGGCACCTGCACGCCGAGTGGCGCTGATGGCGGGCGGTGTCGGTGTCGGCATCACGATGTGCGGGCTTCTCGTCGGACTCGCCGTCATGCGTCAGGTCTGCCTGGATGCGGTGGCCCCGGCGCCCCAGTCGCAGGCTGCCGCGACGGTCGTCTACGACACTTTGGTGAGATTCCTCCGGCAGAGCGTCCTCACCGTGCTCCTTACGGCCGCCCTCGCCGTGATCGCGGGGTATCTGTACGGACCAGGCCGCGGCGCGGCCGCTGTGCGCTCTGTCGCTGCTCGGACTACGGAAACCGCAGGGCACGCTCTCGCCCGGAGGGGGGTGACGACGGGTGCCTACGGCCAGTGGCTGCGCACGAACCGGCCTCTGACGACAGGCACCGTGATCGGGGCCGGGGGTCTCGCACTGTTCTTCTGGGACTACCCGACGCCGGCCTCCGTTGCCCTGCTGCTCCTGCTCGTGGTGATCGTTCTCGCGGTCCTTGGCGTCCTGGCGGCCGCGCACGGAAGTGGCGGAACTCGGCGATGACGTGGGTGTGGTCGACGCCTGTGCAGGTGGCCGACTCACGGTCACGCTGGTTGGCGCCGACCCCGGCGCGGGCGATCACCGACGGCGTGTAGTACTTCTCCGGGAACTGTTGGCCGTTTGTGTAGAAGCCGACGTGCTCGGGCCCGCTGTCGCTCGGGCGCGTATCCGGCTGTCAGCCGGCGTCGGCGAGGAGTTCCTCGCGCAGGTGTGTGAAGCAGGCGGTGAGGAGCCGGGAGACGTGCATCTGTGAGATGCCGAGCTGTTCGGCGATGTCGCTCTGGGTCATGCCCTGGAAGAAGCGCAGGTAGAGCAGGGTCCGTTCGCGTTCCGGGAGTGCCTGGAGGCAGGGCGTGACGGCGACGCGGTCCACGGTCAGGTCGAAGCCGGGGTCCGGTTCGCCGATGGTGTCGGCGAGGGTGTAGCCGTCGGTGCCGGACAGTTCGGCGTCCAGCGACAGTGCGGAGAAGGAGTCCAGGGCCTCCAGCCCGGTGCGGACCTCGTCCTCGGTGAGGCCGGTGTGGCGGGCGATGTCGTCGACGGTCGGTGCCCGGCCCGGGAGGGTGGAGAGTTCCTTGAGCGCGCGGCGGACGCGGTTGCGCAGTTCCTGGGCGCTGCGGGGGACGTGGAGGGTCCACATGTGGTCGCGGAAGTGCCGTTTGAGTTCGCCGGTGACGGTGGGGACTGCGAATGCCTCGAAGGCGTGGCCACGTGCGGGGTCGTAGTGGTCGACGGCCTTGACGAGGCCGAGGGCCGCGACCTGGTAGAGGTCTTCCAGGCGTTCGCCGCGGTTGCGGAAGCGGACGGCGATGCGTTCGGCCATCGGCAGCCAGGTCCTGACCAGTTCGTTGCGCAGTTCCCGGCGCTGCGGCCCGTCGGGCAGCCGCTGCAGGCGGTCGAAGGCCTCGGCGGTGTCGGGGGCGTCGTCGTGAGGGTGTTGCTTCTTCGTTGTTCCGGTGACACGCATGGGTGCGCGCCTCCCAGGTGGGGTGCTGCCGTACGGGGGCCACCGTGGGAGGCGCGGGCGCAGACTCACGTCACACGCAGGAGCCGGGGGCCGACACGCGGTGTCCCACGGTCGTGCCTCCGGTCCGAAGCACATAAGCCGCATACCCGTACGAGAATGCACGAAACCTGGTTCGTGAAAGGTGTACGGTCAGCGACGGCCCGTCGCGCAGCGGTACGGATGCACGGCGGGGGGGCAGCATGGCAGGGCAGCGCGGCCTGGCTTTGCGATCGAAGTCCAGGACGGTGAACCTTGCCGGATGTCACGCGGTAGGCCGGAGCCGAGAACGGGGTGATCCGCAAAGTGACGTTGCGGAGCTTCGACAGCTCGACCTGGTGCGGGCCGCCCTCAACCTCGGCGAGGCGGCGTCGGCGACGTGGGCTGCCTGCGGCGCCAGACGGTGACACAGCACCAGAGCTCGACGATCCAGGCGAGCGTGAGGGCCACCGTCCCCGCACTGGGCGCGAGGTAATCGAGCTCGCTGAGCATGCTGTAGATGCGGCCCGCGGCCGCCATGGTCGCTGCTGTCACGCAGGCGAGCCAGCCGAGCACCGGCCTGCGGAATGGGAGCGCGGAGCCGCGCAGGGCGAGTGCTCCGAGCACTCCGGTCGTGGCGAGGCCCGCCCAGAGCGCAATCACGACCAGCCAGTTCAGCCCGGTCACGTAGCTGTGCGCGAAGTACGCTTCGTAATCGCTCGTTGCGATGGGAGTGACCAGCGCGAGCAGATTGAGGGCGAACGCGGAGCACAGGAGAGCCGCACTCAGCCGCGCAGCCCGGGCCCTTCCTGGCGGCGCCTCGACGGCGGCTGTCGACTCCGGTGGCTTCCGCTCCGAGGTCTTGGGTCCCGGCGGCCTCGGCTCCTCGGTTACGGGGCCGGGCGCGGGCGGCGGTTCCGGGGCCCGCACCGGCGCCTTTCGCACCGAAGGCTCCCGGACCGGCGTCGCCCGCACCGGCTGCGCCACCGGTCGGTGCACCCGCCGGCGCGGACGGCGGACCGGCATCGCGTCCACGCCCACGTGCACCGGCAGTTCGCCCGTCGCCGTGCGTACCAGCACGTCGTCCTCGTAGTGACCCGGTTCAGCCACCTCCGCGCTGACCTGAACCCCTTCCGCCACGCAGGTCGCCCGCAGCCAGGGCGCCCCGGCCGCCGCCTCCACCGTGGCATGGACGATCGGCGGGCCCTCCAGAGCGAGTAGGGTCTGCGGCCCCGGCGTGCCCGCAGTGACCGTGCCCAGGTCGACGAAGTCCGCCGCGACCCGGGGGTGCGCCGTGCGCAGGGCTCGTTCGGCCCCCTGCGAGACCCTGCGGCTGTCGTCGTCGGTCAGACCTGCGAGGGCCGCACGGGCCGACAGAGCGAGTCCCACGTCGTCGCCGCGTAGCAGGGTGCCCAGGTCCTCCACCGCCCACAGCCGCTCCTCGCGACCCCCATGCACCGCACCGTCCAGCCGGGCGGGCAGATCGACGGCGGTCGGGGCCCTGGGCCTGGTACGGGCAATGGTGACGTCGCCGCCGTGGGCGCCGAACAGCCACAGCTGAGGCGTCTGGTGGGGCGTCAGCTCCATCAGACGGTCGGAGACATAGTCGGCCAGTTCGGACATGCCGATCTCGCCGTCGCCGTCCCGGTCCGCGTCGCCCGAGCGCAGGCCCTCCACCAGGGAGCCGGTGAACAGCGATGGTCGGCGCTCCGCGGGCGGCTCCGCTCCGGTCACCGGGCGGTCCTCCTCGAAGGCGTACTCCACGGCGCTCGACGCAGTGAACACGGCGCGGCCCCGCCGCCCGCCCGTCCGCTCCAGGCCCTGGAAACTCTCCTGCACATGGGCGTCCTTACCAGCCCGGGCGAACATGCCCCGCTCGAAGGCTCCCGCGTAACAGCAGTCGAGCAGGACGACCGCCCGCTGGGCGCGGCTCTCCAGCATCGTGACGCTCACGTACTCGGCCGGCACCGCCGTCGAGGCGAGCCGGCTGCGTCGGGTGTCGGTAGTAGCGAGGAAAAGCTTGCCTGCCGCGTTCTTCACCCCGTGGCACGAAAAGTGAAGCAGCAGAGTGTGGCGGGGCGAGCGGTCTGCGAAGAAGTCCTCGACCTTCATGCGCAGCCGCTGGGAGTCAGGGTCGGTGAGCACCTCCACCTCGAAACCCCCGATGTCCGGATCGCCGAGGACCTCCGCAAGGGCCTCGGCGTCGTCCGTCGGTGCCCGCAGCGCGCCGAGCCCGGGGTCGTCGTACGCGCTGGTCACCACGATGAGTGCCTGCCGCTCCCGGTCAGCCATCGCCCGTTCGCCTCGATTCGACAGACGTCGTACAAGCATCGAGCCACAGGGCCACCATGCGGCGCTGGTCCTCGGCGTCGCCGCCGCGGAGTTCGAGCCGCCGGTCACCAATCCGCAGTGACACGTCGGGCGCCGGCCCGCGACGTGATCGAGCAGAACAGCCCAGGCGGCAAAGGCCGTTCGCACCCATGGGAGCCGGAGGAGCGGGTGTCGCGCGGTCTGCCGAACCGTAAGATCGACAGCCCACGCTGTCCCGCGGTCACCGTCACCCACGCCGGTCGGGAATGGGCTCCCGACCGTTTCATCGTCCGTCTTCGGTTGCGCTTTTGCACTTCGGGACGTATATGAATTTCGTTCAACATCGGACTGTTGAAGCGGATACGGAGACTGACGGTGGACGTGCCGCCGAGGCGACTCGCGTTCGGTGACGTCGGCCACGGCTATGGGCCGCGGTGATCTCCGTCATCCTCGTGGACACCCGAACGGACCTCTGACGAGCTCTCCCGCGCGTCAGCTCGACCACCCGGCATGACACTCGGACCAGGGGCCTTGGGCAGTTTGTGCCGATACAGGCCCAGCATCGCCACCCGCATCGGAGGTCAGCGTCATGCTTCGCGTCACCGTTCAGATCTTCTCCGGCCGACCCAACCCCACCTGGGTCGTCACCGATGAGGACGCCGCTCGAACCCTGCTGGAAACCGTCGCCCAAGCGGCGGGCGACACGATCGGGCTGCCCGGCGCCGGGTACGACGGTCTCGGCTACCGGGAGGTGTTGGTCACCTCGGCGTCCGACGACATGGCTGCCTGGCCCGAGCAGCTGCCGCAGACCTTCGCGCTCGGCACCATCGCGGCGGCCGACCCGTCGAGTTCCGGGGAGCTGGCCCGCCGGCTCATCGCCGACATGCCTCAGTACGGCGATGTCACGCTGGTCGAGCACGCTCTGACCCCGGTCGACACGCAGACCCGGGAATTCGTCCTGGAACAGCTCGACACCTTCTTCGAGAACCCGCCCGCCTGGAACCGCGCCATGCAGGCTCCTCCGCAGCCCCCGGAGAGATCCAGCACCCAGGAGCAGGATGCCGCGCAGACCTGCTGGTACGAGGTGAGCCAGTTCAACCCGGACTACTGGAACCGACCGGAGGTGCAGCCCCACAACAACTGCTACAACTACGCCCGCAACCACCGCACCGACACCTTCGCCCAGCCCGGCCGGGCACACGGCGCCCAGACCAACACCATGGCCTGCGCCAACGTCACCAAGGCCGCCCTCGCCGACGGGCTGGTGCACCGGTACGACTGTCTGCCGGACTCGGAGAAACCTCGTCGGCTGATGGGCCTGGCCATCTGGCCCGGCTGGGACTACCACTGGTACCGGGAGCAGAAGGGTGACTTCTGGGGGCACAAGCCCGGAGGCACCGCGGCCCGCAACTACGACAACCGCGGCTCGCTCATCACCAACCCCGAGACCTGCGACCGCGGCAACTACACCGACTTCTGCGGCTACTTCTACGCGGGCAAGTCCGTGGTCATCAACTGAGCCGCCCGCGCGTACGGGATCTCGGAGCCACGGAGACCGATGTGATCGTCGAGCTGGACGTGTTCAGCGGCCGCCCCAACCCACGCTGGCGACTGGACGACGAGGCGAGGACGACCTTCCACCGGCTGATGGCCGACCTCGGACCAGCGGCGGCCCCCGCGGCCACGCAGCCAGGCCTGGGCTACCGAGGCTTCGTGGTAATCGACGGCGACCAGACCTACCGGATCTTCGGCGGTCTGGTCGCCACCGCTGACAGTGTCCTCGCCGACTCTGCGAGGACGCTGGAACGCTGGCTGCTGGCCGGACTCCCAGGACGGTACGAGGCGTTGCGGCCAACGGTCATCCGGACGATGGCGGACGGCTGACCGACAGAGATTCGTGATCGAAGACGTGGTCGAACCAGGCCGAACTGCGCGAGGCCGAGGCCGTGTGGGAGCGGTTCGTGATCGCCCGCGAGGCAGTGGGCGACGTTCTGGCGGAGTCCCGCGCCAGCGAGGACGTGCCGCCGTTAGCCTCTCCACCGTCTCGCCGCACTGCCCCGACCAGCCAGCTGACCAGTAAACCACCTTGCCGACCCACGGCCTGAAGGACTCCGGAGAACCCGATCACCGCGCCGGGATTCCGCCATGTCCGAGCACCGATTCGCTTCGGTCATCCGGCAGTTGCCCCTCGGTGACGCCCCGTCATCGAAGAATAGTTGGCCAAGCAGCTGCGTAGGTACGGGCTGAACGGGACGAACTCGCCGTCACCGAACGTGTCCTTGAGAGGGTGGGTGCACAGCTCGCCGAGGAACGCGGCTCAGCCGCGCCGGCGCCCAGGCAGTTGGGCAGCCAGGCGGTAACGTTGATCCCGCACCGCACGCCCGACATGGAGGAGACCGTACTCTCGCCGGACTGCCAGCGCATTCTCGCCCTTATGCGGCAGGCTGCTGGACCGGTCATGAGCGACAGGTCGGCGAGTGGCCAGGAGTCGACGTCAACGTACGGGCCGAGCTGGAACCGCTGCGCGGGAGACTGGCGACGTGGCTGTGCCTACGCCACGGCGGTGGTCATGTGCTGGGGACTTCCGGCGATTTCTGTGGCAGGCCCGTACGGCTCGTGAGCGAGCGGTACGGGCCTGCCACTTCCGGTCACCTCCCAGGCGTCGCGCCGGGCGGGTCGACCGGCTTCGGGAGGTCCAGCAACTTCTGCACGGCCTGCCGCGTTCGGTCGCCCTCGCTCGGCCGGGCGGCCGTTGCGGAGCTCGACCGGAGGCTGCCTGCCGGTCGGGGCGCCACCACACAGTTCGACTTGCCGGATTCGTAGACGCCGTTGACAGCGGTCACGCAGAACTCGTAGTTCCATACTCCGGGGAACAGGAACCCGATTCCCTTGCTCGTGCCCTCGACGATGTCCTCGTCGGCCTTGGAGACGCTGCCGTCCTTGTCGCCGCCGCTGATGTTGCGGACCCACACGCGGTAGCCGGCGGCGTCGTTGGAGCCGTTCCAGTTCAGCTGGACGGTCGTCGCGTCGGTGGAGGTGACCTCCAGATCCGTCGGCGCGGACGGGGTGCCGACGCCGACGGTGACCGGCCGGGCCAGGGCGGGCAGGCCGCCGCCGACCGCGTTCCAGGTCGCTACCGCGACGAGGTAGCGGTGACCGGGGATGAGGCCGTCGATGTGCGCGACGGTGCCTCGTGCTCCGGTGCTGGTGAGAAAGGCGCCGGGGGTGTCCTTGTCGTACAGGATGATCTCGTAGCGGTCGATGGTGTCCGTGTGCGGTCCCGTCGGTGGGGTCCAGGCGACGTCGACACCGGTGGCGCTGGGCCGGCTGGCGATGTCGGTCGGTGGCGGTGCGGTCTGTGGATGGGCAGTGGCGCTGACCGTGCCGGACCATCCCGAGGTGGTCTGCGTGCAGCCGTGGGGTTCACGGGGGTCCGTGGGCCAGCGGCAGCCCATGTTGGCCCGCACCTGGTACTCCCAGCCGATGCCGTCGACGGTCCATGTGGTGTCGGTCCGATTGCTGAAGGTCTTGCCCTTACTCCATGCTGTCTGGCCCGCGATCCGCGACCGGACGTCGTAGTCGACGGCCCCGTACACCGGGTCCCAGGTCACCGTGACGCCGAGTGGGGTGGATGCCGCTCGCACATTGGTGGGGAAGGCGGGAGTGAGCCTTGCGGGCACGGTGGCGGGCACGTCCATGGCACTGGCGCCGATGCCGAAGTCCTTGCGCAGGACCTCCGCGAAGGCCGCGGCGAGTTCGTACTCCCCGTGTTCGTTGGGATGCAGACCGTCGTACCCGGATGGGCAGCTCGTCGGAGAGCACGCGTACCGGCCCGCCCAGTCGACGAGACTGATGTTGGAGATGGGGCTGTCGTCCGCATGCCATGCCGCCAGGGACTGCGGAAGAAGGCTGTTGTAGTGGGCGGTCTTGGAGATGAGGTCGTCCCGGCCGCCGATCTTCGTGCGCTGCGGCACATTGGCCAACGCGAAATCAACGCTCGGGTTCGCGTCGCGGGCCTGGGCGACGATCTGCCCGACGCTATCCAACGTGCCGTGTTCGTCGCTGACGAACCAGCCCATGTCGTTGAAGCCGATCGCAAGCAGGATCAGGTCTGGCCGGTAAGTCGCGACCTGTTGCCGGATGTCCCGTTTGACCTGCGCGGCCTGGCGTCCCCAGTGGGCGTAGTGGTCACTGTCGAATCTGATGTCGGTCGGCCGTCCAGGGGCTGGGCTCTGGGGTTCGCGGATGTCGACCGCATAGCCACCCGTGGTGCGCGGGCCTTGGTCGGGCGGAGTCTCACCCGGAAGCAGCGGACGTGAGGGCGGGGCCGGCTGGTCGGGGGTGAACGTGCCGGAGTACGGCCCGACGAAGTCGACGGCGACCTTCTGGCTCCGCAGCCACTGCCACAGCCGGTAACGCCAGGTGAAGTCGCCTTCGCGGCCTTGCGTGATGGAATCGCCGACGATCATCACTCGGCGGACCGGGGCGAGGGTCCAATGGGTGCCTCCCCCCGCTTCGGCTGCCGCTCTGGACTGAAACGCCCTGCAGTTCCGCCAGGCCATTCGGCCCGTGAAGTCGCTCGGCTGCTGCCACTGATAGGACGCGTACAGGCAGGAGTCGGGCTGGGAGAACGGCCGGATCTCCACATCGCGCCCTTCGCCGGGAACGTCCGCGTCGACGATGGTCATCTTCTGCTCCGGTGGCACCTGGTCCCGCTCCATGAGGCACGGCGTCGTCCTCATGGTGCCGTCCTCCCAGAAAGCCATGCACCCGATGTCCGGATCGGAATTGGCTATCTGCGCAGTGTTGTCCTCGGAGCTGTAGTTCTGGAAGTGCCAGTTCTGCGCGCCGCGCAGATCGTCGTCAAGGGTCGCCTCGTGCTCCATGCTCGGGGCCTGGACGGTGGCTCCGATGCCGGGTGGCACGTCGGTCGCGGTGATCTGGAATGCGGTTGCCGAGGCGGCCAGCGCCGACCCGAATTGCACGGGTGTGTGGTCCGAACCGCCGGGGTTGCGCAGACGATTCGGGGCGAGGACGCCCACCAGGTCGCCGGAGGTGACCATGTAGTCCAGTTCGCTGCTGCCCTGATACGTCGCCTGCCCCGTGTTCGTCACGACCCCTATGCGGTTGCCGTTGCCGTCGCGCGGCATGTCCCGATAGAGGTTGACCGGATCCCGGTTGAAGTCGCCGAGGGCGACCCAGCTGTTCCCGCCGGCCGCGGCTGCGATGTTCCGCAACAAGCCCGGCCCGTCATTGCCGCTCCCGGACAGCGCATGCAAGGTGAAGAACCAGGTCGTACCGAATCTCACCCCGAACGATGCCCGCGCCCGGCGGGTGGAGAGACCCGGCGGGATGATGACCACCTCTTCTGCGATGCGGTCGGTCACCATGGCCAGGTTCACACGGTGCCCGGTCGGATCCGTCTCCATGAAGTAGACGTAGCGGTAGTTGCCGTCGCCTCTACCGGCTTGCCAAAGACCCTCGGTCACCGTCAGATTCCCCGACCGAGCGCGAACTTCGCGGGCCCCGTTCTGGACTGTGGGCGGTGGGGCGCTGCCCGCCTCTTGCAGTGCCACGATGTTGCTCGGAAGCACGGCCCGGTCCGTACTTCCTCGAACCAGCTCGGTGACGCCTGCCGTCCATTTGCTGTCTTCGCCGTTGGTGGCGCCCTGCATGTTCCACGTGGCCAGGCGCAGGTTCGCGATGTCCTGCGGAGCGGCGCTCGCCTCCCGCGCGGGGCTGATCAGTATCGCCATCAGCGTGGCGCAGGCTGCCAACATCGTGATCACGCTGCGGAGCGTTCGGGCTCCTTGTCTGTAGCCTCTCGTTCCAGGCTTTCGACGCTGAACTGCGTCCATCCCCTGCATCCCCCCATAAAGTTGACTTGGCGTTGTAGTCCTTCGGCTCTTGCCCGGTCGGGCGACCTTTGGAGACGGGACCGGCACGCTGACGCGGAAACCGATCCGCTTCGCGGTTGCACTCCCGATGTAGCCCCAGGCGCTGGCCGGATGGATCGCTTCTCTGCTTCTTCCTTCGTCTTCGCGGCCGTCCGAGTCTTCTTCTGGTCTGCACAGCCTGTGTATCCGCGGCCTTTCATGCAGCGGGCGACCAGCGCCTCGTTCGTCCGGTACAGCAGGACGTCGTCCTGCTCGGAGGTGCCGTAGGCGGACATCGGCAGCCCTGTCAGACCGTCGTATCCGGTGGCAAGTGCTGTCGGTGTGGCCGCGATGGCTGGCGGAGCCACGTCCGCGGCGCTGCCCGCGAGGCCCGCGGAGCAGCCTGTGGCCGGCAGGCCGACGGCGCTCGCCGCGAAACATGCCTGCTCATGCCAGGGATGCTGACGCGCCTCGCGGCGGGTGCGACTCGGGCAGGTGCCATGCCGGGTTCTTGCCTTCCTGGGTACAGGGGTGAGGCCTGGCCCCGGGAGGGGGCCGACCCGAAGATCGGCCTGGGCGCGGGGGTCGGTGTGCGGTGTGCGCGTGGGCACGGAAGTGCTGGCCGCTGAAGGGGAGTTGGGTGGGATCGGTCACTGTGTCCGGCGAGGTGCCGTGCTTGGATGGCCCGAGCTTGTACCGTGCGGCGTCCCGTGCGCCATTCCACCGGGAGTTTCGGAACGCCGGGATGTCCGCACTGGCTCTGACCTGGAGGAACGTGGCGATCGTGGGATGCCGGACGGGATGGGGGACTGGTGGGGGCAGCGGAGGAGACAGCTGATTTCGCCGCACTGCTGCGCGAGTTGAAGGAGCGGTCCGCGCTGAGTTACGAGGCACCGGCGAAGCAGGCGCACATGAGCACCTCGATGCTGCACCGGTACTGCAAGGGGGAAGGGGTGCGGGCCGACAACGCAGTGCCGTTGGTGGCGGGCAGCCAGGCCGTCGGTCGCGTCGGCGGTCGGCGGGCTGCGTGCAGACCGGGCGATGTTCTGCCGGGATGCCCCGCGCCGGCTCAAACGTCCGGTGATCGAGATAGGCGCCGACATTGGTCCTCGCGCTCATACGACAACAGCCGGGCCGCTGCGCGCCAGTCGCATGCGGCCGTGGACCTGGCACGGCCCGTCCGTCTGGTGGGCTGGCGGTGGACGGGATCCTCCCGCTGTTCCGTCGGCCGTGGGGTGCGCGCGGCATCGAAGAGGCATCCATCGAACCGGGCGCATCCTCTCAATTTCCGTGATGGCGTGCCCTGCTCACCAGCCACCTGCCCGCGACCATCCTGGAGAACGTGCCGGCAGAAGTCGCTACCGCCCTGGTGACCGGACTCTGAGCGGCTCCTCGAGCGAGGAGGAGAACACCACCTTGGACGCTTGAGTGAGCTCGTCGACGGACGCCTCTTATCCGGGCCTGAACTCGTCTTGGCCATTCGGGACCTCGCCTGCGGCGAAGCCCGACATCAGGCGGTAGCAGTTCGCTCCCATCAGGTAGGTGGCCTCGGGCTGCTCGGCGAGCCATGCGAGGTACTCAGGGCCCTCGAGGCCCCAGAACCCGGGCCATCCCTCTCCCGATGCGTGGCCGTCGAGGGAGGTGATGAAGTCGACGAGAAGCTCCGACATGGCAGCGTCCTTTCCTGGGCTGTCAGGAGCTTGGACCGGCCGAGAGCCACAGACTCATCGGCCGCGCCGTGGAGCGACGAGAAAACCCATCACGCTGCAGCCGATGACGTCGGGGGAGCGGCACTGCTTCGGAGGGCCCGGAACCCTACAAGATCGCGCCATGCACGCGGTCGGGGAATGATCTCCATGCGTGCTCGACCGCTTGCCGCAGGCGCCGGTTGTCCTCCTGGAGGAGCTGAGGAAGACGCGGGCGCCTGCGGCGGCGCAGCGGTCGAGGGCTGCGCGCAGACGACGCCACCACTGCCACGGCTGCGAGGCGTTGGCAGGTCTGGACCTCGACTCGGCTCCCCGCCGCGGACCACCGGCCGCTTGTCCGAGAGGAATCCAGCACTGGCTCACACGAGATCGACCGGCGCCTCGAGACGTTCGACGGTTTCCGCCCGCACAGGTATGGCTTGCGTGTTGATGAGGTCGCCCGACTCGAGCGTGCCGCTCCCCGAGCGGTCGACGTGCACGCGCAGTCCGTACGTAGCCGACGAGTCGAGTTCGGACACGTTCACGCGGAAGGGAACCCGGCCTCCCGGAGCGAGCGGCACGTCCGTCTGAACCTGTGCACCGACGATGGTGGAAGGCGCGTCGGACAAGGAGACGTCGCGGACTTCGACCAGGAGAGAGGCGGCCGTTCCGGCCGGCGTGTCGGACGGCAGGGTCACAAAACCCGTGACGGTGTGCGTCATCACGCCCCTCCCGCGAGGGAGCCTGCTGCCACGGCCGGTTCCGGCGCACGTTCGTCGAGACGCGACAGGAGCGCGGCCACCTCCGCCGTGATCGGCAGTCCGGTCCGCTCCTCCACGAACAACCACTGGCCCGCCGGGTTCACCTCCAGGAACACGTACTCCCCGTCGGCCCGCCGACGCAGGTCGACTGCGCCGAACACCAGGCCGAGAGCCCGCATGACACGCAGGAGCCGGTCGGTGACAGCCGCAGGCAGGTCGACCGGCCGCACCCTCGCGTCGTCGACGACCATGCGCATGTCCACCGGATATCCCGTCTGCGAGGCGTCGATCTCCGCGGCGAAGACGCGGTCGCCCACGATGGTCACCCGCAGATCACTTCCCGGCACGTACTCCTGAAAGATGACAGGGGCGTAGCGTACGGCGTCCAGGACCGTCAGGTCCTCGTCTCGTACGAGCCGGGTCTCTCGCCAGGCGTCGGCCGAGGCGACGAAGCCCTTGAAGACGGTGTGGCCGACGCCGGTCTCGCGGATGAATCGGCGGGCCCGCTCAGCCTGGTTGGTGACCAGGGTCCGGGGCAGGCGAAGCCCCGCGCGACGTGCCACGTCCCACTGGTAGGGCTTGTGGTGGGCGATCGCGTCCAGTGCGGGCGGATTGACCCAGGTGCAGTCGAGGGAGTGGAACAGGCCGTGCAGCGCCTCGCCGGTCTCGCTGATCGCGAAGCTCTGATCGCGGAACGTGCCCAGTCGGCGGTCTACGGTGAAGGGGCGGACGCGCCGCCACCAGGCGGCTCGGCAGCGCTCCAGGCGGGCGTGGGCCGTCGGCGTGCGCACCGTGTAGACCGGTTCCCCGGCCGCGGCGTAGTCGAGCGTGACGTCGCCGCGAGCCGGGAAGTCGGCCAGGTCGAGACGGACCACCTCGCGTCCGGCCACCTCCAGCCTGCGCAGGACCGCGCGGGTGTGGTCCTCGTCGTGGGACACGACCAGGATCATCGGGGCTGTCCGGCGGCAACGGGCTGGGTTCCGACCTGGGCCAGCAGGAGGTTGTATCCGGCCTGCACGGCGGACAGCCCCTGCTGCAGTGAAGCGACCATCTGGCCCAACTGGCGTACCTGCTCGGCCACTCCGTCCGTCTGTCCGGTCATCGCCGGTGACTGGTGGGGTGTTGCCAGCACGAACGGACTGCTCGGAGCCGACGGGCTCATGACGTCGTGGAAGGGAACCTTGTGGGTGCCCTCGAAGACGGGGTCCTTGGACATCTCCTTGATGGTCGTGTCGAAGACGGGATCCTTGGAGATCTCCTTGACCGTGGTCGCCTGCGGGGCCGGATACATCATGTGCACCCCGTCGATGTCGCCCTGGGAGAGTCCCGAGCGCTGTCCCATCGTCACGCCGGGAGGCAGCGGCTCCCGGGGAACGATCGTCGGCTGGTTCGGGTCGATCGCGAAGGCCGCGGCCGGGTAGTGCATGATCGAGCCGAAGTCGTACGGTCCGAGGTCGTCGCCGTCCGCGATCTGCTGCAGGAAGTTGTGCTGCATGTCCGGCTTGATGTTCCCGAACACGATCGTGACGTGCTGGGCCCGGTCCTCGCGGCTCTGCTCGTGCCACAGCCCCACCGTGTGACCGATCTCGTGGATGGCGTTGCCGGTGGAGCAGCTGGGGCCCAACGTGATCTTCTGCATGCCGCCGCGCCGGCCCACGTTGGACGTGCACCCACTGCCCGGCACGAACCGTACGAAGTCCGGGAACTGAGCCGCGTTGGCAGGGGTGCGTTCGACGAACCGGATGCGGGTGCGGGACTGCCAGTGGGCGATGGCGTCCATGACGCGCTGCGGGTCGGGCAGGCTGGGGTCGATCTCGAACGGCACTGTCGCATCGGGCCAGCGTCGCTGCCGGCCCTGCTCGACCGCTGGGATCCCGATGGAGAAGAGCACCCTCCCCGCGTCGGACTCCTGCGTCAGCTCGTCGACCGTGCCGAGCACGATGTCGCCCTCGAACATCGCGAGCCCCTCCACCTCGGCGTAGTGGAGGGCCTTGGCTTGGAAGGTCGCGCCGTCCACCAGCGTGGTTCCGGCGACGGGACCCGACCGGAGCTCGCCGCTGCCCTTTCCGCTGCTGGAGGCGGTCGTCTTGCGGGCGGGCTGCCGTTTGGCGGGGGTGGCCTTCTTGGCCGTCTTCTTGGCGGTGGCACCGCGGGCAGCGGTCTTCCGGGTTCGCCGGGTGGATCCCGATGGGTCGGCGTTCATACGTCACCTTCACTGCGGCGGGGGACATGAGCCTCGAAAGTGGCTCCCTCACCAGCGTTCACACGTCGTACGCCAAGCCGCCCGTCCAGCGCGCCCGTACGGGTGGAGGCCGGGGCCCTCGCCCGCCGGGCGCTGTCAGGCTCTGCCTCCGCACGGCCCGACAAGGGCTCCGGGGCCTCCTTCCGGCGCCCCGGGCAGCGCGGGTAACGCCGCTGATCAGGTGATTCGCGGTGGCGGCGTCCCGGTTCCCGATCCCGGCCAGGGTTGTCATGGTGCCTGTGGCCCGCAGGGGCGAGGAGGCGCGATGGAGCCGGCAGCAGCACCACGAGACCGGACGCCCGACGGAGATGATCGCCGGACGGCCACAGCCACTTCGGTGTCGCTGCCCAAGGGTGGCGGTGGGGTGCGGGGCATCCGGGATGCGTTCGGGGTCGCCGCGGCGACGGGGACAGCCGGTCTGCAAATTCCCGTGCCGACGCCGCAGGGCCGGTCCGGATTCGGCCCGTCGCTGACGGTGAGTTACGACTCGGGCGCGGGCAACGGGCCGTTCGGGCTCGGCTGGAGCCTGGGCCTGCCCACTGCGACCCGCAAGCCCTACAAGGGCCTGCCGCGCTCCTCGACAGCGAGGAGTCGGACGCGTTTGTGATCAATTCCAGGGGGTGCCTGCAGGGGATGTGGGGGTGGGGGCGGGCGAAGTCACCGCAAGACGGTCAGGCGTCGGGGTCGACTTCGGGGTGCGTGAACCGCACGGGCTTGCCCAGCGACCGGGCGTAGGCGATTTCGGCTCGGGTGCTGTCTCCGATGTAGCCGCCGACTACGAGTACCTCATCGGCGAGCCGGATCTTCGCCCGGTGCAGATCGTCGAGTCGAGCCTTCAGTGTCTTGGCCTCGGAGGGATCGGACCACAGTTCGTGCGGCGACTTCATGTCACAGGCCGGTTTGACGACGATTCTTCCGGCTCTGGTCTCCCGCAGATCGGCCTCGTTCATCTCGGTCATGAAGCGGGTGGAGCCGCAGATCACGACGATACGCGGGAGGCAGAGAATCTTCTTCGCGTCGGCGAGCCTGTCCTCGAGGCTGAGTAGTTGCGGGTACGACAAAGGGGAGTTCGGCGCACTGGTCATGCAGGCAACGGTAGACGCGGCCACGGACAGCGCCTAGGTGTGCTGTCCGGGTGCGGGACGGCACGATCGTGCTGCACGCGATGCGGCGGCCCGACGGGGTCCGCGACCCCGCCGAGCTGTACCCCGACCCGTTCCAGATGTCCGACGACGAGGTCGACGGCGCGCTCGCCCTGTTGGGCACCACGACGATCGAGGCTCTCGAGCAGATCGTCGAAGTCAAACGCGAGCACTGGGCGCTGCCCGAGGCGCCCGAACTGGGCGCGGTGCTGGACCTGATGGCCGGCTGAACACGTCCGCGAAGAAGGCGAAGGCGTCCCGTGGTGAAGCCGCCGCCACGTGGTCGGTGAGCGTGATGACGGTGGCGCAGGTGAGGGCGGCGAGAGAGGTGGCGCCGCGCATCCGGGGGGAGCTTCGCTTCCCCGCGTCGGCGGCGGGCGCCGCGATGACGGTCACGATTGCGGAGGTGATCAGGACGAGCGCGATGGTCACGGCTGACCCCCGCTAGGTGATCGGGCGTTGACGTGGAGACGGTCGCGGTGCATGAGGGCGTCGGCGGTGATGCGTTCGCCGTCGCCGATGGCGTGGGAGACCTCGGGGGTCCAGTCCCAGGTGCTGTGTTCGTGGCCGAGGCGGCGGGCGTCTTCGGTGAAGGCGAGGCGGGTGCGGACGACGGCGAGGATGTGCGAGACGGTTCAGGACGCGGGAGATCAGCTGCCGGGAGCCGTCGGGGCGGAGCATGCTGCGCAGCTGGCCGGTGGTGGCGATGCAGCGCCCTCGCCGGACCGGGCCTGGGCATGGCACTGGTCATGGGGCGAGAATCCCACCGCGTGCCGTGGGGTGCGGGCCGGGATGTCGGCTTGTCCTGAGGAAACCCGCCGGCCCTGACCACCAGCCTCACCATGGAGCCCTCGCCATGGTCACGAACGCATAACAGTCTCCCGTGATCAGGTCGTGGTCGGACCGTGGCGAGGCCTGAGGCCGGGCCTGCCCCTGACCACGCGCCCGACCACGGCCCGGGCCGGAGCCCCAGCATCAGGGAGAGGGTCGGCCGGCCGTCGGGGATCGTGGTCGCTCGAGCCATGGGGTAGTGCCGGATCTGCCGCTTCGCCTGCGGCGCAGGTGCGTGGTGCGATGGAACCGGGGGGTGAAGGGAGAGCGATCATGCCCGCAGCCAATCGATCGGGTGTCGCCGCCTCGGTGTCGGTCCGCCCGCTGGCCGGGCCGGACCTGGACCGGGCCGACGAGATCTTCAGGGTCGCCTTCGGGACGTTCCTCGGGATCGCTGAGCCGCAGACGTTCTTCGGGAGCGCCGACTATGTCCGCACCCGCTGGGCGGCCGATCCGCACGCGGCGTTCGCGGCGACCGTCGACGGCGAGGTCGCCGGATCAAACTTCGCCGCCGACTGGGGCAGCGTCGGGTTCTTCGGCCCGCTGACCGTGCGTCCGGACCTGTGGGACCAGGGCATCGGCAGACGCCTCATGGAACCGGTCATGGCCTGCTTCGACAGCTGGGAGAACCGCCATCTCGGCCTGTTCACCTTCTCGCACAGTCCCAAGCACCTCGAGATGTACCGCCGGTACGGTTTCTGGCCCCGGTTCCTGACAGCGGTCATGAGGAAGCAGGTCGCCGCCAAAGACCCGGTCCCCGGCCGGGTGCTGTACGGGGAGCTGGGCGCCGCCGAACGGCCCGCCGCACTGAACCTCGGCCGTGATCTGACGGGGGCCGTGTACGAGGGCCTCGACCTGGAGCGCGAGATCGTGGCCGTACAGGCGCAGGGCCTCGGTGACACCGTCCTCCTCGAGGGTGCCGGTTCCGGCCTCGACGCTCTGGCGGTCTGTCACTGCGGAGCGGGGTCGGAGGCCGGTGAGGACGTGTGCTTCGTCAAGTTCGGAGCCGTACGTCCTGGCCCGGATGCCGCGGAGCGGTTCGAGCGACTGCTGGATGCGTGTGAGCAGCTGGCCGCCGACAGGGGACTGGGGCAGCTGGACGCCGGAATGAACCTGGCCCGCCAAGATGCCTACCGGCGCATGGCCGACCGTGGTTTCCGTACCTGGCTGCAGGGCGTGACCATGCACAGGCCCAGCGAACCGGGCTACAGCCACCCGGACGCCTACGTGATCGACGACTGGCGCTGAGCCCACCGCCGTACGCGGCTTCGGGGAAGACCCGATGCTGCCAGGAGACGACCGACACTACGACTCCACGCCCCACCGCCTGTTGCACCGGGCCCGGACCAGGGGATGCTCTTCACCTGGTTCCTCCGAGGATGCCCCGGCCTTCAGGCCGGGGAGGAATCGGACTCCTGCGGAGCAGGGCAGGGTAAGCCGAATCGCCGTCAGGGCGATTGGGCGTCGGCCACGGCGTTGTCACGCTCGGCCTCCAGCCGGTAGACGATCTCGGAGTTGAGGGACCTGCGGGCGGACCTGGCCCGAGCGGCCAGCCATGCGTGCAGGTCGGCGGGCAGGCGGAGGGTGATGCGCTTCTCTCGGGTCGGCGGTCTGGCGGGTGGGCCGTCCGCTGCGTGATGGCCCTGCCTTGCTGAGCGCCGCGGCAGGAGCGGGTTACGTGGATGGGAGCGGTGGGTGGTTGATGGGGGTGTAGTGGGCGGGGGTGTGGTCGATGGGCAGGTCGGGGCGCCAGGCGGTGAGGTTCTGGGCGCTGCATTCGAACAGGCCTGGGGGCAGGGCGTCCAGTGGCCACCAGCGCCAGTCGCCGACGCTTTCACCGCTCTGGTCGGCCGGTTCGCCTTGCCAGCGGGTGACGAGTGCGCCGCAGGTGATGCGGACGACGTCGCCGACGTGGTCGAGGAGCAGTCCGAGGAGGCGGACGTCGGCGGGGTCGGCGCTCAGGCCGGTCTCTTCGGGGCGAGTTCGCGCACAACGGCTTGCTGTGGCGATTCGCCAGGCTCCACGGTTCCGCCGGGCAGCTCCCGTGTGCCGAGCCGGTGCCGGCCCAGGAGCAGGCCCTTCGGCCCGTGCAGGACGGCGCCGACGCCGAGGGCCGCGCGGGCGGTGGGTGGCTTCGTGGTGCGTGGGCGGGCGGTGATGCGGGCCGGGCGGCGGACCTGCAACAGCCGGTAGGAGGCGTGATTGCCTGGCTCCGGGGTGTCGAGGACGGTGATGCTGTCCACGCGGAGCCCGTACTCCTCGAGCAGGTCCTGCCACGTCTCGGGTGTGAGGACCCACATGTGGACGGTGAGATCTCCACCGTCCGCCAGCCGCAGGACTTCCGGGCGGGGCTCGAGCGCGGTGGTGGGGCCGTCGCCGTCCGAGTTGGTGTGCAGGACGGTGAAGCACAGCCGTCCGCCGGGTGTGAGGGCGGCCGCCATCGCGGGCAGGAGCCGGTGCGGGTCGAGGAAGTGGACAGTGCTGAGGGAGTAGATCACGTCGTAGGGCGCTGCCGTGCCCAGGTGCTCGACGGCGTCGGCCTGGATGAACTGCAGCCCCGGCACATCGGGGTAGCGGGCGCGTGCTCTGGCGATCTGGCTCAGGGAGGCGTCGACGCCGTCGACCCGTGCTGCGTAGGTGCGGGCCAGGTGTGCGGCGTGCCGGCCGGGGCCGCAGCCGATGTGCAGAACGCGCAGGCCTCCGATGTCCCCGAGGACGGAGTCTCCCGGACCGGTCGCTCCGGGGCCCCACGTTCGTGCCGTGCTGGGAGAGTGTCCCGGCAGCACTCGCTGGCCTGTTCTGCCGGTGATGTACAAACGCGCATCGTAGGAGTGAGTGGTTGTGCCGGAACCGGCGTACTGAAGGTGGAGGCAAGCGGTCCACGAAGCCGGAGGTATCTCACCTGTGACCATCAAAGCGGCCCCGGCGCGGGTTGACGACCGTGAGGCGGACGATGCGCAGGGGTGGCAGTTCAACTCGTCTCTCATGCTGACGATGCTGCTGATTCTGGTGGTGATGGTGCAGGGTCCGATCCGTCGGGCGTTGTCCGCGCCGGTAATGCAGAGCTGGATGACCGTGTTCGTCGCGGTGGTGATGCAGGCCCTGCCCTTTCTCGTGGTCGGCGTTGTGCTGTCGGCGGTCATCGCGGTGTTCGTCCCGTCGTCGTTCTTCGCCCGCGCGCTGCCGGAGCGGCCCGCCTTGGCGGTGCCGGTGGCCGGGATGGCCGGGGCGGTCCTGCCCGGCTGTGAATGTGCCTCTGTGCCGGTGGCCGGGGCGCTGGTGCGCCGGGGCGTGAGCCCTGCAGCGGCGTTGGCGTTCTTGCTGTCCGCCCCGGCGGTCAACCCGATCGTGCTGACCGCCACAGCCGTCGCGTTTCCCGGCAACCCGCGCGTGGTTGTTGCCCGGTTCGTGGCGAGTCTGCTCGTGGCGTGCGCGATGGGCTGGCTGTGGCATCGGCTGGGACGTACCGACTGGCTGCGCCCACCGGCTCGTCCGTCGCTCGGGGGTCTTGGTAAAGGGGCGGCGCTCTGGGGATCCGTACGGCACGACGTGATGCATGCGGGAGGCTTCCTCGTCGTCGGTGCGATGGCCGCGGCCACGCTCAAGATCGTGGTGCCAGCCGGCTGGCTGCAGACCGCGGCCGGTAATCCTCTGGTCTCGGTTCTCGCCCTGGCGGTGCTCGCGGTGGTGCTGTCGATCTGCTCCGAGGCCGATGCGTTCGTGGCCGCGTCCCTGTCCCAGTTCTCGCTCACCGCCCGGCTGACATTCCTCGTCGTGGGACCGATGATCGACCTGAAGCTGTTCGCCATGCAGGCCGCCACGTTCGGCCGCGCCTTCGCGCTGCGGTTCGCTCCCGCCACCTTCACGCTGGCCGTTCTGGTGTCGGCCCTGGTCGGGGCGGTGCTGCTGTGAAGCGGCAGGCGCAGGCAGTCGTGCTGTTCCTCACCGGCGGGGCGATGCTGCGCGCCGGCCTTACCGATCTCTACCTGCGCTACGTCAAGGCCGGGTTGCGCCCGTTGCTGCTCGTGGCCGGCATCGTCCTGATCATCACCGCCGTGGCCACGGTCTGGTACGAACTGCGACGGCCGCACGCGGCGCGGGAGGACGGGCCCGAGTCTGGAGACCGGCGGGGCCATGCCCACCGCGAACCACGGATCTCCTGGCTTCTCCTGCTGCCCCTGTTCGCCCTCATTCTGGTCGCCCCGCCCCCGCTGGGCTCCTACAGCGCCATGCACACCGGCACTGCCCTGCAAAAACCCCTGGGCTATCCCGCCCTCCCCGCCGACGACCCCCTCCCGCTCGGCGTCCTCGACTATGCCGGCCGCGCCGCGTACGACCACGGACGCTCCCTCGGCAACCGCCGGATCAGGGTCACAGGATTCATCGCTCTGGACGGCGGCGGCACTCCGTACCTCGCCCGCATGGTCCTCAACTGCTGTGCGGCCGACGCCCAGCCCGTCAAGATCGGCCTGTCCGGGCAGATTCCGCCTGTCCTGCAGCCCGACTCGTGGTTCGAGGTCACCGGCACCTACACCGGCAAGCGGACCACCGACCCCGCCAACGGCGGTGTCATCCCGTTCATCAACATCATCCAGGCCAGGCCGGTTCCCGTCCCGCGCAACCCGTACGGGGACTGAAAAGCACGAGTGCGTCATCGGGCCGAGCAGCCGCCGGTGACTGCGCCGGCCTCGTTTCCGTGGAGGCACGCTTCCGGTGGCTGCGGCACTGGATGGTCAGGTCCGGATCTTCGAGGATGCGGCGAGGCGCGGGAGTTTTCACGACTTTCTCCTGCGGTGGCCGGCCGTCGGGGGCGTGTATCCGCTGCGGGACGCGCCGAGTCTCGCAGACTCGATGCCCTTGCCGGCGATGCGGTGGCGGATGCGACGCTTGCGAAGCCATTTCCGCAGGTGGACGTAGTCGTAGCCCTTGTCGGCATGGAGCTTGCCCGGACGCCGGCGGCGAGGTCCGCGGCGGGATCGGACGGGTGGGATCCCGCGCACGAGCGGCTGCAGGCCGGGACTGTCGTGCATGTTGGCCCCGGAGATGCCCAGGGACATCGGCACACCGTTCCGGTCGGTGATGAGGTGGATTTTCGATCCCGCCTTGCCACGGTCGGTCGGATTCGGTCCGGTCAGTGGCCCCCTGCTGCCGCCCGGAGGCTGACGGAGTCGATCGCGCACCGCGACCAGTCCGGCTCGCCTCTGGCGCCGAGTTCGTCGAGCAGGACGCGGTGGAGCCGGGCCCAGACCCGGGCCCGCCTCCACTGGGCGAAGCGCCGGTAGACCGTGGGCCAGGCCGGCCCGAACACCGGTGGCAGCTGCCGCCAGGTGCAGCCCGAGGTCGCCACGAAGACGATCGCCGCCAGGCATTCACGGTCACCGGCCCGCCGCCGCCCGCCGCCCGCCGCCCTGCGGACGTATGACCTCCGTCGACGGGACCACCCGCCGGAACAGCACCCACAACTCCTCCGGAACCAAATGCTCAACCAGATGCGTCATGCACTGCTCAACGAACGATCACTCCATAAGAAGCGACGTCTTAGGCGGGAGAGGAAGTCAAGGAGCGCTTCCAGCGCCTGGGCAGCAGGCTCAGGCACCGCTTCGGCGTCGGCGGCGAAAGCTGCGGGCAGCGGCGCTCTTGTCGGTGCGGTGTTCCTGCGGAGGGAGCCGCCCCGGGACGCGGACAGCGGCGGCCAGCAGGAACTGGTCTTCATCGGCACCGGCCTGCGCACCGGGCTGCTCCGGGCCGCCCTGGCCGACTGCCTGATGAAGGAAGGCGAGAGCCTTCCGGCCGCCGATCCGTTTCCCGCGTGGGACATCCACGGCATCGACGACGCATGCGAGCACGAACACCCCTCCGGGCAGGAGCGCGAGCACGGCCGCAGCCACGAGCACGCCGGGCCAGTACCACAGACGTGAAGCCCCCGGGCGGGCAGCGGCCATGGCACCGCCCGGCCCGGTACGGGGGCAGCAGGCTGCCCTGTCGGTTCGGTTCGCTCATGTGTCCGACGGCGGCGGCATCGGCCGGTCTGCGTCAGCGGCAGCGGATCCCACGGCTATCGTGATGCCCCTCCCAGACAACCGGAGCCGACGTGAACGAACCGGACGGGTCGCTGAAAGACCTGCGCGTCGACACATCCGGGCGGCCTGCGACGGGCACCGGCGCGGATCGCCCTGCCCCGGCATCGGTCGTCGTGGCCGGAGCTGCGTCCGTTCTGGCGCTCGTCGGGCTCGCCCTCACCGCAGGAGCAGCCGACTGGCTGAGCCACCCCGGCTTCCGGGCGTGGCAGACGGTCTGCGTGGCCATCACCGTCCAGGCCCTTCCGTTCCTCGTCCTCGGCACGCTGATCTCCGGAGCGCTCGGCGCCTTCGTGCCGGCGCATGCGTTCAGCAAGGCACTGCCGCGCAACCCCGCACTCGCGGTGCCGGTCGCGAGCGTGGCCGGGATCGTACTGCCGGGCTGCGAGTGCGCCTCCGTGCCCGTGGCAGGGAGCCTGATCCGGCGGGGCGTCACACCGGCTGCCGCTTTCGCGTTCCTGCTGTCGGCGCCGGCCGTCAACCCGATCGTGCTGACCGCTACGGCCGTAGCCTTCCCGGGAAGTCCGCAGATGGTTGCCGCCCGGCTCATCGCCTCACTCGCCGTCTCCGCCGTCATGGGCTGGCTGTGGCTGAGACTCGGGCGCCCGGAGTGGCTGCGGATGCCTGCACGGCACACCGGCCACCAGCACGGCCACAGCCGGTGGGAGGAGTTCCGGCTCGGCTTCCAGCACGACTTCCTGCACGCTGGCGGGTTCCTCGTACTCGGAGCGATGGCTGCGGCGACCTTCAATGTGGCCGTGCCCCGTTCGGTGCTGGAGACGTTCTCGGGATCGCCTTGGGCGTCGGTGTTGTTCCTCGCCGCACTCGCTGTCGTCCTTGCCGTCTGCTCGGAGGCCGATGCCTTCGTCGCCGCCTCGCTGACCGGCTTCTCGCCCACGGCCCGGCTGGCGTTCATGGTGGTCGGTCCCATGGTCGACCTGAAACTGATCGCCCTGCAGACGGGAACGTTCGGCCGGTCCTTCGCCCTGCGGTTCTCGGCGGCCACCGCCGTGGTCGCCGTCGTCTGCAGTGCTCTCGCCGGGTGGTGGCTGCTGTGAGACGCACCCTCCAGACGCTGCTGCTCCTGGTGACCGGAGCCGGGGTGCTGCGCGTTTCGCTGTTCAGCGACATCAGCCTGCGCTACGTGAAGGAAGGGCTCCAGCCATTCCTCGCCGCCTCCGGGATCGTCCTGTGCGCCATGGGACTGATCGGCGTCCACCGCGACAGGATGCGCGCAGGCCGCCAGGGATCCGACGGGCCCCCCGGCGACGCCGCCCCGCACACGGACCACGGGCACGACCACACACACGGCCCCCGCATCGCCTGGCTCATGCTGCTGCCCGCTCTCGCACTGCTCCTGTTCGCCCCGCCGGCCCTGGGCTCCTACACCGCGGCACGCGACAACCCGAAGATCGTCGAGGAC
The DNA here is from genome assembly GCF_055587025.1 of Streptomyces sp. NPDC048600. Taxonomy (NCBI): domain Bacteria; kingdom Bacillati; phylum Actinomycetota; class Actinomycetes; order Kitasatosporales; family Streptomycetaceae; genus Streptomyces; species Streptomyces sp. NPDC048600. The sequence continues at coordinate 3,559 of NZ_JBVJGZ010000039.1, read as the reverse complement.
TACGAGCGCTTCGAGCCGCTCCCCGCCCACGGTCCCGCCCCGCTGTCGCTGACCGAGTTCATCGCCCGGGTGCAACAGGACGGCAGCCAGAACCTGAAGGGCCGCACCGTGCTCCTGCAGGGGTTTGTCACGCCGGGCAAGGACGGGACCTGGGATCTGACCCGGCTTCTGGTCGCCTGCTGTGCGGCCGACGCCCAGTCGCTGACCGTGACGATGCACGGAGTGCAGGCACCACCCGCCGACACCTGGGTGAAGGTGACCGGCACGTGGCACCAGGTCGGAGCTCTGGGCACCGCCTCGGCAGCCCTGGCACTTGACGTCGCAACGGTCCGCAGCATCCCGGAACCGCCCGTCCCGTACATCGACCGGGCTCCTTCCGCCGGCTGACAGCCCCTCCGGTGCAAGACGCGAACCGTTGGCGTGTCCAGGCTTCGTCTGCTCGGAGGACGCATACGCGCGTGGCTGCCGCCCGCCGCCCGGCCTCCCTCGGCATGGGCGAACCTTGCTCGCACGTAGCTCCAGAGACCGGCGACGTCGCCTTGGCCGGCAACGACCTGCGCCAGGTCGCCGCCTGCGTGGAACTCGGCCGGCGCACCCTGCGCGTCGTACGGCAGAACTACGGCCTTGCGATCGGCGTCAACCTCGTCGGCCTGCTTGCCGGCGCGGAGGGATCCATGAATCCCGTGCTCGCAGCTGCTCCACAACATCAGCAGCATTGCTGTCGTCGCAGACTCGGCCCGGCTGGTCAATTGCACCCGTATCTGCCCCGCACGGCCGACGAGGAGCTAAAGGCGGCTCCTTTAGAAGACCGCCGGGTCAGTGGCCCACGCCGCGGACAGAAGCAGCCGTGAAGGCCGCACGGGGGGTGCCGCAGTGTGGTTCCCGGCGCACCGTCGGCCGTGACTGCGCCACGTCACGGCCGGCGGTGCATCCGCTGCGGGAGAGGGAGATCACCAGGACGACTTGGTGACCCCCGGGAGGAATCCGGCGTGGGCCTGCTCGCGCATACGGACGCGGGAGAGCCCGAACCGCCTCAGGTGTCCCCGGGGCCGGCCGTCCACGCTGTCCCGGTTGCGTACCCGGGTCGCGCTGGCGTCGCGCGGCTGCCGCCGGAGCTCCGCCAGGGCGGCAGCCCGCTCCGCCTCCGGGGTGTCCGGGCGGCGGATGACCTGCTTCAGTTCGGCACGCCGGGACGCGTACCGCTCGACGATCGCCTTGCGCTTCTCGTTCTTCGCGATCTTGCTCTGCTTGGCCATCAGACATTCACTCCCCGGGCGCGGATGCGGGCCACGGCCGCCTCGATGCCGATGCGGTCGACCGTCTTGATCGCCCTGGCGCTGAGTGCCAGGCGTACGTGCCTGGCCTCGCTCGGCAGCCAGTACCGCTTGTGCTGGATGTTGGGGTCGAAGCGCCGGGACGTGCGCCGGTGGGAGTGGGAGATGTTGTTGCCGAAGCCCGGCCGGGCGCCGGTCAGTTGGCAGTGGGCGGACAAGGTGTTACCTGCCTCTCTCCGGAGAACTTCTTCTTGGTAATGGAAATCATTGTCATATAGTAGCGCCCATGGCTCGCAACGAAGTACGCCCGGTCATCAAGCTCCGCTCCACCGCGGGAACCGGCTACACCTACGTCACCCGCAAGAACCGGCGCAGCGATCCCGACCGCATGGTCCTGCGCAAGTACGACCCGGTCGCCCGCAGGCACGTCGACTTCCGCGAAGAACGCTGACCGCACCGCCCCTGCCCCCGGCCCGGAAGGACACCGTCATGAAGCCCGCAATCCACCCCCCGTACGGCCCTGTCGTCTTTCGCGACAAGGCCGCCGGCTCCGCCTTCCTCACCCGCTCCACCATGACCAGCGACAAGACCATCGAGTGGGAGGACGGCAACATCTACCCCGTCGTCGACGTCGAGATTTCCAACGTGAGCCACCCCTTCTACACCGGCACCGCCCGCGTCCTGGACACCGCCGGCCGCGTCGAGCGATTCGAGCGCCGATACGGACGCGGCGGGGCCAACTGATGCAGAACACGCCCCCAATGCCCATCGTCATCGTCGGTGGACTCCACTCCGACGCCCGCAAGGAAGCCGTCGACCGCCTGCTGCGCACCGTCCCCGGCAGCGTCGCCCTCCACCACGACCTGGCCACCGCAGCCGACGGCACCCTCAGGCGCCTGGTGCGCGACTCCTCGGGCGAGCTGTCGCACGGCGACGCCCCACTCGTCAACGACTGCGCCTGCTGCGCGCTGCGCGAAGACCTGGTCCCCGAGCTGGAGCGTCTGGCCGCCGACGGTCTGACCCGGCTCGCGATCGTCGAACTGTGGGACTCCGTCGAACCCAAGGCGATGGCCGAGGTCATCGTCGCGCACGGCGGCGGCGCCCTCGAACTCACCAACGTGGTCACCGCCGTCGACCCCTCGCTCGTACTGCCCTATCTCACCAACGGCGACGACCTGGCCGAGGCAGGCCTCGCCGCCGCCGGCACCGACCAGCGCACGGTCGGTGACACCTGGGCCCGGCAACTGGAATACGCCCCCGTCCTCGCTGTCGTCGACAGCGAGGACGCCGACGCCCAGGACCGCGCACTCCTGGCCCAGCTCCACCCGACGGCCCGCCAGGTGTCCGCCGGATCCGGTGAACTCGCCGAACTCGCCTTCGCTGGATTCGACGTGGAAGCGGCCGCCGCCGCCCAGCACCCGGCCTGCGCCCTGCTGCCCCAGGAAGCGGACGAAGCGGGAGTCGCCACCCTCGTCTGGCATCGGCGCCGCCCCTTCCACCCCGAACGTCTCTACCAGGCACTGGAGGACCTCTGCTGCAGCGCCGCCCGCAGCCGCGGACGGTTCTGGCTCGCCGACCGCCCCGACACCCTGCTCGCCTGGGATGCTGCAGGAGGCGCGCTCTGCGTGGAGAACGCCGGCCCGTGGCTGGCCTCCCTGCCGGACGCCGCATGGGACATGGTGCCCCCGATCCGCAGCGCCGCTGCCGCGCTGGACTGGCACCCCGAGCACGGCGACTGCTGCCAGCACCTCGTCTTCACCTCACCCGGCCTCGACCGCGACGGCCTGGCACAGCTCCTCGAGTCCTACCTGCTCACCGACGACGAGTACGCCGCCGGTCCCGAAGCGTGGGAACACCTGCCGACCGCGTTCGACGCGCTTCTCGATCCCGTCTCGTAACCCCCGCCACCAGACCTTCCGTCCGAAGTCATCACCGAAGCAGGAGCACTCATGACCCGCCGCCATGACCCCCGCAGGTCGCTCAAGTCCCGTCCCAATCCCCTGGACGCGGCCGGGATCACATACATCGACTACAAAGACAGCGATCTGCTGCGGAAGTTCATCTCCGACCGAGGCAAGATCCGCAGCCGCCGCGTCACCCACATCACCGCCCAGCAGCAGCGGCAGATCGCTGCAGCCATCAAGAATGCGAGGGAAATGGCGCTCGTGCCGCACGACCCCGCACTGGCGCACTAGGCGCTGTTTCCTGGATCATGTGCGGAGCCAGATGATGAGGGCTGCGAGGGTGACGGTGCCGAGGTAGGCGTATGCCCGTTTCTCGTAGCG
>NZ_JBVJGZ010000038.1:0-54253 GCF_055587025.1 Streptomyces sp. NPDC048600 | reverse complement strand
CGTGTTTCCCGGGGACCGTCCGGCCGTGTTTCCAGGGGACCGTCCGGCCGTGTTTCCAGGGGACCGTCCGGCCGTGTTTCCAGGGGACCGTCCGGCCGTGTTTCCAGGGGACCGTCCGGCCGTGTTTCCAGGGGACCGTCCGGGGTGACCGACCGCTAAGTATGGAACCGGGTTACCATCGCTGACGCCATGCAGAAGAACCCTACGTACACCAGCCTGGTCGCCGTCGGCGACTCCTTCACCGAGGGCATGTCCGACCTGCTGCCCGACGGCTCCTACCGGGGCTGGGCCGACCTGCTCGCGGCGCGGATGGCCGCGCGCACGCCCGGTTTCCGGTACGCCAACCTCGCGGTGCGCGGGAAGCTGATCGGGCAGATCGTCGACGAGCAGGTGGCCGTGGCCGCGGCGATGCGGCCCGATGTGATCACGCTCGTCGGCGGCCTGAACGACACCCTGCGCCCCAAGTGCGACATGGAGCAGGTGAAGGGGCTGCTCACCGAGGCCGTCGAGCGGCTCGCCCCGGCCTGCGAGCGGCTCGTGCTGATGCGCAGTCCCGGTCGGCAGGGCCCGGTGCTCGAGCGGTTCCGGCCGCGTATGGAGGAGCTGTTCGACTGCGTCGACGGGCTCGCGGCGCGGCACGGCGCGGTGGTGGTGGACCTGTACGGGGCGCCCTCCCTGAGCGATCCGCGGGCGTGGGACGTGGACCGGCTGCATCTGACGCCCGACGGCCATCGCCGGGTCGCCGAGGCGGTCTGGCAGTCCCTGGGCCACGACGCCGAGGACACCGAATGGCGGGTGGCCCCGCCGGCCACGCTGCCGCCCGGCTGGTCCGCGCGCCGGGCCGCCGATGTGCGGTTCGCCCGGCAGTACCTGCTGCCGTGGATCGGGCGCCGGCTGACCGGCCGCTCCTCGGGCGACGGCCGCCCCCCGAAGCGCCCGGAACTGCTGCCGTTCGAGGGGCCAGTGGGCTAGGGCGTGTGATCGCGGGGCCGGAGGGGGTGTGCCGGCCGGACCAGGCCCCCCGCCTGCCTGCGCGGCACGGCCGCTGTCGTGCTTCGGGGCGCCGGTCACAGGGCCCGACGGACGGGACGGCGGGGCGGACGCCGCACGTGACGGGCGTCTCGTAGCTTCCGCCGAACCGGGCCGCGGCGCTGGCCTGCACGAATCGCCAGTAAACTCTGGACACGTGACTTCAGCTCCCGCCAAGCCCCGCATCCCGAACGTCCTCGCCGGACGGTACGCCTCCGCCGAGCTCGCCACGCTCTGGTCCCCCGAGCAGAAGGTGAAGCTGGAGCGTCAGCTCTGGCTCGCCGTGCTGCGGGCCCAGAAGGACCTCGGCATCGAGGTGCCGGAGGCGGCGCTCGCCGACTACGAGCGTGTCCTGGACCAGGTCGACCTGGCCTCCATCGCCGAGCGCGAGAAGGTCACGCGGCACGACGTGAAGGCGCGGATCGAGGAGTTCAACGACCTCGCCGGGCACGAGCAGGTCCACAAGGGCATGACGTCCCGCGACCTCACGGAGAACGTCGAGCAGCTCCAGATCCGCCTCTCGCTGGAGCTGGTGCGCGACCGCACGGTGGCCGTGCTGGCCCGCCTCGGCAAGCTGGCCGGGGAGTACGGCGAGCTGGTCATGGCCGGCCGCTCCCACAACGTCGCCGCGCAGGCCACCACCCTCGGCAAGCGGTTCGCGACCGCCGCCGACGAGCTGCTCGTGGCGTACGGCCGCGTCGAGGAGCTCCTCGGCCGCTACCCGCTGCGCGGCATCAAGGGCCCGGTCGGCACCGCGCAGGACATGCTGGACCTGCTCGGCGGCGACGCCGGCAAGCTCGCCGAGCTGGAGGACCGGATCGCCGGGCACCTCGGCTTCTCGCAGGCCTTCACCTCGGTCGGCCAGGTCTACCCGCGCTCCCTGGACTACGAGGTCGTCACCGCGCTGGTGCAGCTGGCCGGGGCGCCCTCGTCGCTGGCCAAGACGATCCGGCTGATGGCCGGGCACGAGCTGGTCACCGAGGGCTTCAAGCCCGGCCAGGTCGGCTCCTCCGCAATGCCGCACAAGATGAACACCCGCTCCTGCGAGCGCGTCAACGGCCTGATGGTCATCCTGCGCGGCTACGCCTCGATGACCGGCGAGCTGGCGGGCGACCAGTGGAACGAGGGCGACGTGTCCTGCTCGGTGGTGCGCCGGGTCGCGCTCCCGGACGCGTTCTTCGCGCTGGACGGCCTGCTGGAGACGTTCCTGACGGTGCTCGACGAGTTCGGCGCGTTCCCGGCCGTCGTCGCCCGTGAGCTGGACCGCTACCTGCCGTTCCTGGCCACCACAAAGGTCCTCATGGGCGCGGTGCGGGCCGGGGTCGGCCGCGAGATCGCCCACGAGGCCATCAAGGAGAACGCGGTGTCGACCGCGCTGGCCATGCGGGAGCAGGGCGCCGAGCGCAACGACCTGCTGGACAAGCTGGCCGCCGACGAGCGGCTGCCGCTCGACCGTGAGCAGCTGGGCGCCCTGATGGCCGACAAGCTGTCCTTCACGGGTGCCGCGGCCGCCCAGGTCGCGTTGGTCGTCGGCCGGATCGACGAGATCGTCAAGCGGCACCCGGAGGCCGCGGGCTACACGCCGGGAGCGATTCTCTGACCCGGTTCACCGCGCAGGACCTGGAGGCCGCCCGCGACCGTCTCGTACCGGACGTCGTCGCGGACGGCCTCCGTGTGCTCTTCTGCGGGATCAACCCCGGTCTGATGACCGCCGCGACCGGCCATCACTTCGCCCGTCCCGGCAACCGCTTCTGGCCGGTGCTGCATCTGTCCGGGTTCACGCCGCGGCTGATGAAGCCCGCCGAGCAGGCGGAGCTGCTGTCCTTGGGGCTCGGCATCACCAATGTGGTGGCGCGGGCCACCGCGCGCGCCGACGAGCTGAGCGCCGAGGAGTACCGCGAGGGCGGGCGGTTGCTGGCCGCGAAGGTGGAGCGGCGGAAGCCGGACTGGCTGGCGGTGGTGGGAGTGACCGCCTACCGGGCCGCCTTCGGCGAGCGCAGGGCCGGGGTGGGGCCGCAGGACCGGACGATCGGGGGCACGCGTGTGTGGGTGCTGCCGAATCCGAGCGGTCTGAACGCGCACTGGACGGCGGCGACGATGGCGGAGGAGTACGCGCGCCTGCGGACGGCGACGGAGAACTGAGCCGCCCCTTCTACGCCGCGCCAGTCTGTGGCGAAGCCGATCCTTGTGCTGCCGTCGCGCAGGCCGGTCGCGGCGAGGCTTGGACTTGCGCCTTCGTCGCACAGTCCGGTCGCGGCAGGGCTGAGCCTTGCGCTTCCGTCGGCCAGGCCGCCTCCCGGCGCCGGTCGGAGAGGTCCGCACGGCTCAGGGCCGGTCGGAGGGATCCGCACGGCTCAGGGCGGGTCGACCTCGGTCACCACGGCGAGCAGCCGGAAGTCGTCCGGCTCCCCGCGCGCGGCCACCCCCACGGCCACCCAGCGGTCGCTGTCCGACGCCTGCCACAGGGACATCTCGTCCAGCAGCACCCCGACACTCCCCCACGGCTCGGGTATCTCCTCGCCCCGCGCCATCCGCACCTGGAGGGTCAGCGTGCTCCAGGGCGACCGAGTCCCCCAGCGCTCGTCCAGGCGCTGCGCGATGCCCTCGCGAAACGCCTCCAACTGCTCCACCGCGCGGCCCCCGCACGCCTCTTCCCCGTCCTCTGCCCCGCCCCCCGCGGCCAGCTCCGCCGTCCAGTAACCCGGCCCCGCCCGGCCCACGTCCGACCAGCCGTGCCGCGCCGGAAAGGGGCGGGAGCACAGCCGGTCGATCGTGTCCAGATACCGCGCGATGTCCATGCCTCCCAGTAAACCCGCCGCCACTGACAATTGGCGGGGCGTCAGGGGCGGGCGAGGACGGGCACGCTGTCAGGCGTCCCGGCGGCACACCCGCCAGGCCCCCGCGGCGAGTGCGGCGGCCGCCCAGCCGGCCGTCACGGCGAGGCCCGACCACGGCCCGAGCGAGCCCTCCCAGGCCTGGTGCAGCACCACCTGACCTGCCTTGTCGGGCAGGAAGTCGGTCACCTTCCCGGCGGTGTCCCCGACGACGAACGAGACCACGAGGACGAAGGGGACGAGGACCGACAGCGCGCCGACGCCGCTGCGCAGCACCGCCGTGAGCCCGGCCGCGAGGAGCGCCGTCAGGGCGAGATAGAGGCCGCAGCCCACGACCGCGCGCGTCTGCTGACCGGTGGTCAGGGTGTCCGCCCCGGAGCCCATCGAGGCACGGGCCGCCGCGAGCGAGCAGGCGGCCGTCAGCAGACCCGTCACCAGGGCCGGCCCGCCGACGGCCACCGCCTTGGCCGCGAACCACCGTCCCCGGCGGGGCACCGCGGCCAGCGACACGCGCAGGAACCCGTTGTGGAACTCCGCCGACACGGCCAGGGCGCCGAAGGCGATGGCGGCGATCTGACCGGGCAGCACACCCGCGAAGGCCATGAACAGCGTGTCGGCCCCCGGCTCCGAGGCACCGGAGAGGGCGGAGAACGCCGTGGACACGGCGAGCAGCGCGAAGAGCGCCCCGTACAGCGGGCGCAGGGTACGGATCTTCAGCCACTCGGCGTGCAGGATCGGTGCGAAGGACATGGTCAGGCCCCCTGGAGCTGTGCGGTGTACTCGGTCTCGGTCGCGGTCAGGTCGAGGTAGGCCTGTTCCAGCGTGCCCTCCTGCGCGGCGAGTTCGAGGATCGGCAGGCCCGCCTCGGAGAGCAGTCGGCCGATCTCGTCCACGCGCGCGTGCCGTACGGTCCAGGCGCCCTCCGGGCCGGCTTCGACGCCGAGGCCGTGGCGGGTGAGCAGATCCACCAAGGCGGGGCCGTCGCTCGTGCGCACCCGGACCCGTGGCTGCACGCGCGCCTCGATGAACTCGCGCATCGGCTGGTCGGCGAGCAGCCGCCCGCGGCCGAGGACGACCAGGTGGTCGGCGAACTCGGCGGTCTCGTTCATCAGATGGCTGGAGACCAGGACGGTCCGGCCCTCGGCGGCGAGCCCGCGCACCAGGGTGCGGATCCAGATGATGCCCTCGGGGTCCAGGCCGTTGGACGGCTCGTCCAGCATCACGACGGGCGGGTCGCCGAGCAGCGCGGCGGCGATGCCGAGGCGCTGGCGCATGCCCAGCGAGTACGTTCTGACGCGGTGCCGCGCGACGGACTCCAGGCCGGTCTCGCGCAGCACCACGTCCACGCGGCGCCCCGGGATGCGGTTGCTCGCGGCCAGCACCCGGAGGTGGTCGCGGGCGGTACGGGAGCCGTGGGCGGCCCGGGCGTCGAGCAACGCGCCGACCCTGCGCAGGGGTTCGTCGTAGGAGGCGTAGGCGCGGCCGCCGAGGGTCGCGGTGCCCGAGGTGGGGCGGTCCAGGCCGAGGACGAGCCGCATGGTGGTGGACTTGCCCGAGCCGTTGGGGCCGAGGAAGCCGGTGACCCGGCCGGGGCGCACGCTGAAGGTCAGGGCGTCCACGGCCCGCCGGGTGCCGTACTCCTTGGTGAGGTCTTGGACGTCGATGCTGGTCATGGCATCAGCGTGGCCGCCGGAGCGGCTGGTTCGCCTCCCCCGCGGGGGGAGAGCGTCTCCCCCAGGTGGGGGAGGCCTTTTGTCGTCGGCGGCTGCCACGATGGGCGGATGAACCGCCTGCTCAGCCCGTTGACCCGGGCCGTGACCTACACACGATGGCTGCATCTGTTCATGGCCGTGGTGTGGCCGGCCATGTGGGGCCTGCTGTTCCCCGAGGAGTGGTGGGTGTGCGTGATCCTGCTGGGCCTGGCCGGGCTGGTGCCGGGCATGCGGACGGTGGAGGGGCTGCAGGCCCGTCTGCTGCTCGTGGGGCGTCGGCAGGAGGGCGAGGGTGCCGAGATCGTGACCGCGCCCGCCGCGACCTGGGGCGACCGCGGACGGACCGTGCTGTGGCTGGAGGCGCGGCTGCTGCTGGGCGGTCTGGTCGCGCTGCTGACGGTCCAACTGCCCATCACCACCGAGACGCTGGTGCGCGCGGGGCTGGGGGCGGGCGGCCCGGACGAGGGAGCGCTGGTCCGGGTCCAGGGCAGTCACTGGTGGCATCTCGCGCTGGCGCCGCTGCCCGTGCTGCTGCTGCCGGTGGTGGTCGTGGCCGCGGGCGTGCTGATCACCCGGCTCGCCGGGCGGCTGCTCGGGCCCTCCCCCGCAGAGCGGCTGGCCGCCTTGGAGGAGCGCACCGAGCGGCTGCTGGAGCACAACCGCATCGCCCGCGAACTGCACGACTCGATCGGGCACGCGCTGACGGTGGCCGTCGTCCAGGCGGGGGCCGCGCGGACGGCGAAGGACCCGGAGTTCACCGAGCGGGCGCTGGCGGCCATCGAGGACACCGGCCGGGCGGCCCTGGAGGATCTGGACCGGGTGCTGGGTGTGCTGCGCGAGGCGCGGCAGCCGGTGAGTTCCCGGCCGACCCTCGCCGACGCCGAACTGCTGCTGGAGTCCGCGCGGGCGTCGGGGGCCGAGGTCGACGCCGAGGTCAGCGGCCCGGTGGAGGACGTGCCGGGCCCGGTCTCGCGCGAGGGGTACCGCATCCTCCAGGAGGCGCTGACCAATGTGCTGCGGCACGCGGGGGCCGTGCCCGTGCGGGTACGGGTGCGGGTGGCCGACGGCACGCTCGGCCTGGAGGTGCGCAACGCCCTGCCGAGCGCGGTCGCCACGTCCGGCAGGGGCAGCGGGCTGCGCGGCATACGCGAGCGCGCCACCCTGCTGGGCGGCCACGCGGACACCGGCCCGCAGGACGGGGACTGGCGCATACGGGCGGAACTCCCCCTGCGCTGACCGCCGTACACGGCCCGGCCTGGCCGATGGGGCAGCGGGCCGTCGGGCGGTCGCGAGAGCTCGACTAGGCTGGCCGGATGCCCGTCTCCGTTCTTCTCGTCGACGACGAACCGCTGGTCCGTGCGGGTCTGCGGGCCGTGCTGGACGCCCAGCCCGACATCGAGGTCGTCGGGGAGGCCGCGGACGGGGCGGCCGTGATCCCGCTGGTGCGGCAACTGCGGCCGGACGTGGTCGCGATGGACGTGCGGATGCCGCTGCTGGACGGGATCGAGGCCACGCGCGCGGTGCTGCGGACGGTGCCCGAGCCGCCGAAGATCCTTGTCGTGACGACGTTCGAGAACGACGAGTACGTCTACGACGCCCTGCGGGCCGGTGCCGACGGGTTTCTGCTGAAACGGGCCCGGCCGGCGGAGATCGTGCACGCGGTGCGGCTGATCGCGGCGGGCGAGTCGCTGCTGTTCCCGGCCTCGGTACGGCAGTTGGCCGCGGAGTACGGCGGCGCCGGGGAGGGTGATCCGGCCGCGCGGGAAGCGCTGGAGCGGGCCCGGCTGACCGAGCGCGAGGCGGAGGTGCTGCGGCTGATGACCCGGGGCCTGTCCAACGCGGAGATCGCCGTCCGGCTGACCGTGGGCACGGAGACGGTGAAGTCGCACGTCAGCGCCGTACTGGCGAAGCTGGGGGCGCGCGACCGCACGCAGGCGGTCATCGTGGCGTACGAGTCGGGGTTCGTCTCGCCCGGTTGACCCCGGGCTTCACCCGGAACCGGCACCTCCGGCACTCGCCGCGGTCGGCCGTGCCGAGTAACATCCGGCCAACACGCGCACGAGCTGGGAGGACGGACGGTGGGGCGGCTGACCGGCGGGGATCCCTCGCTGCTGCGAAGGATCAATTCCGCGGTGGTGCTGCACGCTCTGCGTGCCACCGACTGCGCGACGCTCACGGAGATCACCCGCGTCACCGGGCTGTCCCGGCCGACCGTCGAGGGCGTCGTCGAGGGACTCATAGAGGCCGGTCTGGTCGTCGAGAAGGCGGCCGAGGAGGGTGCCACCCGGCGGCAGGGCCGGCCCGCGCGCCGGTTCCGGTTCCGGGCCGAGGCGGGCCATCTGCTGGGCCTGGAGATCGGTGTCCACCGGGTGGCCGCACTCCTCGCCGACCTGGACGGCCGGGTGCTGGGCGCCCAGACCAAGGAGGTCGACGAGACGGTCGACGCGGACGAGCGGCTGGAGCGGGTGCGCGGCGCGGTGGCCGAGCTGCTGCGCCGGGCAGGTGTCTCGCGCGCGTCGGTGCGGGCGGTGGGCGTGGGCACGCCCGGGATCGTCGAGGCGGACGGCACCGTGCGGCTGGGCACCGCGCTGCCCGGGTGGACGGGGCTGCGGCTGGGCGAGCGGCTGAGCCGCTCCTTCAAGTGCCCGGTGCTGGTGGAGAACGACGCGAACGCCGCGGCGGTCGCCGAGCACTGGAAGGGCTCGGCGACGGACTCGGACGACGTGGTGTTCGTGCTGGCCGGGCTGAGCCCGGGCGCGGGCGCGCTGATCGGCGGCCGGCTGCACCGCGGCTACGGCGGGGCGGCCGGGGAGATCGGCGCCCTGCATCTGCTGGGCCGCGAGGTCACGCCGGAGAAGCTGCTGTCCACGACGGACGAGCCGCTGCACCCGCTGGACGAGCAGGCGGTCGCCGATGTCTTCGCCCGGGCGCGACGGGGCGACGAGGGATCCCGGGCGGCGGTCGACCGCTTCATCCAGCGGCTGGTGCACGACGTGGCGGCGCTGGCCCTGGCCCTGGACCCGGAGCTGGTCGTGATCGGCGGCTGGGCGGCCGGCCTGGACGACGTACTGGAACCGCTGCGGCGTGAGCTGGCCCGCTACTGTCTGCGGCCGCCGAGGGTGGCGCTGTCACTGCTGGGCGAGGCGGCCGTGGCGACCGGGGCGGTGCGGCTGGCCCTGGACCATGTGGAGGAGCAGCTGTTCGCGGTGGAGGGCACGGTCACGGCCCGGCGGTGACCGGTGGCCTTCCCTGCCTCGAGGCTTCGGCGGCCTTCCCCGCCCCGAGGGTTGGGCGGAGAGCTCCGGTGCCCCGTGGGGGAAGGGCACCGGCGGGCCGCCGCGCCGCAGCTCGGGGCGGCGGGATCCTCAGGACGCCCGGCGCTGCGGGTCCTCGTGGATCTCGACGCGGCCCGAGTCACCGAAGGTGAGCCGGCAGGTGTCCGCGCGGTAGGTGGCGACCGACAGCGCGGCCGTACGCCCGGCGGCGAGGAACCGGGTCGTCACGATCAGGACGGGCGCGCCGGGCAGCCGGTCCAGCTCCTTGGCGTCGTCGGCGCGGGCGGAGCCCAGCTCGACGGCGTTCTCGTGGCCCTCCGGCTCCAGGCGCTGGAGCTCGCGCAGCACCGCACGCGCGCGTGCCGCGCCCGAGGGGGCGTCTATGGCGGACAGCGCGGGGACCGAGGCCGCCGGGATGTGCAGCAGTTCGGCGGCGACCGGCTGGCCGTGGGTGACGCGGATACGGCGCACGGTGTGCACGGGCTCGCCCGCGCCGGTCTCCAGCGCGGCGGCGACGGCCGCGGGCGGCACCTCCAGGACGCAGTCGACGGGCTGCCAGGCGTCCCCGGGGCCGCCGGGCCAGGCGTCCCGCTCGCTGCCGACGGCGACGCCCACGCGCGGCGGGGCCACCGTCGTGCCGACACCGCGGCGGCGCTGGAGGCGGCCCTCCAGCTCGAGCTGTTCCAGGGCCTGGCGCAGAGTGGCGCGGGCGACGCCGAACCGGGCCGCGAGATCACGCTCGTTGGGAAGGATCTCCCCCACCGCGAACTCGGAGTCCAGTGCCTCGGTGAGCACGGTCCTGAGGTGCCAGTACTTCGGTTCCGGCACCGATTCCAGCTGCTGGGTCCCCACCCTGTCCTCCGCAATCGCCGTGATCCGGCGGCGTTTTAGCGCCCTTGTTTATTAAAGGTTGTTGCACTTATACGCGACCATAGGGCGGCCCCCACCCTTGGTCAAGACCAATCCTCGATCCCCTGGTCGGCTCACGGGGCGCGCGCGGCGGAGCGTTCACGGCGCGTTCGCACAGGGCCGCATTCGTGACATGACGGCAAAACCCCCGTCGCCCAGGTCAACGCGTCGCCACCCTGCGGGCGTTGGCGTGAACACGGGGTGTACAACTCGGGGCTACCCACGAGTAGCAATCGCTGACAAGCTGTCCGCGAAGCGTCGGCCGTCGTCGCGGGAGTCGTCGGAGGCCTCCGAGCCGCCGGAACCAAGGGAGCCGCTCATGTCCGCCACCGTCACCTTCGAGGTCCCCTCACCGCAGGGGCGGCGGTCCGTGACCATGTCCTACGCGCGCGTGGGCAGCGGTGAGCCGCTGCTCCTGCTGCACGGCATAGGCCACCATCGGCAGGCCTGGGACCCGGTCATCGACATCCTGGCCGCCGAGCGGGACGTCGTCGCCGTCGACCTGCCCGGCTTCGGCGTCTCCCCGTCCCTGCCGGACGGCCTCTCCTACGACCTGCCCACCACCAACACCGCGCTCGGAGCGCTGTGCGAGGCCCTGGACCTGGACCGCCCGCACGTGGCGGGCAACTCGCTCGGCGGTCTGCTCGCGCTGGAACTGGGCCGGGAGAAGCGCGTGCGCTCCGTCACCGCCCTGTCCCCGGCCGGGTTCTGGAGCCAGGCCGAGCGGCGCTACGCGTTCGCGGTGCTGCTGGCGATGCGCCACAGCGCACGTCGGCTGCCCCTGCCGCTCGTCGAGCGGCTGTCCCGCTCGGCGGCCGGCCGGGCCGTCCTGACGAGCGCGATCTACGCCCGCCCCGGCCGCCGTTCCCCGGAGGCCGTGGTGGCCGAGACGCTCGCCCTGGTCAACTCCGACGGCTTCACCGACACACTGCGCGCGGGCACCGACGTACGGTTCTCCGACGACGTCTCCGGCATCCCGGTCACCGTGGCCTGGGGCACCAAGGACCGGCTGCTGCTGCCCCGGCAGGGCGTGCGCGCCAAGGCGACCATCCCCAAGGCCCGGCTGGTCCGGCTGCCGGGCTGCGGCCATGTGCCGATGAACGACGACCCGGCGCTGGTGGCCCGCGTCATCCTGGACGGCAGCCGCTGAGCCGACGGGCGCGGCGGTGGGGTCACCGGCGTGGCGGTGGGGTGACGGGCCGGTGGGCGTGGCCGCGGGATGACGGGCCGTCGGACCGGCGCGCTCCGGCCGGGCCGCGCGGGCCGGTGGCTGCCGTAGGCTCTGAGCGTGCCGCGCACCGGCGTCATCCCCCGGTGTGCGGCACCCGGCGGGCGCCGAGGCCGAGTTGGGTGATCGCGAAACGGTCAAAGAGGCAATAAACCGTACGGAAGCATGCTTTACCCATCGGTCACAAAGCGTTCGTGATCACGCAACACCACTCGTCCAGAGTGGCGTCATGAAACAGAAATTCTCAGACGTCACTCGCGCGCGGCACGGCCGCCCCGTCCACCACTGGCGGCGCGACGTGGTGGAACTCGCCGCCCTGTTCACGGCCGTCGCGGTCGCCGACGCCGTCGCCAACCTGATCGGGCACGGCCCCGACGGTCCGGCCCTGCTGGTGATCTCCGCGGTGGTGCTGCTCGCCACGGCCACGTTCCACATCTGGTGGGCCCGCAGGCACGGCCACGAACCGCCCACGAGCCATACGAGCGATACCGGCGCCCGGCCGCGCTCCACCGAGCGGCAGGCCGGGCCGTCGGGACCGTCCGCCGAGGACGCCACCGGGCACAGCACCCTGTGGCGGATGCGGACGACCGTGAAGGACACCCCCGGTTCGCTGGCCGCGCTGTGCACCGCCCTGGCCGCGCGCGAGGTCGACATCCTCACCCTCCAGACGCACCCGCTGGGCGAGGACACCGTCGACGAGTTCCTGCTGCGCTCGCCCGGCACGCTCACCGCGACGGAGATCACCCGCGCGGTGGCCGAGGCAGGCGGCACACGGACCTGGATCGAGCGGGCCGACGCCCACGACCTGGTCGACGCGCCCACCCGGGTGCTCGGCCTCGCCACCCGCACGGCCCTGGACGCTTCCGAACTCCCTCTGGCACTGCGGCAGTTGCTGGGCCGCTGCACGATCCGCTCGCTGCCCTCCGCTCCCTCGGCCGACGCCGGCGAGGGCGCGGGTCCCGTGGAGGGCGCGCTGGAGGGCACCGTGCTGCGCCTGCGGGCGCCCGAGGGCGGAGTGATCACCGTGGAGCGGCCGTATCTGCCGTTCACCCCGACCGAGTTCGCGCGGGCGCGGGCACTGGTGGAGCTGGACGCGCGGCTCGGCCCGCGGGTGCCGCACGGCCAGGACGTGCTGACGCTGCCGCAGGGCGAGGCCATCACCGTGCGCCGGGCCGACCTGCCCGACGTGGAGGCCGCGAAGGCGATGCACGAGCGGTGCTCGCAGCGGACCCTGAGCATGCGCTACCACGGGCCGGTCAAGGACGCCGACCGCTATCTGAACCACCTCCTCAGTCCGCGCTTCGGCCGGACCCTCGCGGCGCAGGCCCGCTCGGGACGCATCGTGGGACTCGGTCACCTTCTGTGGGACGGTGACGAGACGGAGGTCGCGCTGCTCGTCGAGGACGAGTGGCAGCGCCGCGGCGTCGGCGCGGAACTGCTCGGCCGGCTGGTGACGATGGCGGTGGAGGCGGGCTGCGACAGCGTGTACGCGGTGACGCAGGCCTCCAACACCGGCATGGTCGCCGCGATGCGGGGTCTCGGACTCCCGCTGGACTACCAGATCGAGGAGGGCACGCTGGTGATCACGGCCCGCCTGGACGCGACGCCGGTCACCTCGCGGCTGCCGTACGACGTGCCGAAGGAGTGGAGCGTGCGGGACTGAGCCACGGCGGCTCCTGAGGAGCACCGGCCGCGACGCGGCCGGTGCCGAACGGGAGTCATGGCCGGTCCTGAGGAGCGCCGACCGCGGCCGGACCCGAACGGGGACGAGTCGCGGCCGGTCCTGGGAGGGACGGCCCGGCGCACAACGCGCCGGGCCGTTCCTTGTTCGGTGCGGGACGCTCCTGACGGAACACGCCCGGTCGTCCGCGCCTCGGGTCAGACCCCGGACACCGCCTCGACGCGGGCCGTCGCGCCCGCGGGACCGCCGGCCCGACCGAGCGCCTGGTCCAGGTCGGCCCACAGGTCCTCGACGTCCTCCAGGCCGACCGACATGCGCAGCAGCCGGTCGGAGACGCCCGCGCCCCGGCGGTCGTCGGCGTCGACGATGCGGTGGCTGATGGATGCGGGGTGCTGGATGAGCGTGTCGACGCTGCCCAGGCTCACGGCCGGGGTGATCAGGCGGACGCCCGCGATCACCTCGTGCGGCTCCCCGTGGACCTCGAAGGCGACCATCGCGCCGCCGATGCGCGGGTAGTGCACCCGGGCCACGCGCGGGTCGGCGGCGAGCCGGCGGACCAGCTCGGCGGCGGTGTCCGACGCCGCGCGCACCCGGACCGGGAGGGTGGACAGGCCGCGCAGCAGCAGATAGCCGGCCAGCGGGTGGAGGACACCGCCCGTGGCGAAACGTATCTGCCGGAGCTTCCCCGCGAACTCCTCGTCGCAGGCCACGACACCGGCCATGACGTCACCGTGGCCACCGAGGTACTTGGTGGCGCTGTGCAGCACCAGGCGGGCGCCGTGCTCGGCGGGGCGCTGGAGCACCGGCGTGGCGAAGGTGTTGTCGGCCAGCAGCGGGACGGATCCGCAGGCGTGCGCGACAGCCCGCAGGTCGACCTCCGCGAGGGTCGGGTTGGCCGGAGTCTCGACCATCACCAGGCCGGTGTCGGGGCGCAGCGCGTCGGCGATGCCGGCCGGGTCGGTCCAGGTGACCTCGGAGCCGAGCAGCCCCGCGGTCAGCAGATGGTCGCTGCAGCCGTACAGCGGGCGCACGGCGACGACATGGCGCAGGCCCATGGACGACCGCACCAGCAGCACCGCGCTGAGGGCGGCCATGCCGCTGGCGAAGGCCACGGCGGACTCGGTGCCCTCCAGCCGGGCCAGGGCGGTCTCGAAGCGGGCGACGGTCGGGTTGCCCAGCCGGGCGTAGACCGGCGGGCCGTCCAGCTCGGCACCGGTCTGCGCGAACGCGTCGATGCGGGCGGCCTCCCCCCGGCTGTCGTAGGAGGGGTAGGTGGTGGACAGGTCGATCGGCGGGGCGTGCAGCCCCTGGCGCGCGAGGTCGTCGCGGCCGGCGTGCACGGCCTCGGTGGCCAGGGCCCGGGGTGCGGGCCGGAAGGCGGGCGCCGGGGTGGCGGAGCCCGCGGGCGTGTCCATGTCGGTGTCCATGGACGGACAGGGTGAACACCGGCCGGGCCGGATGAGGTGAGCCCCGTGCTACGTTCGACGAGTGGCTGAATCTGTCGTACTGGATCCGGTCGATCTTCAGTTGCTGACCTTGCTGCAGAACGACGCCCGGACGACCTACCGCGACCTCGCCGCCCAGGTGGGGGTCGCCCCCTCGACCTGCCTCGACCGGGTGACCCGGCTGCGGCGGGCCGGGGTGATCCTCGGGCACCAGCTGCGGCTGGATCCCGCCAGGCTGGGCCGGGGGCTCCAGGCGCTGCTGTCGGTGCAGGTCCGGCCGCACCGGCGGGAACTGGTCGGTCCGTTCGTCGAACGCGTGCGGGCGCTGCCGGAGTCGCTGACCGTCTTCCATCTCACCGGCCCCGACGACTACCTCGTCCATGTCGCCGTCGCGGACATGGCCGATCTCCAGCGGCTGGTGCTGGACGGGTTCACCGCCCACCGGGAGGTGGCCCGGGTGGAGACCCGGCTGATCTTCCAGCGCTGGGACTGCGGGCCGCTGCTGCCTCCTTCGCCCTCGGCGCAATCGGGGTGACGCGCGGCGGGCCGCCGTACGAGGATGGTCCGCATGTCAGACACCACGAGCCCGCTGCCCCGCGAGGTCGCCGACAGCTATGTCGACGAGCTCGTCGCCCTCGATCCGGTCGCCGGTACCTACCTGGGAGTCAAGGAGAGTTCGGGGAGGCTGCCCGACCTCTCGCCCGCGGGCCAGGAGGCGCTCGCCGCGCTTCAGCGGGCCACCCTCGCCGCGCTCGACGAGGCCGAACGGCGGCCCGGCGCCGACAGCGACATCGAACGCCGCTGCGCCCGGCTGCTGCGCGAGCGTCTGACCGCCGAACTCGCCGTGCACGAGGCCGACGAGGGCCTGCGGGCCGTCGGCAACATGGGCACCCCCGCCCACCATGTCCGTGAGGTCTTCACCGTCACCCCCACCGGCACCGACGAGGACTGGGCGGCGATCGTCCGGCGGCTGCGCGCGGTCCCGGCCGCGCTCGCGGGCTACCGGGAGTCGCTGACCCTCGGCCTGGAGCGCAAGCTCTACGCGAGCCCGCGTCCGACGGCCACCTTCGTCGAACAGCTCGGCGAGTGGGCCGACACGGACGGCCACGGCCGCGGCTGGTTCGAGGACTTCGTCTCGGCCGGACCCGACGCGCTGCGCCCCGAACTGGACGAGGCCGCGCGCGGCGCGACCGCGGCCGTGGTGGAACTGCGGGACTGGATGCGGGAGGTGTACGTCCCGGCGATCGAGGGCGCCCCGGACCCGGTGGGCCGTGAGCGCTACGCCCGCTGGTCGCGCTACTACAACGGCACGGACCTGGACCTCGACGAGGCGTACGCCTACGGCTGGGCGGAGTACCACCGGCTGCTCGGCGAGATGCGCAAGGAGGCCGAGAAGATCCTGCCCGGCGCCGAGACCCCTTGGGTGGCGCTCGCGCACCTCGACGAGCACGGCCGGCACATCGAGGGCGTCGACGAGGTCCGCGAGTGGCTCCAGGGCCTGATGGACCAGGCGATCGAGGCGCTCGACGGCACGCACTTCGAACTCGCCGATCCGGTGCGGAAGGTGGAGTCGCACATCGCGCCCCCCGGCAGCGCGGCCGCGCCGTACTACACGCAGCCGTCGGAGGACTTCTCCCGGCCGGGCCGCACCTGGCTGCCGACGATGGGGCAGACCCGGTTCCCGGTCTACGACCTCGTCTCCACCTGGTACCACGAGGGCGTGCCGGGCCACCACCTGCAGCTCGCGCAGTGGACGTACGTCGCCGGGAACCTCTCCCGCTACCAGGCCACCCTCGGCGGCGTCAGCGCCAACGCCGAGGGCTGGGCGCTGTACGCGGAGCGGCTGATGGACGAACTGGGCTTCCTCACCGACCCGGAGGAGCGGCTCGGCTATCTGGACGCGCAGATGATGCGCGCGGCCCGGGTGATCGTCGACATCGGCATGCACCTGGAGCTGGAGATCCCGGCGGACTCGGCCTTCCACCCGGGCGAGCGGTGGACGCCGGAGCTGGCGCAGGAGTTCTTCGGCGCGCACAGCAGCCGTCCGGCGGACTTCGTGGAGAGCGAGCTGACCCGCTATCTGACGATCCCGGGCCAGGCGATCGGCTACAAGCTGGGCGAACGCGCCTGGCTGCTGGGCCGCGAGCAGGCCCGCGCGCGGCACGGTGACGCCTTCGACCTCAAGGCCTGGCACATGGCCGCGCTGTCGCAGGGGTCGCTGGGTCTCGACGATCTGGTGGACGAGCTGTCCGCGCTCTGACGCGGGGACGGGTGCGGCGGGGTCGTACGGGCCGCGCCGCACCCTGTGCCGGCCGGTGCCGGACGGGCCGGGCCGCACCCCGCACCTGCGGTGCGGCGGCCGGTCCGCCGCGCCTCGCCGCTCAGCAGCCGCAGTCCTCGGCGTCCACGGGAGCGGTCAGCGGGTCCGCCGCCCTGCGCTCGCGGCCCTCCCAGGTCTCGTACTCGAAGCCCTCGCGCACCCAGTACTCGAAGCCGCCGAGCATCTCCTTGACCTGGAAGCCGAGTTCGGCGAGGGCGAGGGCCGCGCGGGTGGCGCCGTTGCAGCCGGGGCCCCAGCAGTACGTCACGACGGGCACGGACCTGTCGAGGAGCTGACCGGCCTGCTCGGGGATGAGCGCGGTCGGCAGGTGGACGGCGCCGGGCACATGGCCCTGGTCCCAGGACGCGGTGGAGCGGGAGTCCAGCACGACGAAACCGGGGTCGCCGCCGGCGGCCAGCGCGGCGGCCACGTCGGAGACGTCGGCGTGGAACACCAGGCTGGCGCGGAAGTAGGCGGCGGCCTCGGCCGGGGCGGCGGGGGCGACGCGCAGGACGGGGTTGGTGGTGGCGGCGGTGGTCATCGCGGACCCTTTCGCTGAGGGCTGTCCCACGACAGTGCCGGCCGGGCGACGACGTTGTCCGAACGGCCTTGCTGTCCGATGACCGGAAATCTACGGCCGTTGATCACCTTCCAGAAGTGCCGTTCCACGGCGTGGACCTTGATCGGCCGGGGATTCTCCTGCTATCCATCGGGGATGACCGCTTTTTCCCCGGACGCCACCGACTGGCGCATCCTCGACGTCCTCCAGCGCGACGGCCGGGCCAGCTTCGCCGAGCTGGCCCGTGCGGTGGCGATGTCCGCGAGCGCGGTCACCGAGCGGGTGCGGCGGCTGGAGGAGGCGGGGGTCATCCGGGGGTACTCCGCGGTCGTGGACCCCGACCGGCTGGGGCTGCCGATCCTGGCGTTCGTGCGGCTGCGCTACCCCAACGGCAACTACAAGCCCTTCCACGACCTGGTCGCCGTGACGCCGGAGATCCTGGAGGCGCACCACGTCACGGGCGACGACTGCTTCGTCATCAAGGTCGCCGCCCGCTCGATGCGGCATCTCGAGGAAGTGTCCGGCAAGATCGGCGCGCTGGGCTCGGTGACGACCAGCGTCGTCTACTCCTCACCGCTGCCGAGACGCCCGCTGGGTCAGTGAACGCGCCGGAAGCAGCCCGATGGGCGGGGCGGGGTCCGTGACCGTGCCGGCATCCGCCTGACCGGCAGTGCGGGGGCACCCGACCGCGCTGGGACCCGCCCGACCCGACGGTGGCCGGGTCAGGTGCCGCGCTGCCGCAGCTCCGACCCCGCTCTGCCCTTGACGACCTCCAGCTGGGCGTGGATCCGCCGCCGCAGGTCGGGGACATGGCTGACGATGCCGACACTGCGGTCGCGTTCGCGCAGGGAGTCCAGGACGTCCAGGACCTCGTCGAGGCTCTGGTCGTCCAGGCTGCCGAAGCCCTCGTCGATGAAGAGGGTGTCCAGGCGCACCCCGCCCGCCTCGTCGGTGACGACGTCCGCGAGGCCGAGGGCGAGGGCGAGCGAGGCGAAGAAGGTCTCGCCGCCCGACAGGGTCGCGGTGTCCCGCTCGCGTCCGGTCCAGGCGTCGACGACATGCAGGCCGAGTCCGCTGCGGCCGCGCCCGGAACGGTCGTCGGAGTGCACCAGGGTGTAGCGGCCGGAGGACATCCGCAGCAGCCGGGCGCTCGCCGCGGCGGCGACCTGTTCCAGACGGGCGGCCAGGACGTAGGACTCCAGGCGCATCTTGCGCTCGTTGTCGGCCGAGGTGCCCGCGGTCAGCGCGGCCAGGCGGGCCACGCGGTCGTGCTCCTCGCGCAACGGGGCGAGCCGGCGCACCCCGGCGGCCGCGCGCGCGGACAGCCGGTCGAGCTCGGTGCAGCGCCGGGCGGCCGCGTCCCGCGCGGAGGCGGCCTCGCGCAGCCGCCGGGACGCGTCGGCGGCGTGTGCCTCCGCGCCCGCGAGGTCGGCGGGCGGCCGCTGGGCGGCCGCGGCGGTGTCGGCCTCGGCGAGCACGGCCCGTACGGCGGCCTCCTCCTGCTGCCAGGCGTCCAGACGGTGCTGCAGTTCGCGGTGGGCGGCGTCGTCGAGGAGCGCGTCGGCGGCGGCCCGCGGGGTGTCGAAACCGGCCTTGAAGGCGGCGTCGGCGAGCCGGGCGTCGGCGTCCTTGAGCCGCTGGGCGGCGTCCTCCGCGGCGCGGGCGGCCCCGGCGGCGGCGTCCAGCAGCGCGACCTGCCGTTCCAGCTGCGCGGCGCGGGCGGCCACGCTGTCCAGGGCACCCCGGGCCTCGGCCAACTCGGCTTCCAGCGCTGCCCGTTCCCGCTCCAGGGCCTCGCGGCGGGCCGCGCGGGAGGCGGACCCGAGGGCGGCCTGCTGGCGGGCCTCGGTGCGGCGCCGGTGCTCCTCCTCGGCCCGGCGCAGGTCCTCGTGCGCGAGGTGGAGGCCGGAGGCCTCGTCCCGGGCGCGGGTGTGGCGCCGCTCCAGTTCTGCGGCCTCCTCGCCGAGCAGGGCGGCGGGGCTGTCACCGGCCTCGGCGGTGGCGGCGGCCAGTTCCTCCCGCAGCGTGCCGAGGCGGCGCTCGTCCCTGGCGCGGGTCTCCTCGGCGCGCTGGGAATCGGCCAGCGCGTGTTCCTCTGCCTCGCGGTCCACGTGCCCGGAGACCTTGCGGGCGGGCGCGGGGTGTTCGGTGGCGCCGCAGACCGCGCAGGGTTCGCCGGCGCCTAGGTTCGCGGCGAGTTCGGCGGCGATGCCGGTGAGCCGCTGTTCCTTGAGGTCGAGCCAGTGGGCGCGGGCGTCCACCGCGCGCCGCGCGGAGGCCAGTGCCCGCTCCCGGGCGGCGTCGGTCTCGGCGGCGAGGCGGTCGCGCCGCACGGCCGCGTCCAGCCGCCGCCGGGCCGGTTCGCGCTGCACGGCGAGCTGCTCGGCGCGGGTGGCGGCCTCCTGCGCGGCGTCGATCCGGGTCTGCAGGGCCGCGCGGCCGGTCTCCCATCCGGCGAGCCAGCCGTCCGCCTCGGCGAGGACGTCCTCGTCGGCGCGCTCCTGCCGGTCCAGTCCCGCGCGTTCGGCGCGCAGTCCGGCGAGCCGCTGCTCGGCGCGCCGGGCCGACTCCAGCCCGCCCAGCTCCTCGGCGGCCCGGCGGGCGGCGGCGGCGAGCCCGGCCGCGCCCTCGCCCGCGAGGCGGTCGGGCAGCGGCGCACGCGCGTGGGCCTCGGCGGCAGCGGCGCGGCGGTGCTCGGTGTCGGCGATGTCGCGCAGGTCGAGAGCGGGCGCGACGGCCTCCGCCTTGCGGGCCCGCTCCATGCGCCGCTGAGCCGCCTGGTGGGCCTCGGAGCGGTCCTGGAGGCGCCGCGCCCGCTCGCGCGCCTCGGCGGACCGCCGCTGCAGCCGCGCGGTCTCCCGTACGTCGGCGAGGGCGTGGTCGGCGGCGGCCTGGGCGGACTCGGCGGCGGCGAGGCGGCAGTGGGCGACGGTGAGCTGCTCGCGCGCGGTGCCGCGGGCGACGGCCGCCGCGATCAGCACGGCCTCGGCCAGGCCGGGCTCGCCGGGCGCCAGTTCGGGCAGCTCCATGGCGGCCCCCGCGGCCTGCTGCATGCGATGGGCGTCCGCGAGCAGCGCGGAGTCCCCCTCGCGCACCCCGGCCTCGGCACCGCGGCGGCGTTCGGCGAGGCGCTTCTCGGCCTCGGCGAAACGCTGGGTGTCGAAGAGCCGGCCCAACAGCCTGCCGCGGGCCTCGGCGTCGGCGCGCAGGAACCGCGCGAAGTCGCCCTGGGGCAGCAGCACGACCTGGCAGAACTGCTCCCTGCTCATCCCGAGGAGCTGGGTGACCTCCTCGCCGACCTCCTGGTGGGAGCGGCTGAGGTCCTTCCAGGCGGCGGCCGTGGTGTCGTACTCGCGCAGCCAGGTCTGGGCCTTGTCGAGCGTCGTCCCGGCGCCGCGCTTCTTGGGTCGCTCCCAGGGCGGCTGCCGGGTGATCTCCAACCGCCTTCCGGCGACGGTGAGTTCGAGCGTCACGGACGTACGGGCGGCCGGGGCGGCGTGGTCGCTGCGCAGGGCGGCGCCGAGGCGGGCGCCGGGCACCGAGCCGTAGAGGGCGTAGCAGACGGCGTCGAGGACGGAGGTCTTGCCCGCTCCGGTGGGGCCGTGCAGCAGGAAGAGCCCGGCGGCGGACAGAGCGTCGAAGTCGACAGTGTGGGAGGCCCCGAAGGGGCCGAAGGCGGTCAGTGCCAGGCGGTGCAGCCTCACCGGGCCACCTCCCGCACGGCCGCGTCGACGCGCGCGGCGTCGAAGGCGTCCCGCAGAACGGTCCGCTCCCGCTCGTCGGGGCCGGCGCCGCGCACATGGGCCACGAAGTCCTCGGCGATCTCCTCGTCGCTGCGGCCCGCCAGCCGCCGGGCGTAGGACACGTCGGGGTCGTCCGGGGCGCGGTCGGGGTCGAAGACCAGGCTGAGGGTGTGCGGGAACCGCTCGGCGAGCCGGGCCATGGGGTCGGCGGGGCGCACGGCGTCGGTGAGGGTGGCCTCGACCCAGGCGTCCTGGTGCGGGGCGAGGTCCGGGTCGGCGAGCAGCTCCTCCAGCGTTCCCCTGATCCTGGCCAGCTCACGCGGCACCGGGCAGTCGAGACGCTCGGCGGCGACCGTGCCGTCGGCGTCGAGGTCGACGAGCCACATGCTCTTGCGGTGACTCGCCTCGGAGAAGGAGTACGGCAGCGGGGAGCCGGAGTAGCGGACGCGCTCGGTGATGGTCTGGCAGCCGTGCAGATGTCCCAGCGCGGCGTAGTCGACGCCGTCGAAGACACCGGCGGGGACGGCGGCCACACCGCCGACGGCAATGTCCCGCTCGCTGTCGCTGGCCTCGCCGCCGGTGACGAAGGCGTGCGCGAGGACGACCGACCGCGTGCCCGGCGCGCGTGCGGCGAGGTCGGCGCGGACCCGGTCCATGGCCGCCGCGAGCACGGTCGCGTGTCCCGGCCGTTCGACGCCGAACTCGTCCTTGACCAGGGCGGGTTCGAGGTAGGGCAGGCCGTAGAAGGCGACGTCGCCGTGGGTGTCCGCCAGCAGCACGGGCGTGCCGCACGCGGCAGGGTCGGTGCGCAGATGGATGCCCGCCCGCCCGATCAGCCCGGCCCCCACCCCGAGCCGGCGCGCGGAGTCGTGGTTCCCGGAGATCATCACCGTCGGCACCCCGAGGTCGGCGAGCCTGTGCAGCGCCTCGTCGAACAGCTCGACGGCGGCCAGCGGCGGCACCGCCCGGTCGTACACGTCTCCCGCCACGACCACCGCGTCGACCTCGCGCTCACGCGCGGTCGCGACGAGGTGGCCGATGAACTCGGACTGGGCACCGAGCATGTTCACGCGGTGGAACGCCCGGCCGAGATGCCAGTCGGAAGTGTGCAGGAGCCTCATGATCCCCGAGGTTAACGGCCGGGTCTGACATCACGGGCGGTTACTCCCGTATCGCCCGTCATGACAGTTCTCACGTACGCAAGTCATGCCCGATTCATCACCGATTGGCCACTTATTGGTCTCAGGCGTCCCCGTACGCCTCGCCGCCCAGCTCGAACCCCGCGGACCCGGCGGTGATGTCGGCGAGCCACCCGCGGAAGGCGTCCACGTCGGCGTCGGGGAGGCCGATCTCGATGGTGACCCGCTCTGCGTAGCGGACGTCGCGGACCTCGCGGCCGGTGGCGCGCAGGTCGTTCTCGACCTTGCCCGCGCGCTGGTGGTCCACGGTGACCGTGGCGAGGCGGAAACGGCGGCGGGTGAGCGTGCCGAGGGTGTCGACGGCCTCGCCGACGGCACCTCCGTAGGCGCGGATCAGGCCCCCCGCGCCGAGCTTGACCCCTCCGTAGTAGCGGGTGACGACGGCGACGACGTAGCGCATGTCGCGGCGCAGCAGCATCTGGAGCATGGGGACGCCCGCGGTGCCGCCGGGCTCGCCGTCGTCGCTGGCCTTCTGGACGGAGGCGTCGGCGCCGATGACGTAGGCCCAGCAGTTGTGGGTGGCGTCCGCGTGCTCCTTGCGGACGGCGGCGACGAAGTCCTGGGCCTCCCGCTCGGTGGCGGCGGGGGCGAGCGCGCACAGGAAGCGGGAGCGGTTGACCTCGGTCTCGTGCACGCCCGCGCGGGCGACTGTGCGGTACTCGTCCTGCATCCGGCCAGCCTATGCGGTGCGCGCCGGGCGGCCGTACCCGGTGCCGTGACCGGAAGGGGTCACCGGCTCACCTGTCCGGTCAGGGCCCTAGTTCTTCCTGCCCCGCGGAACCATCACGCCCATGAGCAGCGCGCAGCCAGGCGCGAGGGCGTTCCAGGAGTGTCCGTACCAGGCGAGGACGGCGATCGCCGAGGTGGGGAACTTCTCGCGGACCGTCTCCAGGGAGTCGTCCAGTGAGCTCCCGGCCAGGGTGAGGACGAGCTCCTCCAGACCCGGGTTGTGACCGACCAGCAGGAGCGTCTGCACCGCGGGCGGTGTCCCGCGCGCCACGGTCAGCAGATCCGGCACCTCGGCGGCGTACACCCTCTCGTCGTAGCGCACCGGCGGCGGGGTGGCCCATTCCGCGGAGGCCAGTTCCCAGGTGCGGCGGGCGCGGACGGCCGTGGAGCACACCGCGAGGTCCGGTACGCAGTCGGCCTCGGCGAGCGCGCGGCCCGCCTCGGGGGCGTCCCTGCGGCCCCGGCCCGCCAGCGGGCGCTCGTGGTCGGGCACGCCCTCGGGCCAGGCGGACTTCGCGTGCCGCAGCACGAGCAGGCGGCGCAGCGGGCCTGCTCCCGTACGAGGGTTCACCGCGGGGCCCCCAGGTCGTGGGTGAGGTCCAGGCCCAGCAGCCGGTCGGCGTAGGCGTACGTCTCGAAGCGGGCGCCGTCCGGCAGGTCCGGCCCGGCCCCCTCCACCTGCCGCAGCACCCGCAGGACGCCGGGCAGGTCCAGGTCGTCCTCCCAGGCCTCGCGCAGACGCTGCCGTACCTCGGCGGGGATCGGCCGGGAGGGGCTGCGGGCCCATCCGGCGACGGCCCGCCTCCAGCGCACCAGACTCTCGTGGGCCTCCGTGCGGGCCGCGGTGTCCAGCTCCATCTCGGTGCCGCGCGGCCGCGTCAGCAGGGCGAGCCGCAGGACCGCGGGGTCGGGGCCGGGTTCCGAGGCGGCGAGCACGGGGGCGACCTCGACCAGGACGCCCCCGTCCGCGACGGGACCCTCTTCCCGTACGCCCACGTGGATGACCTGCGCCTCGCCCAGGCCCGCCCCCATGTCCCGGCCGTCCTCGAAGGGCCGTACGCCGAGGGCCGCCGCGGCCGCGCGCAGCTCGGCCTCCCGAGGGGCTCCGGCGAGGACGGCCCACACCGGGGTGCCGCCCAGTTCCAGCGCGCGCACCAGCAGGTCGGCGACGAGCAGCACACGCAGGGCGGTGAGGCCGGGCCCGCCGGCATGGGCCTCGACCCGGGTCAGGCCCCGGCGGACGGGGGCGGCCTCGACGGGCTCGCCGGTACGGGCGTCGATGATGCGCAGCACGAAGCGAGCGTAGGCGCGTGTGCCGGAGTGCGCAGGCATGTCGTACGCATTCAGGTCACGGCGTCGCGCGACCCCGGCGCGGGGAATCAGCGTGCGCCCCTCTCTGTTGGCCACTCTGGGCGGCACCGGCCGCCCGGAGTGACGACGAGGCCGAGGGAGGCCCTGGTGTACGGCGACGCAGCGGCGGTCCGCAAGATTCTCACCGAGTCCGGTGACACCTGGGCCGTGGTCGGCCTGTCGCAGAACCGGCGGCGCGCGGCGTACCGCGTCGCCGAGGTGCTGCAGCGCTACGGCAAGAAGGTCGTGCCCGTGCACCCCAAAGCGGAGACCGTGCACGGCGAGCCGGGCTACGCCTCGCTCGCGGACATCCCCTTCGAGGTGGACGTCGTCGACGTCTTCGTGAACAGCGATCTCGCCGGGGCGATCGCCGACGAGGCCGTCGCCAAGGGCGCGCGGGCCGTCTGGTTCCAGCTCGACGTGATCGACGAGGCGGCCTACGGCCGTACCCGCGCGGCCGGTCTGGACATGGTCATGGACCGCTGCCCGGCGATCGAGATCCCGCGCCTGGGCTGAACCGCCGGACCCCTTCTCAGCCGGCCGTCGCGAGCAGGAACATCACCGCCCCCGCCACCACCGAGAAGGCGCCCGCCATGGTGTGCAGCCGGGCCCGGCGCAGGGCGCCGCGGACCTGCCAGGCATGGGCCAGTTCGAGGAGGTCGCGGCGGCGGCGCCCGGCCTGCTCGGCGTTGGCGCGGGCCAGGGTCAGCCGGTAGGAGACCTCGGCGCGGCGGCGGTCGTCGCTCTCGTGGACGAGCAGGGCCTCCAGGTTGGCGGCGACCCTGCCGTGCAGCCGGCAGGCCGCGTCCAGCTCGGCGGGCGTGGTGCCGAAGGGCCCGTAGAACGCCCCTGGGGAGGCTTCGAGTTCGGCGTGCAGGTCGGCCAGCTCCCGGCGTTCGCGGGGTGTCGGGCCGGTGAGCACGCGCAGGGTGGTCAGCCGGGGCGTGAGTGCCTCGGCGGTGTGCCAGATCGCCCAGGCGACCCCGAGGACGGCGAGCGTCAGCCCGGCCGAGGCCAGGGCCAGGTCGCCGCCGTCGTGCACCTCGCCGATCCCGGCCAGCGGCAGCCCGCCCAGCATCACTCCGCCGACGGCGGCGAACGCGACAACGGTCCAGCGGGCCGTGGCACGCATGTCGGTGACCGCCGCCTGCGCGGCGGAGACCAGCGCGGCGTCGGCCGACGGCTGGGGCTCGGGCGGTGTGGTCACCTGGGCTCCGGGGCGGTGGGGCCGCGGTCCGGGTCCGTGAAACCGCCTCCGTCGGCGTCCGCCGGGTCCGCCCTGCGCACCAACGCCCGTGCCTCCTCCTCGCTCGTCGCGAGGTCGGGATACAGCCCCCAGACCTCCCCGTCGTAGAACTCCACCTGCCCCAGGTCGTTGAACCGCACGCTGCCGATCTCGGGCCCGTCCGTGCCGTCCCCGCCCGTCCCGCTCATCCCGTTCCCCCTCCCGCACCGATCTACTTCGGCTGTGCCACCGACGTGGTCCCGCGAACCCCCGCCGCGCCGGTTCTCCCTCAGCCCCACGCGTCGTGGGTGCGTGCCCCGCGCGGTCCGGCGGGGTCGGGCAGCCGCTCGCGGAAGTACTCGCCGACGACGGTGTCGACGACGGCCCTGCGGGCCGGGCCGGGCCGGCAGGCCTCCAGCAGCGCCCACAGCAGGGCCGGGGACGGTCGCGCCCCGGCCGCGGCAAGGACCGCGTGGACGGCGCGCCTGCCGAGCCGGGCGCCGACGGTCCAGCGCAGCAGCAGGCGGTAGAGGCGGATGGCCAGCGCGGGGTTCCGCGGTGCCATGCGGTCCACGGCCTCGGCCAGGAACTCGGTGCGGCGCAGCACGTCGTACGCGTCCCGGCGGGCGCGGCGGCCGGCGCCGTGCTCGGCGCAGCGCTCCAGCAGGGCGCGGGCCCGTTCGGGCTCGGTGTGGCTGATGCGGTCGATCTCGCGGATCAGGTCGGTCGTGTCGAACCGGCCCACCAGTACCTCCGTCAAGTCGTCGAGGGCGTCCCTCGCGAGTCCCGTCCGTGCGGCGCAGGCCAGCAGCGGCACCACGTCGAAGGCGACGCCCCTCCCGGCCGCCCGGTCCATCCGTTCGTCCAGCTCCGCGCGGACCAGGTCCGGGTCGGGCGGGGCGGCGCGCAGGACGTTCTCGAGCTCGGAGCGGGCGCCCTGCGAGGCGGTGTCGAAGGTGCGCCGCAGGGCCGTGAGCCGGATCTCCTCGTGCACGAGCCGGTAGTGGTCCGCCTCGGGTGTCCGGGCCGACCAGGCCTGCAGCAGCCGGGCGAGGTGTGCGTCCTTGAGTCGGCCGAGCTCCAGGCGGACCGGGGGCAGGGCGGCGCGGCTGCCCAGATAGGCGGCCTCGGTGGCGGTCAGGTCGCCGTGCGGCGCGGCCTCCAGCAGGCTGGTGAGGTCGCTCAGCAGACCGGGGGCGAGGCTGTGCTGTTCGAGCCATGCGTGGACCTGCTCGGCGGTGGCCAGGGGGTGCGTGGGCCGCATGCGGCCGAGGGCCCGCCGGCCGCGCCTGCGCCGGAGCCTGACGAGCAGCGCGGCGTAGGCGCGCAGCGGTCCGCCGGGCCCGTCGGGGGCGCCGGCGTCGATACGGCGCCGGGTGCCCTGGTGCGCGGCCGTGGCGTCGGGGCGTACGAAGACGAACTGCGGGAGTTCGTGCAGCGCGTCGCTCTCCTCACGGGTGGCGAACGTCCAGTCGCCGACGACGACCTGGCCGAGCAGGTCGGCCAGCGCGTGCACCACGACCTCGCCGGGCACGGGTGAGCCGACCACGGTCAGCGGGGCTCCGGGATGCTCCATGAGGGCCTCGGCGAGCCGGGTCAGCAGGCCCTCGGGCACGTCGAGGACGGCGCTGTCGAGGTCCTCCAGGAGATGGTTCCGGTTCAGCAGCAGGCCGCGCACCCGGTCCAGGGCCACCCTGGACAGCAGTTCGGACTCGGGGCCGCGCGGGGCGTGGCCGTCCAGGAGCGCGGCCAGGCGGGCCGGGGGCGGCAGCCAGTCGTCCCAGTCGCTGCGGCAGGCGGCCAGCGCGAGGTTCAGGTCCATGCTGTCGGCGGGGCCGGTGAGCACATGGGTGAGGGTGGAGCCGGAACGCCCGTGCCGGTCGCGCGCGGGGACCTTGCGCAGCAGGGCCGCCTCGTGGCCGTAGCGCAGGTAGACGAAGCCGGGGGCGGTGTCCCCGGAGTCGTCCTGGGCGGCCCACACGAGGTGCTCTATGCGGTTGTTCCAGCGCAGCAGCGCCTCGCGTTCGAGCGAGGTGGTGACCGGGCCGACGTCGCCGCGGCCGAGCAGGGAACGGTCGGACCAGCGGTAGACGGTCAGGTCGGCACGCGCGGACCGGATCACCGCGTCAGCTCCCCGGCGCGCCGGACGGCGTCGGCGTGTAAGCGCCGGGCCGTGACGGCGGGCCGGCGGGCCCGCCGGAGGTACGTGGTGTCGTCGAGGTCCTCGGCGGGTCGGCGCGGTCGCCGTGCCTGGTACGGGGGTTCGCCGGAGCGGGCCTGTTCGCCGGTCTCCGCCGTCAGCCCGAAGGACACCGGCTCCCCACCGCCGGTTCCGGGCCGTCGCCCGCGGAACTGCTCCACCCCCGTGTCACCTCCCCGTCGGGGACCGTACGCCGTTCGGCGGATCCCCTCCGCACACCAACTATCACAGAACGTGGTCCGCGTGACGGCCTGTTCGGTCAGCACTCGCGTGGCGTGCCCGGATCGAAACCATGCATGACGTGCAGTCAACTTGCTTTCTACGAAGGCAGTTTGGCTCCTCAGGCACTCAGTGGATCGGGTGCCGCGGGGCGTTCGCCTTCACATCGGAGGCCCTGACGGCGGCGGCCCGTCGGGACCGGGCCGGGCCGCCGTGAGCGGTACGGCGGCCACCGCGAGGGGTACATCCAGGACAGGGCGCCGGCGGAGTGCGCCCGCGCCACGACGCGAGGTGATCGCCATGCCTTTCGCCGACGGGGACATCACCGTCAAGCAGATCGACGCCGAGACCTGGGAGTTGAGGGAGGTACTCACCTACCGGGGCAGCAGGCAGACGTTCGTCGTCCCGGTCCCCTTCCGTACGGACTTCGCCTCGGTGCCCACCATGTTCGTGTGGCTCATCCCCCGCTACGGCGTCTACACCAAGGCGGCGATCCTGCACGACTTCCTGTGCCGCGAGGCCCCGGTGAGCCGGGCCGACGCGGACGGCATCTTCCGGCGTGCCCTGCGCGAGCTGGGCGTCTCGGCCCTGCGGCGCTGGATCATGTGGGCGGCGGTGCGTACGGGCAGCAGGCTGTCGGGGGCCGGAGCCGGTTCCTGGCTGCTGTGGCTGCTGGTGACCGTCCCGGCGGTGGCGTTCCTGGCCGTGCCCGCGCTGATCGTGACCGTGTGGCTGGCCCTGTTCTGGGTGCTGGAGTGGATCGCGTACCTCTTCACCGGCCGCCGCACTCCCGGCCGGGCCAACGAGCCTAGCTTCAGCGGCGTACCGACGCCCGGGTCCTGACCCCGGCGTACCGACGCCGGGGTCCCGGCCCCGCTCAGTCCTCGTGCGGGGGCCGGTCCGCGATGCGGTGGTCCGCGACGCTGAGCGCCTCGGCGACCAGTCGCCGCAGATGACCGTCGCGCAGCGCGTAGACCACCCGGCGGCCCTCCTTGCGGGTGCCGACCAGTCCGGCGAGCCGCAGCCGCGCCAGATGCTGGCTGACGGCGGGCCGGGCCGCCCCGCACCGCTCGGTGAGCGTGCTGACGTCCGCCTCGCCGTCGGTCAGCGCGTGCAGCAGGGCGAGCCGTGTGCGGTCGCCGAGCAGGGCCAGCAACTCCGCCGCGAGCGCGAACTGTTCCTCGCCCGGGGTGCGCGGATGCGCATCGTGCGCAGGTGACAGGTGCATGCGTGCGTTCATACGCACATAATGTCGCCAGGCGCGGGGTACGTCCACCACGCCGCACCGGAAGGGGAACGACGTGAGCGACCGGCACGAGCACGACCACGGACATGACCACGCGGACGGTCATGGACACGGTCACGGGCACCACCCGGCCCGCGGCGGTCTCCGGCACCGCCTCGCCCATCTCCTCACCCCGCACTCGCACGAGAGCGCCGACAAGCTCGACTCCGCCCTGGAGACTTCGGCACGCGGGATGCGCGCGCTGTGGGTGTCGCTCGCGGTGCTGGGTGTGACGGCGCTCGCGCAGGCGGTGGTGGTGACGGTGTCGGGCTCGGTCGCGCTGCTCGGCGACACCGTGCACAACGCGGCGGACGCGCTGACCGCCGTGCCCCTCGGGATCGCCTTCGTGCTGGGCGGCCGCGCGGCCACCCGGCGCTTCACCTACGGCTACGGGCGCGCCGAGGACCTGGCGGGCATCGCGATCGTGCTGACCATCGCCGCGTCGGCGGTGTTCGCGGGCTGGACGGCGGTCGACCGGCTGCTGGACCCGCGGCCCGTGGCACACCTCCCCGCGGTCGCGGGAGCGGCGCTCGCCGGGTTCGCGGGAAATGAGTGGGTCGCCCGCTACCGCATCCGGGTGGGCCGGGAGATCGGCTCGGCCGCGCTGGTCGCCGACGGACTGCACGCCCGCAGCGACGCGTACACCTCGCTCGCCGTACTGCTGGGCGCGGCCGGTTCGGCGCTCGGCTGGCGGCTCGCCGACCCGGTGGTGGGTCTGGCGATCACCGCGGCGATCGTGCTGATACTGCGGGACGCGGCCCGTGAGGTGTTCCGGCGAGTGCTCGACGCCGTGGACCCGGCGCTGGTGGACCGGGCCGAGGAGGCGCTGCGGGAGGTGCCGGGCGTGCGCGGGGTGGGTGAGCTGCGGCTGCGCTGGATCGGGCACCGGCTGCGGGCGGAGGTGGCGGTGGTCGTGGACGGGGAGACGACCGTGCGCGAGGCCCACGCCGTCGCGGTGGCCGCCGAGCACGCCCTGCTGCACACCGTGCCCCGGCTGACCGCGGCCCTGGTGCACGCCGACCCGGCTCCCGTGCCGGGCGAGGCGGACCCGCACCAGGCTCTGGCGCATCACGCGCCCGCCCCGGGGGTCTCCCGCCCCGTCATCACGGCGTAGTCATCACGGCGTAGGAGGCGCGGGGTTCAGGACAGGGCGAGTCCCAGACCCTCGAGCACCGTGACGCCCGGCAGGTCGGCGAAGGCCTTGCCCGGGACGAGGAGCTTGCCACGCCGTCGGCCGCTGCCGACCAGGACGTACGGCAGGTCGACGACGGCGGCGTCGACCAGCAGAGGCCAGTCCGCGGGCAGCCCGACGGGGGTGATGCCGCCGTACTCCATGCCGGTCTCGCCGGTCGCGGTGTCCATCGCGGCGAAGGAGACCTTGCGGGCGCCGAGATGGCGACGGACGGCACCGTTGACGTCGACGCGCGTGGTGGACAGCACGACGCACGCGGCGAGGGTCGTCTCGCCGCCGCGTCTGCCCGCCACGACGACACAGTTCGCGGACCGCTCCAGCAGCTCGCGGCCGTAGTGCTCCACGAAGACGGCCGTGTCGGCCCACCGAGGGTCGGTCTCGACGTAGACGATCTGCTCGGCGGGCACACCGCCGCGCCAGTCGCGCACGGCGTCGGCGACCGGGCGGATCAGCTCGTCCAGACAGTCGGGGGCGGGTACGGCGTGGTCGAAGTCTCCGATGGGTGCACGCATGACCGCACGCTAACAGCCGCTCCGGCCACCGGCCTCGACGTCTCAGTGCACGGGCGGCACGGAGACGGCGAGCACCATCTCCATCGGTTCGCCACCGGTGTTGCCGTACGTGTGCGGGGCCCCGGCCTCGAAGGAGGCGCTGGCGCCGGCCGGGACGCGGTACTCGACGCCGTCCACGGTCAGGGTCAGCTCGCCCGCGGTGACATGGACGAGTTCGACCGTGCCGACCGGGTGCGGATCGGAGGAACTGGACTCGCCGGGCATCAGCCGCCAGTCCCACAGCTCCAGCGGGCCGGGCGACTCCGTTCCGGCGAGGAGCCTGCTGTAGCTGCCGGCCTCCGTGTGCCAGAGCCGTACGGCCTCCTCGCCCGGGACGATCCGGACCTTCGGGCCCTGTTCGTAGTCGAGCAGGGTGGTGATGCTGACACCGAGCGCGTCGCCGATCTTCACGACCGTGCCGAGACTGGGGTTGGTGCGGGCCTGCTCGATCTGGATGAGCATGCCGCGGCTGACGCCGGCCCGGGCGGCGAGCGTGTCCAGGGTGAAGCCGCGCTCCGTCCGCCAGCGCTTGACGTTGCGTGCCAGGGACTGGGTCAGCAGGTCGAGGTCCGCCACATTTCCGTCCAAGGAGTCGGGCCGGGCACGGCTCGGGCCGGTGAACCCGAGGCCTGGTCCAGTATTTTGGATGACAGGGTTCAATCGACCGCACTACGGTGACGTGCACCCGATCGTTCACCGAACTGTACTGCGAGGGTCCTGTGACAGCACTCTTCGCCCTGGCCACCAGCCTGCTCTGGGGCCTGGCCGACTTCGGCGGCGGACTGCTCGCGCGGCGCGTCCCGTCGCTGACGGTGGTGGTCGTCTCGCAGTCGATCGCGGTGGGCGTTCTCGGCGCGGTCGTGGTGGCCACGGGCGGCTGGAGCGAGGCGGGACCGCGCCTGTGGTTCGCCGTGGCCGCGGGCCTCGTCGGCCCGGTCGCCATCCTGTGCTTCTACGAGGCCCTCGCGCGCGGCCCGATGGGCGTCGTCTCCCCGCTCACCACGATCAGCGTGTTCGTCCCCGTGTCCGTCGGCCTCGCCCTGGGCGAACGCCCTCATCCACTGCAGATCGCGGGCATCGCGGTCGCCGTGACCGGTGTGGTGCTCGCCGGAGGGCCGCAGTTGCGCGGCGCCTCGGTGGAGCGTCGGACGATCCTGTTCACGCTGGTGGGCGCGCTGGGCTTCGGGACCTGCGTCGCGCTGATCGCCGAAGCGTCCACCACGCTCACCGGGCTGTTCCTCGCCCTGTTCGTGCAGCGGCTGACCAATGTGCTCGTCGGCGGCACCGCGCTCTATGTGTCCGCGCGGCGCGGCGCGCCGGTGCTGCCGCGGGGCGGCTTCCCCTGGCGCGCGCTGCCGGCGCTGGCCTTCGTCGGGCTGGCGGACGTCGCCGCGAACGGCACGTACTCCGTCGCCGCCCAGCACGGGCCGGTGACCGTGGCCGCCGTGCTCGCCTCGCTGTACCCGGTGGTGACCGCGCTGGCCGCGCGCGGGTTCCTGGGGGAACGGCTGCGGGGGGTGCAGGCGGCGGGGGCGGGGCTGGCCCTGATGGGGACGTTGTTGCTGGCGGCGGGGTGAGGCCGGGGCGGCCGGTCCGGGCCGGGGTTCAGCTCTGGGGGTCGGGGGCCGGTTCCAGTTCGGCCAGCCGGGCCACCGTCTCCTCGTCCAGGTCCGACAGGGCGCGCAACTGGTCCGGGGTGACGCCCTCCGGGATCGGCACCGGGGCCGGGGTGCGCAGGGGCGGCTGCCAGCCGTCCTCGGGCGTCCAGCGCCGAACGACCCGGGCGGGGGCGCCCGCCACCACCGAGTGGTCCGGCACCGCGCCCCGCACCACCGCGCCCGCGGCCACCACCACGTTCCGGCCGATCCGGGCGCCGGGCAGGATCACCGCCCCGGTGCCGATCCAGCAGCCCGGGCCGATCTCCACCGGCTCCATCCGCGGCCACTGCCTGCCGATGGGCTCGTGCGGGTCGTCGTAGGAGTGGTTCGTGGACGTGACGTAGACGTACGGGCCGAAGTAGCAGTCACTGC
Source organism: Streptomyces sp. NPDC048600 (assembly GCF_055587025.1). NCBI lineage: Bacteria > Bacillati > Actinomycetota > Actinomycetes > Kitasatosporales > Streptomycetaceae > Streptomyces > Streptomyces sp. NPDC048600. Next base: position 21,538 of record NZ_JBVJGZ010000038.1, on the reverse strand, counting down.
CGATCGTGACCGTGGTGTCGGCGATGACATGGCTGCCGCGGCCCAGGACCACGCCGTCGCCGATGCGCAGGATCGGGTCCGGGCCGAGGTCGAGATCGGGCATCAGTCCGGCGGTGAGGGTGACCTGCTCGCCGACGATGCAGTGGGAGCCGACGTGGATCCAGGGCTCGCCGAAGACCGTGCCGAGCGGGAAGGCCAGCCGGCTGGCCTCGCCGAGCGCGCCGAAGCGGAACCGCCCGGGGCGCTCCGCCGTCACGGAGCCCGTGCGCTGCACCCAGGCCCAGCCCGTGTGCACGACGCGCTGCGCGAGGCGGCGCCGCCAGGATGAGAACGTGTTCTTGCTCTTCGGCACGGCCTCACGGTACTCAGCGCGCCGCTCCGCCATGGTGTCCAGGGCCTGTGATCTTCGCCCCACCGGGTGGCGTACCGTGCCGGATGTCTACGACTGGGAGGCCGACATGGAACAGCGTGCGTTGATCACCGGCATCGGTGGCAAGGAGCCCGCGATCGACGAGAGCGCCTTCGTCGCGCCCACGGCCTCGGTGATCGGGGACGTGACGCTCGGGGCGGGGGCGAGTGTCTGGTACGGGGCGGTGCTGCGGGGGGACGTCGAGCGGATCTCCGTCGGCGCGAGCAGCAATGTGCAGGACAACTGCACGCTGCATGCGGATCCCGGGTTTCCGGTGAACGTCGGTGAGCGGGTGTCGATCGGGCACAACGCGGTGGTGCACGGGGCGACGGTCGAGGACGACTGTCTGATCGGGATGGGGGCGACCGTGCTCAACGGGGCGGTGATCGGGGCGGGGTCCCTGGTCGCCGCCCAGGCGTTGGTGCCGCAGGGGATGGTGGTGCCGCCGGGGTCGCTGGTCGCGGGGGTGCCGGGGAAGGTGCGGCGGGCGTTGTCCGAGGAGGAGCGGCAGGGGGTTTCGCTGAACGGGGTGATGTACGCGGAGCTGGGTAAGGCGCATGGGGAGGTTCATGCGGAGGGTTAGCCCTGGCCGACGGCTTGGCGGGGGGCTTGGGGGGCTTTCCGTCGCGGTTCGCCGTCCGGCCGTCTTGGGCTGGTCGCGCAGTTCCGCGCGCACCTTGGGGGGCGTTGTGGGGGGCCGGGCCGGGGACCCGGCTCTCCGCCGTCGTGGGGGTTTGCGCAGTTCCCCGCGCTCCTCGGGGGCGTGGCCGGCTGTGGATCCGGCTTTCCGCCGTCCTTGGGTGCGCAGGTCCCCGCGCCCCTTGGGGGGTACCCCGTGTCCCTAGAGGGTTTCTGTGGGGACGGGGGCTGGGTCGGGGGTTGCTGCTTTGGCCTTGCGCTTGAGGATCAGCATGGATGTGAGGCCGATCAGGACGGCGGCTACCAGGCCGAGCCAGGAGAAGCGCTTGAGCCAGGACTCGGCGACGACGCCGACGTAGTAGATGACGGCCGTGGTGCCGCCGGCCCAGACGATGCCGCCGAGGACGTTGGCGATCAGGAACTTCCAGTACGGCATGTGCAGCACGCCCGCGAGGGGGCCCGCGAAGATGCGGAGGAGGGCGATGAAGCGGCCGAAGAAGACGGCCCAGACGCCCCACTTCTGGAAGGAGCGCTCGGCGGTCGCGATATGCCCCTCGCTGAAGTGCTTGGGGAACTTCCCGCCGAGCCAGGCCAGCAGTGGCCGCCCGCCCTTGCGGCCGATCGCGTAGCCGATGGAGTCGCCGACGATCGCGCCGACACTCGCGCACGCGCCGAGGACGAACGGGTCGATGTCACCGTGCTGCGAGGCGAGCAGCGCCGAGGAGACCAGGATGATCTCGCCCGGCAGCGGGATGCCCAGGCTCTCCAGGCCGATGACGACGCCGACCAGCAGATAGATGGCGAGCGGGGGCACCGATTCGAGCCATTCCTGGACGTGCAACGCCGCTACCTCCCAGATCTGCGCAGACCACTGCGTCTCTTCGTGTGCCCGGCGGCGGCACACGCCGCGAAGCCTACCCAGTCAGTCTGACGTCCCGGCCGTCACGGTGGTTGTGCCGGTCCCCGTGGGACACGGTGACGTACGCCACGTCACCGTACCGGCCGGTCAGGCGCGGATCTCCACGCTCGCGCCGAGCGGCAGGTCGCGCGAGGAGGCGCCGAGCCAGACCGTACGGCGGCCGGTGCCGAGGACCCAGTCGTGGCGGCCGGTGTCCCAGGAGGACACGGTGCGGGCGACGACCTGGACGGTGACCTGTCGCCGCTCCCCCGCACGCAGCGCCACCCTGCGGTACCCGGCCAGCACCCGCACCGGCTGGTCGAGCGCCAGGTCGGGCGAGGGCCCGAGGTACACCTGCGGCACGGCCACGCCGTCGCGGTCGCCCGTGTTGCGCACGGTGAAGGACACGGCCAGGCCGCCCCGGGCACGGCGTACCACCAGGTCCGCGAAGGAGAAGGACGTGTAGGAGAGCCCGTGGCCGAAGGGGAAGAGGGGCGGGACGTCCTGGGCGTCGTACCAGCGGTGGCCGATGTGGACACCCTCCGTGTACTCCTCGACGCCGTCCACGCCCGGGTAGCGGCGGGGGTCCCCGGCGACGGGGTGGCTGTCGTCGTCGGCCGGGAAGGTCTGGGTGAGCCGGCCGCCGGGGTCGACGTCGCCGAAGAGGACGGCGGCGGTGGCGGCGGCGCCCTCCTGGCCCGGGTAGTACATCTGGAGCACGGCCCCGGTGCGCTCCAGCCAGGGCATCGCGGTCGCGGACGAGGTGTTGAGGACGACCGTGGTGCGCGGGTTGGCCGCGGTGACGGCCTCGATCAGGCGCGCCTGGTCGCCGGGGAGGGCGATGGTGGTGCGGTCCCGCCCCTCGGTGGCGTCCTCGTAGGCGAACAGCACGACGTGGCGGGCCGCCCGCGCGGCCGTGACCGCCTCGGCCAGGTCGGCGGAGCGGGTCGCGGCGGTGCTGCGGCGCAGCCGGAACAGCAGTCCGTCGGCGCCGCCCTCGGCGGTGATCCGCAGCCGGTGCGCCCCGGCGCCGAGGGCGAGGGTGCGGCGGCGCACGGCCAGGCCGTCGGGGGCGGCGGTGACCAGGCCGCCCATCAGGTACTCGCCCCAGCCGGGCGCGAGCGGGAAGAGTTCCTCGTCGTCGACGAAGACCTCGGGACGGCCGTTCGGCGGGCCCGAGGAGTGCAGGACGAAGGTCCACTCGTCCGCTTCGTCGAGCGTGAGTGTGCCGTCGTAGCTCCAGGTCGTCCCGGCGTCCACGCCCTGGCCCTCGGTGGCGAGGGCGGGGGTGAGGGCGCCCGCGGGGACCGGCTTGCCGAAGAGGTCCTCTCCGAGGGCGTAGGTGACGCGGGTGTCCTGTCCGGCGCGGGCGCGCAGGGCGTCGAGGGGGCTTGCCGCGCGGTCGGGGGCGACATGGGCGCTGCCGCCGCCGCTGACGAAGGGGATCGCGCCGGTCGGGCCGACGACCGCGATGTCGCCCTCGGTCAGCGGCAGGGTGCCGCGTTCGTTGCGCAGCAGCGTGGCGCCCGCCTCGGCCACCTCCCGGGCGAGGGCCGCGCCCGCCTCCGGGTCGCGGCCGGGGCGCGGGGGCCGTTCGCCGTCGAGCAGGCCGAAGCGGTCCAGCGTCGACAGCAGCCGGCGCACCGCCCGGTCGACGTGGCGCTCAGCGACGCTGCCGTCCTTCACCGCCGCCTTCAGCGCGGCGCCGAAGTGGCGGCCGTCGGGCATCTCCATGTCCAGCCCGGCGGTGAGCGCCGGGGCGGTGCTGTGCGCGGCGAACCAGTCGGTCATCACCCAGCCGTCGAACCCCCAGCGCTCGCGCAGGATGTCGCTGAGCAGTTCCTTGTTCTCGCAGGCGAAGGTGGAGCCGACCTTGTTGTACGCGCCCATGACCGCGCCGGTTCCGGCGGCGACGGCGGCCTCGAAGCCGCGCAGCTCGACCTCGTGCAGGGTGCGCTCGTCGACCCGTACGTCGACGGAGTCGCGGTCCTTCTCCTGGTTGTTGAGCGCGAAGTGCTTGACGGTGGCGACGAGGCCCTCGCCCTGGATGCCCTCGATCTCGGCGGCGACCAGGTCGGCGGAGAGCAGCGGGTCCTCGGAGAAGGTCTCGAAGTTGCGGCCCGCGTAGGGGGTGCGGATCAGGTTGACCATCGGGGAGAGCAGTACGTCCTGGCCGAGCGCACGGCCCTCGCGGCCGATGACCCGGCCGTAGCGGCGGGCCAGTTCGGGGTCGAAGGCGGAGGCGAGCAGCACGGGGGCGGGCAGCGCGGTGGCGCGCCGGGTGACGCGGACCCCGGCCGGGCCGTCGGCCAGCCGCAGCGGCGGGATGCCGAGCCGGGGCACGCCGGGGACGTATCCGGCCTGGCCGAGGGAGGCGGGGTCGGGGGCGCCGTGCAGCAGGGAGATCTTCTCGTCGAGGGTGAGGGCGGTGAGGAGGGCCTCGACGCGGGGAACGGCGCCCTTGTCCCGGCGCCCGGCCGTCGCGCGGGCCGGGGTGAAACCGCCGGCGGTGGCCGCCGTGGCCACGGCGATGGCGACACTCAGCAGGCGCAGCGCGGATCGCCGGGGAACGGTGTCGGACATGGGCCGTCACTCCTTCGGTGAGCTGGCACGACAGGTGAACCGCGGGGTGCGCCCGGCGGCCCGGGCTGGGTTCGCCCTGTGGACCCACTGTGCTGCACTGCTCATATGACGGCCCGTCAGACACCACCGGCGCGCGGGAAAAGTACGGGCATCGGCTGCCCGTGTCCATGCCCGCGGCGGACGGCCGCCGGGAACGGCGAAGGCCCCCGCCATGAGGGCCGCGACGCGCGCAAGGCCCCAGCCATCGGGGCCGGGAACGGCGAAGGCCCCGGCCGTGAGGGCCGGGGCATTGCGCGCGTCGCGGCCGGACGGGCCGGAGCCTTGTCCGTGTCGTGCTCAGCCGTTGGGCCGCAGGGTCCACACGACGGTCATCTCACTGGTCACGGCGCCGTCCTCGCGCTGGATGGCGACGGTGACCGGGAACTCGGGGCGCTTGCCCTCGTCCAGCTCCGCGACGACGTCGGCGATGGGCCGGCCGAGCGTGGCGGTGGCCTTGACCGGGCCGAGCGCGATCTTCTTGAAGGCGATGTCCGCGTGCACCGGGAGCGGCACGGCGCGGGAGAGCTGGTCGCCGAAGGCCGCGAGCACGATCGCGCCGCTCGCCGACTCGCCGAGGGTGAACATCGCGCCCGCGTGCGGACCACCGACGTGGTTGCGGTACTCGCTCTGGTCCGGCAGGGCCAGCACGGCCTTCTCCGGAGTGGTCTCCAGGTACTCGAGGTTCAGGGTGCGAACCATCGGCACCGTGGCGGCGAGCAGCTCGCCGATGGACATCTGATCTGCGCTCATGGCGAGGATGTTACCCACGAGTAGCCGAGGTGGCCAGATGCCTCGGGTGTCGCCTTCACCTCTCTTTCGGCCACACGCCCGACACGGGGCCCCGCCGTGCCCGTGCGACTCCCCAGCCGCGCGCGTACTGCACCCCCGCCCCGCCCGTGCGGCATCCCCGGCGCGGCTCCTCACCGCCGGTTTCCCGTGTTGGTACGTCCCTGACAAGGGGCAGTGACCGAATCGTGTCCGGGGCGGCACTAGGGTTACGGCACATGTGGCCAGGAGAGCAGCCGCCCGGGGGCGAGCAGAACCCGCAGACGAACAACCCGTACCAGCAGCCGGGGTACCAGCAGCCGAATCCGTATCAGCAGCCCGGCTACCAGCAGCCCAACCCGTACGCGCAGCAGCCGCAGTGGGCCCAGCCCCAGACGGTCGGCATGCCCCAGCCGCAGCCCGGCGGGGGCGGCGGTGGCGGGAACCGGACCAAGCTGGTGGCGATCATCGCGGCGGCCGCCGTGGTGGCGACGGCCGCGGTGACCGGCTTCCTGGTGCTCGGCGGTGACAAGGACGACACCGCGGACGGCGGTGACAAGGGCAAGAAGACGACGAGCCCGTCGCCAACGGAGTCCGCCGAGCCGAGCGCCTCGGAGAGCGGGTCGGACGACAATCCGCGCGGCACCGAGACCCTCGAGCCCACCGTCGCGGGCTGGAAGGTCGTGGTGAACCCCAAGTGGGGCATCGCCTTCGACGTGCCGGCCGACTGGGAGGTGGAGTCCCCGACCCTGAGCATCGGCTTCGAGGACGACAAGTCCGACTCGGCCAAGCCGCTGATCGTGATGTCGGCGCCCGCCTTCTACAAGTCCAAGTGGTGCACGACCGACGACAACAAGGACGGCCGCACCGAGGACACGGCTCTGGCCGCGGTCGGCAGCAAGGGTGCCGACGGCGCCAAGAACACCGACGAGGTCGCGGTCAATCAGGTCCCCTGGTGGGTCTACGGCGGCTACACCCAGCCCGACAAGAAGAGCCTCACCTTCGACAAGAAGGCCACGGCCTACACCACCGCCTCCGGCATCAAGGGCAGCCTGGCCTGGGCGCAGTCCACGAACACTCCGCAGAAGGGCAAGTGCGCCAGCGACGGCAAGGCGGCCACCTTCGGCTTCAAGAACGCCGACGGCGCCTACGTGGCCTGGAACTTCTACGGCGCCAAGGGTGTGAAGGGCGAGGTGCCGAAGGAGACGATCATGAAGATCCTCAGCACGGTCCGGCTGCACGGCGAGGCGACGGCCAGCTGAACGGTCCGCTGACGCGGCGAGGGTGAGGGCGGCCGCAGCGTCCGCCCGCTCGGCGGCGCGACGGAGACCCGAGCGTCCGCCCGCGCGGGGACACGAAGGTGCCCTCGTGAGGGCAGGGGCGCCGGCCCGCCGCTCGTCGGACAATCGGTTTGGCAAACGCGGGCCCGGGCAGGGATAGTCGGCCGGTGAACTCCGCCGTCTCCCCCCGCCCCGGCCGCCACCTGCGCAGACCCGACTGGGCCGGGCGCAACTACAGCCTGCTGACCGCCGCAGCCTTCGTCACCAACCTCGGCGGTCACGGAGCCCTGATCGCCGCCGCGTTCGCGGTGCTGGAGAACGGCGGCGACGGCGGTGACGTGGGCCTGGTGGCAGCGGCCCGCACCCTGCCGCTGGTGCTGTTCCTGCTGATCGGCGGCGCGGTCGCGGACCGGGTCCCCCGGCACCGGGTGATGGTCGCGGCCAACGCCCTCAATTGTGTCTCCCAGGGCCTGTTCGCCGTGCTGGTGCTGACCGGTGAGCCGCTGCTGTGGCAGATGATGCTGCTCACCGCTCTCGGCGGCACCGGGCAGGCGTTCTTCGGCCCCGCGGCCGAGGGCATGCTGCTGTCCTCGGTGTCCGGGGCGCAGGCGAGCCGCGCGTTCGCCGTGTTCCGGATGGCGATGCAGGGCGCGGCGGTCGGCGGTGCCGCGCTCGGCGGTGCGATGGTCGCCGTGGTCGGGCCCGGCTGGGTGCTGGCCGCCGACGCCGCCGCGTTCGCCGTCGCCGGAGCGATGCGCTCCCTGCTCGACGTCGGGCACATCGCCCCGCGCGAGCCCGGCGGGGGAATGCTCGCCGATCTGCGGGAGGGCTGGCAGGAGTTCGTCGGGCGGCCCTGGCTGTGGGCCGTCGTCGTGCAGTTCTCGATCGTCGGCGCGGTCGTCGGCGCCGCCGACGCGGTCTACGGTCCGCTCGTCTCCCGCGACCATCTCGGCGGGGCGGGCCCCTGGGGTCTGGCCCTGGGCTTCTTCGGGGCGGGCACGGTGGCGGGCGCCCTGCTGATGACCCGCTGGAAGCCCCGCCGGCTGCTGCTCGCGGGCACCCTGTGCGTCTTCCCGCTCGCCCTGCCCTCCGCCGCGCTCGCCGTGCCGGTGCCGATCGGGGTGCTGTGCGCGGTGATGTTCGTGACGGGCGTGACCCTGGAGGTCTTCGGCGTCTCCTGGATGACCGCGCTGCACCAGGAGATCCCCGAGAACAAGCTCTCCCGCGTCTCCGCCTACGACTGGTTCGGCTCGGTCGCCCTGACGCCGCTGGCGGTCGCGCTGGCCGGTCCGGCGGAGGAGGCCTTCGGCCGCACCGAGGCGCTGTGGGGCTGCGCCGTGACGGTCTTCACGGTCACCGCGCTGGTCCTGCTCGTACCGGACGTACGCCGACTGCGCCGCCGTACGAAGGAGGTCGCCACAGGGCCGGTGGCCGTGAGCGGCTCAGCCGATGCCGAATGCCCCGTCGGGGGGCACGGGTGAGGGCACGGCGTCCTCGTCCCCGACCGGCCGCGCGTCCCCGGTGAACTCCCTCAGCGCGGCCCCCTGTTCCACTCTCGCCGCGAACGCGTCGGCCGCGGTGAGCCGGGCCAGGGCGGCCGTGTCGACGGGCTCGTGCGAGGCGACCAGCACGGCGTTGCCGAACCGCCGCCCACGCAGCACGCCGGGTTCGGCGATCATCACCAGCTCCTCGAACACCGCGCCGAACGTGGCCAGCTGGGACCGCAGGAACGCGAACGGCGCCCCGTCCGCCAGGTTGGCCAGATAGACGCCGTCCTCGCGCAGCACGCGCTCCGCCTCGCGGGCGTACCCGAGGCTGGTCAGATGCGCGGGCACGCGGGAGCCGCCGAACACGTCGGCGACGATCACGTCCGCGGAGTCCGCCGTGGCCCCGGCCAGAAAGGCCCGGGCGTCCTCGGCGTGGGTGGTGACACCGGCGTCGTGCGGCAGCGGCAGATGCTCGGCGACCAGGTCCAGCAGCCCCCGGTCGGCCTCCACCACGTCCTGCCGCGAGCCCGGCCGGGTCGCCGCGAGGTACCGGGGCAGCGTGAACGCCCCTCCCCCGAGATGCAGGACGTCCAGCGCCCGCCCCGCCGGCGCGACGGTGTCCAGGACATGCCCCAGCCGCCGCGCGTACTCGAACTCCAGATGGGTCGGCTCGTCCAGGTCCACGTAGGACTGGGGCGCCCCGTCGACCGTGAGCAGCCAGGCACGCTCACGGTCGACGTCGGGCATCAGCTTGGCCGTGCCGTGGTCGACGGCGCGGGAGACGGGGAGGGCTTCGTTCACCGCTCCATTCTGCCCGCGGCGCGCACCGCTCAGGAGCGCGGGGAACCGCGCGACCGGCCGCACCGGCCCGCGGTCCCCCGCCCCCTCGCCTCACCTCACAGCAGGGCGGTCACCGTCCCCGCCCCCACGGTCCGGCCGCCCTCGCGGATCGCGAAACCGAGGCCCGCCTCCAGCGGCACGTCACGGCCGAGCTCGACCGTCATGGAGACGGTGTCCCCGGGCCGCGCGACCCCCGGTTCGCCGAGGTCGACGTTCCCGACCACGTCCGCGGTGCGGATGTAGAACTGCGGCCGGTACCCGGTCGCGACCGGCGTGGTACGGCCGCCCTCCCGCGCCGACAGGACATACACCTGGGCCTGGAACCGGCCGCGCGGCACCACGCTGCCGGGCGCGGCGACGACATGCCCGCGGCGTACGGCGTCCCGGGGCACACCCCGTAGCAGCAGCGCCACGTTGTCCCCGGCCTGCGCCTCCTCCATGGGCTTGCCGAAGGTCTCCAGCCCGGTGACGACGGACTCGACACCGGCGCCGAGCACCTCCACCCGGTCGCCGACCCGGACGACGCCGCGCTCGACGGCGCCGGTCACCACGGTGCCCCGGCCGGTGATGGTCAGGACGTTCTCGACGGGCAGCAGGAACGGCGCGTCCAGGTACCGCTCGGGCATGGGCACGTACGTGTCCACCGCGTCGAGCAGTGCCTCGATCGACGCCGTCCAGCGCGGGTCGCCCTCCAGTGCCTTCAGCCCCGAGACCCGTACGACGGGCACGGAGTCACCGCCGTAGCCGTGGGTGGTCAGCAGGTCGCGGACCTCCAGCTCGACCAGGTCGGTCAGCTCCTCGTCACCCGCGTCCGCCTTGTTGAGCGCGACCACGATGTGGTTCACCCCCACCTGACGGGCGAGCAGCACGTGCTCAGCGGTCTGCGGCATGATCCCGTCGAGCGCGGACACGACGAGGATCGCCCCGTCGAGCTGCGCGGCGCCGGTGACCATGTTCTTCACGTAGTCGGCGTGACCGGGCATGTCGACGTGCGCGTAGTGCCGGGTACCGGTCTCGTACTCGACGTGCGCGATGTTGATGGTGATGCCGCGCGCCGCCTCCTCGGGGGCGCGGTCGATGCGGTCGAACGGCACGAAGGTGCCGGCTCCGCGGTCGGCGAGGACCTTGGTGATGGCGGCGGTCAGGGTGGTCTTGCCGTGGTCGACATGACCCATGGTGCCGATGTTCAGATGCGGTTTGGTACGGACGTACGCCGTCTTGGGCATGGCTCTACCTCGAAGCGTGTGCGAAGGAAGCGGGACCCCGGGACCGGCCGACCCTCCCCCTGCGGGGTCCGCCGGACTGTCCGGAGAGGGTCAGCTTCGGGCGCCGTCGGCAGCGGCCAGGAAGATCTCGACGGCAGCCTTCGGCGCATCCGCGACTGCGGATGCTGCGAGGAGGAAGGCGTGCCGGAACATGTCGTCGATCATCGCCGAGCCGGGGTCCGGCGTCGAACGATTTTCCGTACGACGACGAAGCCTCCCGCGGCACGCTGCCGGGGAGGCTTCGAGGAGCAGGAGCGTCGTCCGGGTGCTAGCCCGCCGACTCCGCCGCGTGCGGGCTCAGGACGCCCGTGACGACGAGGCCGATCAGCACCACACCGAGGATGATGCGGTACCAGACGAACGGCATGAAGCTCTTGGTGGAGATGTACTTCATGAACCAGGCGATCACCGCGTACCCGGTGGCGAAGGCGATGATCGTGGCGAAGATCGTCGGACCCCAGGAGACATGGCCGCCCTCCATGGCGTCCTTCAGCTCGAACGTGCCGGAGGCGAGCACCGCCGGGATGGCGAGCAGGAAGGAGTAGCGGGCCGCGGCCTCACGCTGGTAGCCCATGAAGAGGCCGCCGCTGATGGTCGCGCCGGAGCGGGAGACGCCGGGGATCAGGGCGCATGCCTGGCAGAGACCGAAGATCAGGCCGTCGCGGACGCCGAGGTCCGTCAGGGTCTTGCGGGGCCGCGCGGCCCGGTGCTTGCCACCCTCCTCGTCGCGCGCGGCGAGCCGGTCGGCGACGCCGATGACGATGCCGACGACGATCAGCATCGTCGCGGTGACCCGCAGATCACGGAAGGGTCCCTCGATCTGCTCCTTCAGCGTGACGCCGAGCACACCGATCGGGATCGAGCCGACGATCACCAGCCAGCCCATCTGGGCGTCGTGGTCCTTGCGCATCTCCTTGTCGAACAGTGAGCGCGACCACGCCGACAGAATGCGGCCGATGTCCTTGCGGAAGTAGATCAGCACCGCCGCCTCCGTGCCGATCTGGGTGATCGCCGTGAAGGCAGCTCCGGGGTCCTCCCAGCCGGAGAAGGCCGCGGTCAGCCGCAGATGCGCACTGGAGGACACGGGGAGGAACTCGGTCAGCCCCTGGACGAGTCCGAGGATGAGTGATTCGAACCAAGACATGAAGTTACGGAGTCCAAGTGCCGATCGTGCTACGGGCGTCGGACACGCCGAGCCCGCGCGCGCGGGTCTGGTGTGTTGAGGGGCAGCGTAGCGTCCTCCGGCACAGTGCCATGACCTGGGGCCGTCGAGATGATCGTCGGACGAACGGACCGGGGTGTCGACGCTCATCGGGACGGCACCCGCGTCGCACGGTGGAAAGCTCTTGCCGTCCGGGCCCGCGCGCCTTCCGCTACGGCCGCGTCCTCGGCCCGGACGGCGAGGGCCGGTGTGAGCGCGACCTCTCTCGCCGGGACGGGACCGGCCGGCGCGCCTAGCCTGGACTCATGGCGACGGTGATGGTGCCGGTGCGGGGAGTCGACGTGGCCTACGCGCGCGTGGGCCACGGTCCGCCGCTGGTGCTGGTGCACGGCGCCGGAGCGGACGGTCGGATGTGGGAGCCGCAGACCGCCGCGCTGTCGGACGAGTTCACGGTGGTGTCCTGGGACGAGCCGGGCGCCGGAGGGTCCTCGGATCTGCCGCCGGACTTCACCCTCGCCGACTTCGCCCACTGTCTCGCCGCGGTGATCGAGGACGTGGGTCTCGGCCCGGCCCATGTCGCCGGGCTGTCCTGGGGCGGCACGGTCGCCCTGGAGCTGTACCGGCACCACCCGGAACTTGTGCGGACACTGATCCTGGTGGACACCTACGCGGGCTGGAAGGGCTCGCTTCCGCCGGAGGAGGTCGAGGCCCGGGTCGAGGGCGTACGGCGGATGCTCGCGGCGGAGCCGGAGGAGTTCGATCCCACGCTGCCGGGGCTGTTCGCCGGTGACCCGCCGACGGCGTTCCTGCCGGTGCTCGACGCCATGGCACGGGACGTGCGCCCCGCGACCATGGGCGCGCAGCTGTTCATGATGGCCGAGACCGACCAGCGCGACCTGCTGCCGGAGATCGCCGTGCCCACTCTGCTCGTCTGGGGCGAGCGGGACGCGCGGTCACCGCTGGGCGTGGCACGGGCGTTCCGGGACGCGATCGCGGGTGCGCGGCTCGTGGTGCTGCCCGGCGTGGGCCATATGAGCAACCTGGAGGCGCCGGAGGCCTTCGCTCGCGCGGTGCGCGGCTTTCTGCACGGGTTGCGGCCGCTGTAGGGCGGTCGGGGAAGGCGCCGAAGCGGGACGGGGGAAGCACGCGCGTCAGGCCGCCGTGGATCCTTCGGAACCGGAACCGGAACCGTGGACCGGTGGCCCGCCGTCAGGCCGCCGTGGGGCCCGAGACGGTCCAGCCGGGGCTCTGGGGATGGGCCGTGAGGTCCTCGTGGCGCACCTCACCGCCGCAGGCCCGGCAGGTGACGACGGGGACGAGTTCGTTGCCGCAGTCGTGCTCGATCACCATCGGGCGGTCGTCCTCGCCTCGCAGATGGCGGTCGCCCCACTCCTTGAGGGTCATCAGGACCGGTTCCAGCTCCAGCCCGGCCGGTGTCGCCCGGTACTCGAAGCGCTGCGGTCGCTCGCTGTAGACGCGCTTGGTGAGGACGCCGGCGTCCACCAGGCGGCGCAGACGGGTGGCCAGTACGTCGCGCGGGGCGCCGATGTTGCGCACCAGTTGGTCGAAGCGCCCGTTGCCCAGGCAGACCTCGCGGAGCACGAGCAGGGAGTACTTCTCGCCGACGAGCGCCAGGGTGTCGGCGATCGAGCAGGGGCGCGGGTCCTTGGTGGCGGCCATGCGCCCCATCCTAGGTGAGGGTTTGATTTCCCAACCGAGTGGGTTTGATTTTCCAACCCATGACGCTAGAGTGAGTCCAGATTTCCTACTCACTGGTAATCGCGCCGGTCGCCGCACCGCACCGCGGCGGCACCGACCGGCCGCCCCTGCCCTCACAGGAGGCCACGCAGATGCGTGACGCAGTGATCGTCGAAGCCGTACGCACCCCCATCGGCAAGGGCAGGCCCAACGGCTCCCTCGCCCAGGTCCACCCCGTCGAACTCCTCGCCCACACCCTGCGCACCCTCGTCGAACGCTCCGGCGTCGACCCCGCGCTCGTCGACGACGTGATCGGCGGCACCGTCGACCAGGTCGGCGAGCAGGCCATGAACACCACGCGGTACGCGGTGCTGTCGGCCGGCTTCCCCGAGACGGTCCCCGCGACCACCGTCGACCGCCAGTGCGGCTCCTCGCAGCAGGCCGTGCACTTCGCCGCGCAGGGCGTCATCTCCGGCGCGTACGACCTGGTCGTCGCGTGCGGGGTGGAGTCGATGAGCCGGGTGCCGATGTGGTCCAACGTGCCGCCCGGCGCCGACCCCTTCGGCCCCGGCGTGGCCGAGCGCTACCCCGAGGGCCTGGTACCGCAGGGCATCAGCGCCGAACTGATCGCCGCAAAGTGGTCGCTGACCCGTGAGCGGATGGACGCCTTCGCCGTCTCCTCGCACCGGCGCGCGGCGGCGGCCTGGGACCAGGGCCTCTTCGACGCCGAGGTGGCGCCCCTGCACGGCGTCTCGCGCGACGAGTGCGTACGCCCCGGGACCACCCCGGAGATCCTCGCGGGGCTGCGGCCCGCCTACGAGGACCCGGGCTTCGGCGAGCGCTTCCCACAGATCGAGTGGAACGTCACGGCGGGCAACGCCAGCCCGGTCAACGACGGCGCCTCGGCCGTCCTGATCACCTCGAGCGAGACCGCGGCCCGTCTCGGCCTTCGCCCGCTCGCCCGGCTGCACAGCTTCGCTGTCACCGGGTCCGACCCGCTGCTGATGCTCACCGGTGTCGTCCCGGCGACGGAGAAGGTGCTGCGCAGGGCCGGGCTGTCCCTCGACGACATCGACCTGTTCGAGGTCAACGAGGCCTTCTCCAGTGTCGTCCTGGCCTGGCAGCAGGAGACCGGCGCCGATCTCGCCAGGGTCAACGTGCACGGCGGGGCCATCGCCCTCGGCCATCCCCTCGGCGCCAGCGGCACCCGGCTGACCACCACCCTCGCGCACGCCATGCGCGAGCGCGGCGCCCGCTACGGGCTCCAGACGATGTGCGAGGCGGGCGGCCTGGCCAACGCGATGATTTTGGAGGCCGTCTGAGTCCTCGGCGCCCGCGGAGCTGATGCCTCTGAGCCCTCGGCGCACACGCAGGTGTTACATCTGAGCCTCAGCGCACACGCAGGTGTCACCTCTGAGTCCTCAGCGCACGCGCAGGTGTTACATCTGAGCCTCAGCGCCCGCGCAGGTGGTGCCGCTTGCGCCAGGCCACCACCGCGCCCGCCAGCGCGGGCAGGGCGATGCAGGCCATCGCGATCAGGAAGGCGGGCGAGGTCGGCGTGGAGGCGCGGGCCCCCGCGACGACGTAGGCGGCGGTGTTCGGGATCGTCCCGAGCGCCGTCGCCAGCAGGAACGGCAGCCAGCCCATCCGGGAGATCGCGGCGCAGTAGTTCGCCGCCTGGAACGGCACCCCGGGGAACAGCCGCACCGCGAGCATGGAACGGAACCCGTGCCGGCTGAGCTGCCCGTCCGCGGCCGTCAGCAGCCGCCCCCGCAGCAGCGGCCGCAACGCGTCCTGGCCGAGGATCCGCCCCAGACCGAAGGAGAGCCCGGCCCCCAGCACGGTGCCCGCCACGGCCGCGCCCAGCCCCAGCTGGGAGCCGAACAGGGCGCCCGCGGCGAGGTTCAGCAGCGGCCGGGGCACGAACGCCACGGTGCACAGTCCGTACGCCACCGCGAAGACGAGAGCCGCCGCCGCGCCGCCGAGATGCGGTGGCCACCCGTCGGCCAGCAGCCGCTGCGGCTCGAACACCAGCACGGTCGTGGCGGCGCCCGCGAGCAGCGCCACGAGCAGTGAGAAACGGGACCAGGGCGACAGCAGCAGGCGTGAGCAGCGCCCCGCGAGGCCGACGGCGGGGACCGGCGCGGGGACGGCGACGGGTTCCGGAACGGCGAGGGCGGCGACGACGGCGGTGCCCCCAGAGCGGGTGGTGGCATCGAGCGGCATCCGGTGACACTAACCGACGAACGTGTGTGATCGCCGTATGGTTCGTCTCATGACGGTCACAGGTACCGGCCCCGTAGCGGTCCCGGACAGCGCGCTGGCCGACACCCTGCTGGCACGGCTCACCGACGTCTACCCCGGCGCCGCCGACCCCGAGCGGGCGGCGGCCATGCGCGCGTACATGAAGGACGTGGCACCCTTCCTGGGCCTGCCCACACCCCTGCGCCGCACCCTGTCGCGCACGGTCACGGCGGGCACGGCCCGGCCCGCCGAACCCGACCTGACGGCCGTGGCCCTGCGCTGCTGGGAGCTGCCGGAACGGGAGTACCACTACTTCGCGGTCGACTATCTGCGCCGGTACGTGAGCCGCTGCTCCTCGGACTTCCTCCCGGTCGCCCGGCGACTGATCGTCACGGTCCCCTGGTGGGACACCGTCGACCTGCTGGCCGCGCACGTGGTCGGGGCGCTGGTAGCGGCCGACCCGGCGCTCGGCGCGGAGATGGACGCCTGGATCGCCGACGACGACCTGTGGATCGCCCGGACCGCCCTGCTCCACCAGCTCCGCCACAAGGACCGCACGGACCCCGACCGTCTCTTCGCCTACTGCCTCCGCCAGTCCGGCCACCCCGACTTCTTCATCCGCAAGGCCATCGGCTGGGCCCTGCGCGAGTACGCCAAGACCGACCCCGACGCCGTCCGCGCCTTCCTCACCCACGAACGCGCCCGCTTCGCCCCGCTGACGATCCGCGAGGCCCTGAAGAACATCGGCACCTGACACAGTCAGGGATCTCTCCCACGCATGAATCCATGGCGCGTTCGAACCCCTGACTCGCACCCCCCGCACCACATAACACCTGGCCGGACGGGTCCCACCCAACCCGGCCGAACTGATCGAGCGGTCAGTACCGGACAACCGCCACGGCCGATACCGTCCCTTCCCGTAGCCGGCCGGTAGCGCTGTGTCAGTGCTTGCCCCTAGGCTGGCCCGCATGTCCCCCGATTCCGAGGCCTTTGGTTCCGTGCGCTCCGCCGACGAGGTCAACGAGCGGATCCGCGCGCTGTGGAGACGCGCGGGCGGCAAGCTGACGGCTCAACAGCGCTCGGAGTACGAGCTGTTGGTGGTCCAATGGGCCGAGGCGGTACGCGGCGAGGTGGTCAGGGCCGCCTGACCGGCCGCCCGACGTGGCTCACCTCCGCAGATGGCCCGCCACGTCGTCGCTCAACGGGTAGACCGGCTCCCGCGGCAACAACGCCTCCGCGGCCTCCAGCTCACCGGCCCGCACCAGCTCATGGATCTCCGTCGCCAGCGGCGTGACGTCCTCGATGCCCACGATCCACTCGTCCGCGTACCGCTCGGTCGCCTCCCCCGCGAGGCCCAGCTGCAACGACCGGTACGGCAGCGGCCGAAGCCGCAGATCCCGCTCCGGATCCCACTGCACCCGCGCCGGAGACCGCTGCAACTGCCGCTTCCACTCCGCCTGATCGGCGTACAGCTCGGGCACGTAGTGCGACAGGCACGCGTTGCGCAGCGCCCACTCGAAGCCGTCCCGGCTGATCTCCACGGCGAGCACGGTCTCCTGCCCCTCCTTCACGCCCCATCCGCAGCGGTACATCATCCACAGGAAGGACGGCTTGATCCAGGTCAAGCCGCGTTCACAGTCCTTTTGGGCGGTGGGGTCGGTCATGCCGCGGCGCTGTCGTCTGCCGCACGTGTCCAGAGGGAAAGGTCGCTGCTGGTCGCTACGGCGATGGTGTGCCCGGAGGGCGAGAAGCCGAATGCCCTGAGTGTGGAGTAGTTCGAGTGAAGGATGTGCCACCACCGTTCTCCGTGCGGACCGGCGTGGGGCAGCCCGCCATCAGTGGACAGCAGGACACGCTCGTTCGGCCAGGCCGGGGTGACTGCCTCCAGGGTCCAGCCGTCCGCGGTCGTGGCATGAAGCCCTCCGCCGAAGAGTCCTGCGATGCGTACGCGGCTCCCGCTGATCGGCCCCAGTCCGGGGCAGGACAAGTCGGCAACCGCGTCGGGGGTGCTGTTCACGGGATCGGGGTCACGGTCCCGGGCGATCTTCTCTCCGGTGACGGCGTCGAAGAGACCGTGACCGTCGTGCGAGACGACCATCACCAGATCGTGGCCGTTGCCAGGATGCGATGCGAAGCCGATGCCGAGGAGCCCACCGACCGGGACGAACGGAATGGGCCGCCAGGGTTCGGGTGCCGGCACCACCGGGGCGGCGAGGAGTCGACTCCGCATCGCGCTCTGGTATGCGGAGAGTTCCGGCTCCCGCTCCAGTTGCTCGACCGGACCCGCCTTCTTCGTCCACCTCATCACGACTTCATGATCCACGCTTCGTCAGGTTCACCCAACGGAGTTGTCGGATCCCGGCGCAAGAGGCGGTCCAAAATCGGTGGCTTCCTGATCTGACCGACTCCACGCTGTACGCCATGGAAGAACCGCTCCGCAGAATCCGCGCGCTGCACACGGCGTCCACGATCACCGTCTACCAGGCGTACCGCCCGGAGATCGGCGAACCCGCCGCCCGCAAGGGCCGCTTCCCCGCCGCGTGGAAACCCGACCGCATGACGTGGATCAAGCCCAGTTTCCTGTGGATGATGTACCGCTCCGGTTGGGGCACGAAAGAGGGTCAGGAGACCGTCCTCGCCGTCGAGATCACTCGCGACGGCTTCGACTGGGCGCTGCGCAACGCGTGCCTGTCGCACTACGTTCGCGGACTGCATCCCGATCGCGTCACCTGGCAGCGTGACCTCAAGCGCTCACCGGCCCGCGTCCAGTGGGATCCCGAGCGCGATCTGCATTTGCGTCCCCTGCCGCACCGCTCGCTGCAACTGGGACTCTCGGGCGAGGCATCGTCGCGCTACGCGAACGAGTGGATCGTGTCCATCCGCGACGTGACCCCGCTCGCCCACCAGATCCGCACACTCGTCGGCAGCGGCGAACTGGACACAGCAACCCGACTGCTCCCCCAGGAACAGCACTACCCCGCGGGTGACGAACTACTGGCCCACCTGAGTGGCTGACCGGCGGTCCGGACACGACGCGACAAGGACCGCTTCCCTCCCCGCCCCTCAATAGTGATGCTTGTCGTGCAGGCAAGGGCCGTTGGGGAGCGCCATCACGGGCACCGGCACAGAACTTCTGGTCGCGACCGTCACGGAGGCCGGAGGACGCTGCCCCTCAAAAGTGGCGTGCATGGTTCAAACCAGGGCCGCTAACGTGCGCCACCATGGGCACGGACATTTATGGCGGGGTCGAGTTTCGTCACCCTCATGCAGGCACCGAGGACTACGACGGTGAACCATGGGTGACCGCAATGGATCTGTGGCCGCTGTACGACGAGACCGACTACACGGCCTTCGGTCTGCTCTTCGGAGTGCGCAACTACGCGGGCTTCCCGCCCCTCGCACCCAGCCGTGGGCTTCCCGTTGACCTGTCGAGCGCCATGCGCTCGGAGCTCAGCTCCTGGGTTGCCCGGGGTGAGCTGGACGGTGCGAGCTGGGTCAGTTGGGACGAGCTCGCTTCCATCGATCCCGAAACCCGACCGGAGCACTTCGTCGGCCGAGTGGCCTGGCACAAGCAGTCGCGCCCGTCGGCGCTGCATCGCCAGCTCGTATCCCATCAGTGGCCGACGGAGGTCCTGTCCGTGGTCGGCGAGCCACCGGTGGACTCGCGCAGCAGCTCAGGACCCGTTGCGTGGACCAACGGCGATCTGGCCTGCGCCTACGAACCACTGACCGCGGGTACTGTGCTGGGCCCGGAGACTCACTGGCCGCACGTCTTCGCCGTGATGAAGGCCCTGGCCGACCGCTTCGGTGACGGCGCTGTCCGCCTGGTCGTGGCATTCGACTGACGGCACACGCCCCGGAGCCTTGCCTCACACGCGACTGTGGACGGCCGCCGCTACGCCCCTGGCAAACCGCCTGTTGAGGTCTGCGAAAGCGGCTTGATGATCCAGGTCAAGCCATGTTCACAGCCCTTTCCGGACCATCCGAGAGGGCGGCTACTGCTCCCAAGCTGCCCTCGGTCCTCGCGGCTTTCACCAGCAGCATGGGAAGCAGAGAGATCATTCCCGGGCTCGGCACCAGCATGGTCGGGACCGGCGAGTCGGTGCGTGCGAGGGGGCTCGGTGTAACCGGGAGGCGAGGCGGGCGGAGGATGGGGAAGACTGCGCCGGGTGATCGTGATGCAGCCCGTCTTGGAGATGACCACCACTGCCGGGTTCGACCTCTGGCCTGTTGCTGAGTTCGAGTCGTTCAGCTTCCTGCCGCTCAGCGGCGAGCTGTCACGTGCTGAGATCGGGGCAGCGGTGATGCGCATCGCCGGCTGCAACGACGTCGACCCTGACGGCGATCGTCCGCCCCGACCGGTCGCCGCACTCGACTCGTTCCTTCACGGACTGCTCACCTTCGACATACTCTTTGCGGCCGGCGGCCTGCGGGTGACCGACAACTCCAGCGGCGTCACCTTTCTACCCGGTTGCTGCGATGGGCTGGAGGACTGGCGCGATTGGCAGCGATTCATCGACGACGGCGGCCTGCTCGGGTTCGGCCACGACCCCGTGTCACCGATCGCGGAGCGCTTCGGCAACACCATCCGGCTCACGGTCAATGCTGAACAGGGCGACAGCCCGGTGATCGAGTTGCCAGTCACCGAGCTCCGTCACCTTCTTACCGGTGTCGAGCGCGACCTCGTCGACTTTCTGGCGCTGGCAGCCGATTGGGCCTCTGGGCAGTTGCCGGACCACTGCTCTGCCGTTATAGGCGCACTCGCCGAGGTTCTGGACCTTCCATCGCCGGCCGTACAGCTGCACCGCTAGCACGGGGCCCGGGAACGTCATCGTGTGCAGCGCTTTGGCCGTGCGCCTGCCTACCTGACACCTCGACATGTATGCCGACACTTGATCGGCGGAGGGGCGTGCGCGCGAACCTGTCGACCACCGAGTAAGAGTCTGCGAACGCGGCTTAATGATCCATGTCAAGCCTCGTTCACAGACCATTGACGGGATCCGATATGCCTTGGGGCTCCGCGCAACACACTGGCGAAGGCAACCTCTTCGGCTTCGGGGGCCCGGTCTTTGTTGGGGCATCGGCCCGGCTAGGGCTCGTGTTCGTCTTCGGATGCGGATTCCAGCAACGTGCGGATTGCTTTGAGGCTGTTCAGGCGGATGGCGGTGTCGGGGTGGTCGGGGCCCAGGGCTGCCTCGGTGATGGCCAGCGCCCGCTCCTTTAGCGGCAGAGCCTCGGCGTGCCGGCCCAGCTCACTGAAGGTGGTGGCGAGGTTGCCCAGGCGGTTGGCGGTGTCGGGGTGGTCGGCGCCCAGGGCTGCCTCGGTGATGGCCAGCGCCCGCTCCGCCAACGGCAGAGCCTCGGCATACCGCCCCAGATCACTGAAGGTGGCGGCGAGGTTGCCCAGGCGGAGGGCGGTGGTGGGGTGGTCGGTGCCCAGGGCCGCCTCGCTGATGGCCAGCGCCCGCTCCTCCAACGGCACGGCCTCGGCGTGCCGGCCCAGCTCACTGAAGGTGGTGGCGAGGTTGCCCATGCGGTTGGCGGTGTCGGGGTGGTCGGCGCCCAGGGCTGCCTCGGTGATGGCCAGCGCCCGCTCCGCCAACGGCACGGCCTCGGCGTGCCGGCCCAGGTTGCTGAAGGTTCTGGCGAGGTTGCCCAGGCGGAGGGCGGTGTCGGGGTGGTCGGGGCCCAGGACTGCCTCGCTGATGGCCAGCGCCCGCTCCTCCAACGGCAGAGCCTCGGCATACCGCCCCAGCTCACTGAAGGTGGTGGCGAGGTTGCCCAGGCGGAGGGCGGTGTCGGGGTGGTCGGCGCCCAGGGCTGCCTCGGTGATGGCCAGCGCCCGCTCCTCCAACGGCACGGCCTCGGCGTGCCGGCCCAGGTTGCTGAAGGTTCTGGCGAGGTTGCCCAGGCGGTTGGCGGTGGTGGGGTGGTCGGGGCCCAAGGCCGCCTCGGTGATGGCCAGCGCCCGCTCCGCCAACGGCACGGCCTCGGCATACCGCCCCAGCTCACTGAAGGTTCTGGCGAGGTTGCCCAGGCGGAGGGCGGTGGTGGGGTGGTCGGGGCCCAAGGCCGCCTCGGTGATGGCCAGCGCCCGCTCCTCCAACGGCAGAGCCTCGGCGTGCCGGCCCAGATCACTGAAGGTGGTGGCGAGGTTGCCCAGGCGGAGGGCGGTGTCGGGGTGGTCGGCGCCCAGGGCTGCCTCGGTGATGGCCAGCGCCCGCTCCTC